>CAYPNI010000056.1:0-27058 GCA_964411925.1 uncultured Nitrospirales bacterium
GCTGGCCGCCGGGGAGGAATTCCTGGCCCATGAGCGGGTCGCCGGCGAGCACGAGCGGGTTGAGGTTGCCGCGCGCGGTGTAGAGCGCGGCGGTGTAGCCCGCCGGGCCTGACCCGATGATGATGACATTCTCCATGCGTGCTCTCCTGATGCGCGATCCGCGGCCCGGAGACGATCGTGGGCGGCGGCGCGCGGAGTATATAGAACACGCGCGGGGGTGGACAATTCCCTGGAATGGCGGGTCGGGCGTGCAGGTCGTAGGTAGCCGTGCACGCGCTCGCGCTTGTATTCGGGTGTTGGAAAGGGCTTCGCTTCGACGCGACGGGGAAGGTCAAGAGCCGATTACGATTACGATGACGATGACGATGACGATGACGATAAGGATTGCGACGGGGATTACAATGAGGAATGGTGGTTCTGTCTGGTGAGCGCGATCGCGTGGTGCGCATGAGGCGTTGCACAGGCGTGCAACGTGCGTGTGTTGACGGTGCGCGGCGGGGATACTTATACTATTGGGCCTGACCGACTTGCGCCGCGCTCGCGGCGTACTTGTGCCGAGGTAGCTCAGCTGGTTAGAGCGCTGGATTGTGGATCCAGAGGTCGTGGGTTCGAGCCCCACCCTTGGTACCAGTTACTTTCTTATTGAGGAAAAAAGAAAGTAACCAAAGAAAAACCGGGTGCGGCCTGCGGCCCCGGCCGATTTGACTTGCACCGGGCGCGTTTTCGCTACACCTTGAGTGTCGATGAGCAATCTGACGGGCTGCGGCGACGTCACATGTTGGATCTGATACGGTGAATCAACCGCACTATCCTCCATCACCTACGGTGCCCGTCCGCCGTGCGACCAATAAACGCGCCATTGTTCTAGCCGTCATCATCACTTTCATCTGTACGTCAGTGTTGTGGGGTGGCGGAATAGTCGCAGTGTTCATTTTTCTGACGTGGTCTGGCGGATTGAATGACATACTGGAGGATCCGTTCCATGTCACCCTTCACCACCCAAGCGAGGTGTTCGTTGCCGAGGAATTCGAAGTTAAATTGATTGTCGAAGACGCCACAGACGATCCGCGAATTCTTGAAAGCATAGACATTTTCGCGGGGCTGCTCGACGGTTTCGACATCATAGGTACCCGTCCCGAAACCTCCGCCGACGCCACGAGTGGACTGCCCTTTACCACGCTCTGGTTAGAGAAAGAAATCGAAGTCGATGAACCGAAGACGCTTGTGATTCACCTGCGGGCAAAGCGAGGCGGAAGATACGGGGGGCGAATTGATGTTTGCGATAGTCGCGAGGGTTTCACGTCCGTCTACGTGAGAATCACGGTCCATCCTGTAGAAATCGAAGCGGAAACCAAAACGCCTCCTGTCTCTTTCGAAATAGACCCCTAGTCGAGTTCCGCGCTTCTCCTAGACAATCGACAGTGACTCGATCTCGATAGCTGCGGCCTGGAAGGAAGAAATCAGATGCTCTTCTACGTTCGAGCGATTCTACTATCGAGCTTGCTGACCTCCCCGATCGCGCTGGCTCACGAAGAGTGGCTTACGGCGCCGTATTTGCAGAATGTGAAGCCGGACGGGATCACGATTATGTGGGAGCAGGCGGGTTCGGAGTATGCGCGGGTGGAGTATGGGTTGCGGGCGGGATTTGAGGCGTCGGTGACGGCGGAGCGGGTGGATTCGGGGTTTGGGTCGTGGATTCACAAGGCCGTGCTGACTGGGTTGCGGCCGGGCGCGACGTATTTCTATCGCGTGGCGGCGGATGGCGGCGAGCCGTCGATGGTGCGGACATTTCGGACGGCGCCGGCCGGGGCGGAGCCGTTCAGTTTCGGCGTGTGGTCGGACAGTCAGGGTCAGAACAAGGGGGCGTATCCGGAGGACATTCTCGAGCCGACGAAGACGATGATGCGGCACATGGCGGAGAGCGGGGTGGACATTGCGCTCACCTCGGGCGACCTTGCGGAGGACGGGGGCGACTATACCGACGTGCGCAATTTCTTTCTCGACCGCGTGGCGAAATATCTCGGGCAGACCGTGCCGTATTTTATCGCGTGGGGGAACCACGAGCCCGACCGGGACGACGTGATTCGCAAGTTCGCGGACATGCCGAGCAAGGACCGGCCGGGGATGGACCCGGGTTGGGGCAGTTTTTCGTTCGACTACGCCGGCGCGCATTTCGTGTGCATCGATTTCGGCACGATGGAGGAGGACGTCCGGGATTGGCTCGAGGGCGACCTCAAGTCCGACGCGGCGCAGGCGGCGCGGTTCACGTTTCTGTTCATTCACGTGCCGCCGTACTGCGAGTTGTGGATCGACGGGGATGAGATGCTGCGCGCGAAGCTGGTGCCGCTGCTGGAGAAGTACGGCGTCGATGCCGTGTTCAGCGGGCACACGCACGAGTACGAGCGCGGGTACAAGGACCACGTGCACTACGTGATCACGGGCGGGGGGAGCTGGCTGGATTTGACGGAGCCGGTCGTGAAGGACTGGGACCACATGTTCGTCGGCGGCGCACAGGACCTGCCCGGATTCAATCACGGACTGGTAAACGAATACGTACGCGTGGATGTCGGGATGGACGCGTGGACGGGGCGCATGCACGCGTTCGAGCCGAGCGGGGCGTACATCGGCGTGCGCGACACGTTTGGATCGCTGATGCAGGACGCGAACGGCGACGGATTTCTGACCGATGCCGAGCGCGAGATGCCGGCGAATTTCGGGACTGGATCGAAAGCGACGGCTAGTTCGAATTAGCGCGGCTGCGTCGAGACGTCGTCCGCAATCACGAATTCGGCGACGACGGCGCGGTGGTCGCTCGGAAACGGCGTGACCACGATGTCGGCGTACTTTGGAGATTCGCCGACGACTTCGGCAGCCGAGATGGTTATCGCGCCGCCTGCCAGGACGAGATCGATGCGGTCGTGACGGTCCGCCGGATCGTCCGGGGATGTGGTCGGGGTCCAGGTGAAACCGCGCGCGACGGATTCGTCGGGATGGACCGCGCGATAGGCGTCGCGCATTCCGACGTCGGCCAGCGCACGCGTGGCCGGCCAGTGCACCGCGACCGGCACCAGCCGGCCGGATGCCGCGCGCGGGGTCCAGTCGAGATGGCTGGGCTCGTTGAAGTCGCCAGTGACGAAGACGATTGCGCCGGCGGCGATTAGCGGCTGGACCATTGCGACGAGCTGGTCCGACTCTTCTCCGCGCGCGAGCCGCGCTTCTGAAATGGCTTCCGCCTCCGTCGTGATGAACCGTCCGTCTTCGTACGGGATGCCAGCCAGTTGGTACGGTTGGTACGGCGCGTGGTGGTAGTGAACATTGAAATGGTGGATGCGACGGCCGCCGGGCAGTTCAATGACGGCGCCGAGATCGCCCGATGCGCCGACGACGGGGAATCGGCTGAGGATCGCGGTACGATCGGGCTGGTCGACGACATGGAATCCGAGCGCGGTTGCGAGGGCGGGCGCCTGGCTCAGGCCGTCGCGCGTGCGCGTCTCCTGCAGACCGACGAGGTCCGCGCGGGCAGCGCGGATGACTTCGACCGACTGTTCCAGTGGCTGGCCGCCGGCGGATCCGCCGTGCCAGAGGTTGAAGGTCATGACGCGGACGGTGACGGGTTCGGACGAGGCCGCATGCGCGAACGCGACGATGCACAGTGCGATGGAGAATCTCATGCGGGCCGAGTCTAGTCCCACGTGTCGGCGGCGTCAACGCCAGCACGCCATTCGCGGCGCAAGAGAATTAGCGGTCGAATCCGCTCGTATTTCGCAGAATTTCGTCAAACAACTATCCGGTTCTTACCAAATGCGTGAAAACGTTCACATAAGGAAGGCGTGGATCAGTCGACCATAAGCCGCTATGCTGCGGGTGCATCCTTGGGGAGGGAAGCATCGTGCGCGAATTTCGAATCGGCCCGTTCAATCGATGGGTCGTCGTGTGTCTTGTTGCGCTGGCGGGGTGCGGTGGTGGGGGAGGAGGCGGTCCGGCGGGGCCGCAAATCATCGCGCCGGACAGCGTGACGCTGGGACAGGCGCTCGCGTGGAGCGTGATGACGGACACGGGCCGTCAGGTGCGGGCGTCAGTCTATGACGAGTCCGATCGGCTACTGTACCATCGCGACTACGAGTCCGAGACGCTCTTTCAGTGGACGCCGTTTGAGACCGGGCTGATGTTCATCCGCGCGGAAATCGATGGCAGCGCGCGCGGCGAAGCGCCGATCCTCGAGGCCGTCGTCGAAGTGGTGCCGCGGGGCGGTCCGATGGTGACCAACTCGCCCCATCCGTGGGTCGCGCTGTATTCCTACACGATTCCGATCGGGTTCGAGGGCAGCGTGCGTTACACCTGCGACAGCTGCGATTCCGCCGTGGTTGCACGCGCGTTCGAGACGCCGCGCCGCGCGGGAACGGGCACGGAGACGGGGGTATTGTTGCCGGGATTGCGTCCGGGGAACGACTACTCGGTTCAACATTTCATTTACGACGGCACGGCGGTGGCGCAGGCGGGCCCAGTCCTGCAGTATCGGTCGAGTAGCACTGCGGCGTCCGGGTTGCAGGACGTCGTCGTGCTGACGCCGCAGGCGGATCCGGCACAGAATTCTCTGTTGGCGATCAGCGGCATTCGCGGCAACCGGTCGTTGATCGTCGACGAACTTGGGATGCCCGTGTGGTACCAGCCGGTGGGCTCGATCTACCGCCCGACCGGGTCGGGTTGGACGATTCGAGAGCACTCGCTTCACATTTTCGTAGCCGACTATTCGGGACAGCCGGTGCGCGATCTCTGGGTTCCCGCACTGAACTTGCAGCTGGCGGAACTGGGAGTTGCGCGTACGCAGGCGATGCATCACGACGTGCGGCCCCTTCCCGGCGGCCGGTTTGCGGTGTTGGGGCACCACGAACGGTTGTTCAACGACGTGCAAGGGCCCGGCGTCGTCGACATAATCGGAGACCAAGTCTTCGTCCTGAATGACCGGATGCAAGTCGTTTGGAGCTGGGATGGGTTCGACCATCTCGATGTGAGCCGGGCGGCGCTTCTTGGAGACACATTGACGGCCTTCGGCGAGACGGATCTGGAGCTCGCGGAGATAGCCAACGACTGGACGCACATGAACGCGATCGAGTACGACCCGTCGGACGGAAACTTGTTGCTGAGCGTCCGTCACCAGGATTGGGTGGTCAAGATCGCGTACGAGGACGGCACCGGCGACGGGCACGTCGTCTGGCGGCTGGGACCGGAGGGCGACTTTGCGATTGTCGCGGCCGATCCCAATCCCTGGTTCAGTTATCCGCACGACCCGAACCTTCTTCCCGATGGACGGCTGGCCGTGTACGACAACGGCAACGCTCGCGTCGAGGCCCTGGGGGGCAACAGCCGGGGCCAGGTTTATTCACTCGACGAAGTCAAGATGGTCGCGACGCTCGATGTGAACATCGACTTGGGCGTGTACTCGTTCTTCCTTGGGTCCGCTTCGCAGACTCCCGACGGCAGTTTTCATTTCAACACGGGCGATCAGCGGCTGCACGACACCGTGTTGGCGGACGGTACGGTCCGCGGCAGCTTCAACACACTCGGCGAGGCCGTGTATCGCTCGTTCGTCATGCGCGACCCCTTCGATACGAGCCCAAACTAATACACGAGCTTCGTCGGCCCCAACGCGGATGGTCCAGGGCACGGTAAGTCGTTGTGTTCGAGCAGTTTATCCCCGCGAACAGCGACGAGGGGGCTGGGACGGGCGTGACACCGAGGGCTGCGCGCCACGAATACAGGGATCACGGCGGGCCCGTCCCGGCGGGGCGCCGTGAACCTGGTTCGGGAGGCCGCGGCGCATGGCAATGGAAGCGGTGGAGGCAATTGAACGGGACGCCGAATTCGAGCGGCAACTGGTCGAGCAGATCGATGTTTTGTATCCGGCGGCGTTGCACCTGACGCGGAACGCGGCGGACGCGAAGGACCTTCTGCAAGACACGATGGTGCGCGCGCTGCGTTTTCACGATCGGTATCGACCGGGGACGTATATCAAGGCGTGGCTGCTGACCATTCTGCGCAATACCTTCATCAACAATTACCGCCGCAAAGCGCGCCGGCCGTTCGAAGTCGAGTTGACCGATGCCGAGTTCATGCCCGAGGCGGGCCCGGACCGGGAGATGGGATTCGTTCCGAAGGCGTCGCGGGCGGAGGACTTGCTGGAATGCCTTGGGGATGCGACGCGATCGGCGATTGAGGCGCTTCCGGAGACGCACCGCCGCACGGTGATCATGGCGGACTTGCAGGACATGTCGTATCGCGAGATTGCCGCGGAGCTCGATTGCCCGCTGGGCACGGTGATGTCGCGGTTGCACCGCGGCCGGCGGCTGTTGCGGGATTCGTTGCCGGCCGAATTGCAGCGCATGCCGTCGAGGCACTGAGGCGCGTATGATGCGTGCGAGAGACGGCGGGGCGGTACCGGGAAGAGCAGGAAGCACGGGGCCGGCTAGAACCGTGTTGGCCGTGGCCGGTTGAGGGATTCCCTCCAGTTAACAGTTATGGCGACGACGACAGCGAGACGCGGCGGCATCTGGCCCTGGGGCGCGCGCACGACGGGCGCATCCGGGGGCGACGAATTCCTGCAGAAGATCGAGCAGCACCGCGACGAGTTTTACCGGTTCATCCTGCGCAACGTTTGGGATTCGGGCGTGGCGGACGATGTGTTCGCGCAGGCGATACTCTCGGCGTACGAGAACCGGCACAAATACACGCCGGGCACGAATTTCCGGGCGTGGATGTTCCGGATTCTGTTGAACAAGTGTTACGTGGCGAACCGCGAGACGGGCCGCGCGTTTGCGAGTCTGGACGCGCCGGAAGCGGGCGACGCCGCGGCGGAACCGCCGACGAGCCACTACGACGTGATCGACGATCCGGAGACGTTGTTGCAGACCGTTGGCGACGAGGTGTACCGCGCGATTCGGGGGTTATCGACGGCGCAGCGGACGGCGCTGCTGCTGCGCGGGGTCGAGCGGTTCTCCTATCAGGAGATCGCGGAGATCATGGAGATACCGGTGGGCACGGTGATGACGCACCTGGCCCGGGGCCGGCGGAAAATGAGGCACGAACTGGGCGAGTACGCGCGTGCACGGGGGATCATCCGGTTTCCCCGGGCGCGCGTGCGGGAGGACGGCGGCACTCGCCAGGATGAGGGACAAGGGAGCACGACGGGCGCATGAACAGAGATCAGGAGCAGATGTGGCAGGCGTACGTGGACGGCGAGTTGTCCGCGTGCGAGGCCGCGCAGTTCGAGGCGTCGCTGACGGAGGCCGAGCGCATGCGGCTCGCGTCGGAAATGCGGTTCGAGCGCGCGCTGTCCGATCGGTTGCGCGAGGGGTGCGCGTGCCCGACGGAAACCTGGCAGCGGGCGCGATCGATGGCGCTGGAGTGCGGGGGCGCGGGTACGCACCGGGCATCGCGGCGCCTGGCGATCGCGGGCGCGGCACTCGCGGCGGCCGCGGCATTGGCCTTCGTATTGTCGGACGTGACCGGGTTGTTCGAGGCGGCCCCGGATTCCAATGTGATTCACGCGGCGGTCTCGGTCGAGGAACTCGAGGCGGAATCCGAGACGGATCCGGGCTGGGAGAGCGTGCAGGCGTATCTCGACGCGCACGGCATTCGGCTGACGCTGACCGATCGCGAACGGATTCTGGGTTTGATTCGTCCGCACCCGAAACTGGAAATCGTCGGCGCGCGGACGAACCGTTTTGGCGGTGGCGAGGTGACGGAATTGCTGGTGGCGTGTTGCGACAAGCCGGTGAAGGTGATCCTGGCGCCGAAGCATTCAAGCGCGGCGCAGGCGCTGGCGAAGGCGGCCGCGGAAGACGGCGCGGACATCCAGGCGACGCGGAAAGTGAACGGGTATGTTGCCGCGGTGGTGGCGACGCATCCGGCGCACGGCCTGGTGAACCTTGTCGATGCGGGGAACGACTGACCCCGGAAAACGGGTGGCTGTCCCTATTTTGTGAGGTCGCGCAACTGGGCGCGTAGCGCGTCGGCCAGTCCGGCGTGGATCTTGACGATCTGTTCTTCCTGGGTGGAATCGGGATCGAATTCGGGCATGGCCCACAGTCCGATGTGGACGATGCGGATGATGCCCTCGCGATCGACGATCGTCGTCTGCGGGATGGGCTCGACTTTATAGAGACTCGGGACGGTGTTGTCTGCCGCGAGCGCGACGGTGATGTCGAGATTCATGTCGGCGAGGAACGCGCGGACGTCGGCCGGGTCCTCACCGAGATCGATGCTGATGAGCTTGACGCCCTGGTCGGCGAATTCTTTGGCGACTTCGCTCAACGCGGGCATGCCGATGCGGCACGGCCCGCACCAGGTCGCCCAGAAATCGAGAATCACGATGTTTCCGCGTTCTTTGGAGAGCGTGAACTCGCCGCCGTCGAGCAGAGGCAGGGTGAAGTCGGGCGCGGGCGTATTGAGCATGGCTTCGGCGGGCGCTTTCGGCCCGAATCGCTCGACCTTCTCGGCGCCATCGGGCGGGCTGAACGTCACGGCGCTTGAGACGTCGGCATCGATTTCCCATGCCGGCAGACTGGCGGAGACGGCGATCTCGAAGTCCATTCCGTATTCGCGCTCGTATTGCGCTTCGAGCTCCGCCATGTCGGGCATGATGCGGCGAACGAGCCGGGCCGGGGCCTTTTCGATCCACAAGTCGTAGCGGATGGCGTTCATCGTGAATTGCACGTGATCGCATTCGCGCCCGTCGATCGTTTCCGCGCCGATCAGCGCGAGATCGGCGAGTTCGGCGCTGCCGGCGGGGGACTGGAACTGCGCGAGCGAAGCGAACACGTCTACGACGGGATCGATAATTTCGAAACTGGCCCGCTCGAGGATCTGCGGGACCGACGCATCGCGCGGGAGCACTTTGTATTGCGCGAACTCGGGCATGTACTGGACGAACGTGTCGCCGGATGCGTACAAGGACGAATCGAGGTTTTCATTCGCGACACGGACGGCGATGTCTCCGGCGCGGTTGACGGCGATGGTGTAGGTCGTCGTCTGGTTCTCCTGGGAATCGCTGTACTCGGCGGTGTAGGTGACGGTGGATTCGAGCCGGAACGAGCTGGCGCCGGCAAGCACCCCGGCGGCTTCGTCGAGGACCGCGCGGGCGTCCTGGGCGGTATCCGCTGCGTTGGCCGACCCGACGAGGGCGGCCGCCGCGGCTGCGGCGAAGAGTATGCGTAGCGCGTGCGATTTCGCGGCGATCATGACGACTCCTAGACGACACCCGGGCGAAAATATTCTCGCATCGGGATGATTCAGGACCGGGGCCGGTGATTCAGCACGGTGTCGCAGGCCCGGTGCTCGGGTCCATGATACGGAGTAGCGTTGCCGGATCGCCAGCGTCAGACGCAGCCTTCGTATTCCTGTCCGCGAACGAGGCGCATCTTCATCTGGCCGACGAGTTGGCCGTCCATTTTGCACTTGCAACTTGCGCAGTGCATGGTCAGCACGCGGCGGTGGCGGTCGGTCGTGTTCGGGCCGGTGCGGTGAAGCAGCAGCGAGTGGAAGAAGACGCCGTCGCCGGGTTCGAGATCGACGGTCACTTCGTCAGGGTGCGGGATGGGATAGTCCTTGGCGAACAGGATGCCGAAATTCTGCCGCGGACCGGAGTCATACTCGTGGGCGACTTCCTGCTTGTGCGAGCCGGGGATGAACCGCATGGTTCCGTTGTCGCCATCGGTGGCGTCGAGGGCGATCCAGGTGCCCATGATCTGGTCCGCGGGCCCGAAATTGAAGTATTGCTTGTCCTGGTGCCAGGGGTGGTGGACGTCGTCGAGCCTGGGGGGTTTGTAGATCATCATGGTGAGGAAGCACTTGATGTCCGGCCCGAGGACTTGTTCGACGACGTCGAGGAGATTCTTGGTGGCGGGGAATTCGCGGAACGTATCGTCGTGCCAGTCGGGCTGCAACAGTTTCCAGATGCCGAGCTCGGGGTCGGCGGGCTTGTACTCGCCCTTGGCGACGCGCACGTCGCGCACGATCATTTTTTCGCCGCCGGGGGGCAGATCGCCGCGGGCCATCTGGGAGGCGCGCCGCTTGTACCGGTCGATTTCTTCGGGTGAGAGGATGCCTTTGACGACGATGTATCCGTCGTCCTCGTATTGGCGCCGCTGTTCGTCCGTCAGCACGATATTGAGTGTGTGCGTGGCCATGGGTATCACTGCCTCCATCATCCGCGTCGCCGTCCGGTGCATGGGGATCGGCGCGCGCCGCCGCGAATCGCGTCCGCCGGAAAAATCCGGCATGCCGATTTCGAGGTTAACACAGGATCGGGCATAACGCCATTTTAAAATCGCGCGACGGAACCCGCGCGCTTCGCTCGAAGCGATTGGCGCGCATGGAGTTATCCGCGGCGGACGCGGTTGCGGAGTTCGGCGGTCGAGTGTTACCCTAGTCCGTCCCACCCTCGGAGAGGTGACCGAGCTGGTCGAAGGTGGCGCCCTGCTAAGGCGTTGTGCGGTGTTGAACCGTACCGCGGGTTCGAATCCCGCCCTCTCCGCCACTGACTTTCCCGGATCGATTCTCTAACTGCCGCGGACCGTTCTGCCGTCGATGTAGCGGCGTTCGGTGCGTTGGCCGGTGCGCCGGGCGACGAGGAAACTCTCGACGACGTCGAGCGTGGACCATTCGTCGATGTCGAGGGCTTCGCGTTCGTCGATGGGGAAGACGCCGCAGCGCCCGACGAAGACGGGACCGTCTTCGTTGATGTCGTCGCGCTCGTACGCAGCGATGTAGGCCTCGCGGCGCCACCCGGCGATTGCCCAGCAAACGACCTGCATGGGTTCGATCTCGTTCGAGGGCCGCTTGTACTTGCGCGAGAACGTGACGGGCTCGCCTTTGTAGAACGTCTCCGCGCGGACGGCTTCGGTGGCGAAGAGGCTGTCGTGGCGGCCGCTGGAGAGTTCGGCGACGAAGGCCTTCATGGTCTCAGGCTTGAGCAGGGGGGACGTGGCGTTGACCTGGCAGACGTAGTCGGCGCGCGAGCCGGTGGTCATGAAATTGTAGAGGTAGTGCTCATTCGTCACGCAGCGCTTGCCGGCACAGTCGCGCGATTTGGTTTTCTGTCGGCAGGCGCGCCCGCCGAAGTCGGCCGGCCGGCGGTGGAACTTCGCGCCCTCCTGTTGCGCGATCGATTCGAAGATGGCGTCCTCGGAGTTGAGATAGACCTCGTTGAATGTACCGGATTTTCGGCAGGCTTCGATCGTGTACGAGCAGAGGACGCGGCCGTCCACGAGGATGATGTTTTTGTCGGGGACCCGCGTGCTGCCGAGCAGCACGGGGATCATGGCGTCTACGGTCGGCATGCGTCGTTATCCATCAGCGGTAGGTTTCGAGACATTCGGCGAGCGTGGCGCGCACTTCGTCGGTGATGTCGAGCGGGGTGAGGAACATTTTGCCGAGGCCGCGGGTGAGCACGACGCGGATTTGGGAGCCGACGGCCTTTTTGTCCTTGCGCAACGCGGCGACGAGGTCGTCCACTTCGACGCCGTTGAGCCGCATGTCGCCCCAGTTTTTGCTGAGGAGGGCGCGCATGCGGTCACGGAGGGGGAAGTCGATGTAGCCGAGTTTCGCGGAGACGGTGTTGGCGATGTCCATGCCGAACGAAACGGCGATTCCATGGGGGACGCGGTAGTGCGTGAGGCCTTCGATGGCGTGGCCGAACGAATGGCCGTAATTGAAGACGTTTCGCGGGCCCTGATCGTACTCGTCGCGCTCGACGTAGCCGCGCTTGAAATCGAGGCTGTGGTAGACGAGCCCGCGCAGGACGGCCTTGTCGCGAAATGCGCGGTCATACTCGGCGCGCATGCGTTCGAAGTCCTCCTCGCCGGAGACGAGGTAATAGTGCAGCATTTCGCCCATACCGGAGCGGAAATCGAGCTCCGAGAGCGAATCGAGGAAGGCGAGATCGATCACGATTTCCTTCGGCGGATAAAACCCGCCGAGCTGGTTCTTGTACTTGCCGAAATTGATGGACGTCTTGCTGCCGATGCAGCTATCGGCCTGGGCGAGGAGCGTTGTCGGGTAGAAAATCCAGTCCACTCCGCGAAAGAGGATCGACGCGGCGAAGGCGGTGACGTCCTGCGTGATGCCGCCGCCGACGGCGATGAGCCGGTTGTTTTTGCGGAAGCCCATCTCGATGAGTTCGTCGATGAACGGCGTGAGACCCTGGTAGCTCTTCGTTTCCTCCGACGGGGCGAGTTCGATGTGCTTGGCCGATTTGAGAACCGGATCGAGGCGGGGCTTGTACAACGTGCGCACGGTGGCATCGATGACGATGACGTCGCCGTCCTTGTAGTGGGACTTGAGGACCGTGGCGAAGTCGTCCTCGAAGCGCACGTCATAGGTATGTTTGGACGACTTGACGGAGATTCGATCAGACACTCACGAACCCCCCGTCGACGACGATGTTTTGCCCGGTGAGGTAGGTGTTGAGGTCGCTGGAGAGAAACAGGACCACGCGCGCGATTTCCTCCGGCCGGCCGAATCGGCCCATCGGCACCTGGGCGGCGAGCGCGCGGCGTTCGTCCGGCGAGAGCGAGTTGGCGGTCATTTCGGTTTCGATGAAACCCGGCGAGACCGCATTGACGAGCACGCCCGAGGCGCCGAGTTCGGCGGCGAGCGTCTTCGTCATTCCGGTGACGCCGAACTTGGCGGCGGTGTAGGCGGCGCGTCCGGGCTTGGAAATGACGCTCCAGATGGACGCGATGTTGACGATGCGGCCGTAGTTCGCGCGCTTCATCAGGCGGCTGACCGAGCGGCAGACGAGAATCGGCGCGCGCAGGTTGACGGCGAGGATCGCGTCGAGGTCCTCGGTCTTGACGGCGTCGATGAGATTGATGCGGTTGATGCCCGCGTTGTTCACGCAAACGTCGATGCGATCCTGCCGATCGATGAACGAGAGGAACTCATCGAGGGACTTCGCATCGCCGAGATCGACGGCGTGAAAGCGGACATTTCGCGCGCCACGCTTCTCGTTTTCACGGTTGCGGCGGCCGATTTCTTCGGGGTTCGTGCCGGTGAGGATGAGGTTGGCGCCCGCGGCCTCGAAGGCCTGGGCGATCGCCGCGCCGATGCCGCGCGTGGCGCCGGTAACGAGAACGGTTTTTCCCGAAAAATCCATGGCGGTCCCGATGGAGGCGATTGCGCCGAACAAAAAAAGAATCCGATCCACAGCGATCGCTTTTGCGGGCCGGACGAGGGGCCAGTCTACCGCGCGTCCGAACACCGGGGCAAGGCACCGGGCCGTGCGAGCGGGGCGAACTGCCGACGAAGCAGTCGTCTCGCGCGTCCTGCGCGAGGTGCTTACCGCGAGTGGCCCGCGCGGCGGAGATAGACCCAGACGGCGGAGCCGAACAGGGTGAGTGCGAGCGCGGCGGTCAACGGCCATCCGCGGAGTAGCGGCAACAGCGGAAAATCGAAGGGATCGAGGGGATCGGTGCCGAATTCGACTTCGATGCCGTCGATGACGACGTCGTCGTCGGTGTCCGGGTCGTCGGGATCGGTGCCGATTTCCAATTCGAGTTCGTCCGGCAGGAGATCCTGATCGGCGTCGGGCGGGGCGGGCGCGGGATCGACGATCCGGAAGACGTCTCCGGAAAAGGTGGCGAAATAGAGTTCGCCGTTCGCGTCCTCGCCAAACGTGGAGATGCGTGCGGCGGCGGGATTGACGGTTGCGGTGTGGTCCTGCAGGTCGGCGATGCCGGAGCCGTTTCTGACGAACGACCAGATGCGGCCCTGGACGAAATCCCCGAAAAAGTAGCGGCCGGTCATCGAGGCGAACTGCGGGCCGCGATAGACGTATCCGCCGATGACGGCGGCGCCGCCGGCGCGCGGGTATTCGTAGAGCGGGGGCACCATCGACGGGAGCGGGGGGGAGATGAGGCCGCAGGTGGGCGGGGCGAGTACGGTGCCTTCGTAGGCGTTCCAGCCGTAGTTCTCGCCGCCGGCGCTGGTGCCGGCCTGAAAGCTGATTTCCTCGCGCGTGACCTGGCCGACGTCGCCGATATACAGGTCGCCGGTCAAGCGGTCGAAGCTGATGCGAAAGGGATTGCGCAGGCCGTATACCCAAATGAGGTCGTCGCCCTGGGCGTTTACGAAGGGGTTGCCCGGCGGGGCGAAAGGATTGCGAATGTCGCCGCTTGGGCCGGGATCGACGTCGAAGCGCAGGATGCTGCCGAACTTGTTGGTGATGTCCTGCGCGCGCAGTCCGGTGTCGCACGAGGCCGAACCGTCACCGAAAGACACATAGAGATAGTGGTTTGGGTCGTTCGGTTTGAACGCGACCATGCCGCCGTTGTGGCTTGGGAAAGGTTGTTGGAGTTCGAAGAACCTCACTTCGCTTGCGGGGTCGGCCACATTGGGATCGCTCGAGACCGTAAACCGCGAGACCCGGGAGCCGAAGATCGAGGGCGTCCCGGGGTGAAGGTCGCAGGTGTAGTAGACAAAAAAGTGGCCGTTGGCGGCGTAGTCGGGATGGAAGGCCATCGAGATGAGGCCGCCCTCGCCCTGGGTGTCTACGGGCGTGAACGGCGGGTCGTTGACGTTGAGGAAGGGCGTTGGGCGGACCGTGTGGTCCGCGAGGTTGACGATGCGAATGGTGCCGGCCCGCTCGACGACGAAAAGGCGGGTGGGATCGCCCGGCGCCGCGGCGATGTGGACGGGCGTTGCGAAGCCGCCGGCGATGGGCTCGCGAGCGAGCGAACCCTGCGCGATTGGGGCGATGAGCAAGACGAGGGCGAAGGCGACGCCTACTGGAATGGAAAGCGTTCGGCTCACGATTCGGCGGCGGCGCTCCACGGCGAATGTTTCCGGCATAGTACGCGCCCGCGAAACTCCGTTCGAGTCCGCGTGCGGTTGGGGCCGGTCTGCCTGCGCGAAGTTACCCGGCCCAACTTGACTATAACTGGGGCCAAAGGTACAAGCTGCGGGCGGGATCTTCCCGGAAAGCTGTTGCCGGTCGCATGTCAAACTCCATTTTAGTCTCCGCATACTTCGACGATCGCCGGCAGGATGCGAAGCTGGCGTACTTCGAAGCGCTGGACCGGGCTGTTCGCAAGGCGGGGCTGAAGATTCACCTGTTGAACCTGAACAGCCGGCGTATCGAGACGAGTTGCGAGGGCGAGCCGTTGCCGTTCCTCATCTCGAAGGCGCACTGGCTTCCGATTTCGGGCGTGGTGGGCCCGCTGGACGCGAACCCGGCCGTGCGGCACGCGGCCAGCATCGATGCGCTGTGCTGGGGGCGGAGTTTGCGCGCCGAGTCGTTCCGCGTGGTGTTGTTCAGGGAACATCTGCGGCGGCTGATTGCGCGCGTCCGGCCGAGTCTTTACATCGCGTGGCACGAGTTCTTCTCATTTCATTACTCGTTGCCGGCGATGTTGCGTGAGGAGTTTCCCGGGTTGCCGTTTCTGTTCACGGAGTTCGGGCCGCTCCCGGGCACGATCACGTTTGACGAAGACGGCCAGATGGGGGAGAGCGACGTCGCGCAGCGGCCCGGGGACTTTGCCGCGTTGCCCGTGAACGCAGACGACCTGCGCCGTGCGGCCGAGTTCATCGAGCGTGTCCGCGTCGAGAAGCGGTCGCGCAAACCGCAGACGGCGTCGGCCGATCCGTTCGGGCCGCTGGAAACGCGGCTGGCCGGGGCGAAAGGCGTGGTCTTCTATGCCGGGCAGTACGACTTCCGCACGGGGATGGTGCCGCGATCGCTGCCGCAGTCCGGGGTGCATTCGCCGTGGTTCGCGGACACGTTCGACGCGCTCGCGCACCTGAACGACGTGGCGTTGCGCAACGGCTGGGTCGTGCTGTTCAAGCCGCACCCGCTGGACACGGGGTTCCGCGAGCGCATGGCGCCGCTCGGCGAACTTGAGGCCGTCGCACTCGTGTCGGGCGTGAGTATATTCGAGTGTTTCGAGCGCGCGGACGCGGTCGTGACAATTGTGTCACAGGTGAACTACATGGCGCTGATCCACGGGAAGCCGTGCGTGACGCTGGGGCGGACGTACCTGTGGGACAAGGGCTGCGACTATCAGCCGAAGGGCCGCGCGGACGTCGAGCCGTCAATTCGCGCCGCGATCGAGGACGGAATCACAGAGACGCAACGGGCCGCGTTGCAGCGTCACGTCGCACAGTTGATGCGATACAGGGTCTTCCAGTTTGACGAGGATTTTACGATCGACGGACTTCGAAACCTCGACGCGACGGCGAAGTTTCTCATTAAACGCTGCGCCGCGTCCGCTGAGCCTGGGGCCGACCATCCAACCTCGTCGACGAGGGACCTGGGCTCCGGCGCGGCGCGTAATGCACTGTTCCGCGCCACGTACGGAATCGTCAGCCGGGTCTGAACTCGTCCGCGCGCGATGTCCCGCCGTCCGGGTCACTTTCCGCGGACGAGGATCACCCACAAGGCATGGATAATGCCGGGGACGTACCCGAGGAACGTGAGCAGAATGTTCAGCCAGAAGTGCAGGCCCAGGCCGACCTGAAAGAAAACACCCACGGGCGGCAAGAGTATTGCCAGGATAACGCGCACGAAGTCCCTTGTGCCTTCGCTTGCCATGGGCTGCTCTCCTCAGGGTTGGACTGCGCCATCGGCGTCAGTCACGCGACTTGAACTCGCGGACGAACTCGGCAGTGAGATCGATGTAGGTATATCCGTGTTCGAATGTGGCTTCGATGTGGCTGAATTCGTAGAGCTCGTTGAACGTGGAGATATGTAGCCAGTCGGGGTTCGACGTCATGGCGGCGTCGAATGTGCCGCGGTAGTAGGCGCCGTCGGGGTCGTCGGGGTAGTTCGCGCCGAACTTGGTGCGATCTTTCCAGCCGGCGCCCTTGAAACCGCCGCCGGAGGTCTTGCGGCCGGGATTCCGGGTCTCGTCGTAGCCGGGCGAGATGGTCGCGTGGTGCTGCGCGGGCTTTCCGTTCTTTGCGCCGTCGGTGCGGTTGTAGTCGTCGATGTGTCCGCGCATGGTCTGCATGAACTCGTCGAGCTCGTTGTCTTCAATGTCCACGAGCGTGTATTCCTCGAGCGATCGGAAGGGCCCGAGGTATTCGCGGCCCTTGCCGCCCTGGTAGCTGCCGGACATGATCGGGAAGGGCGTGATGCCGGTCTGTTCGATGCGGCCGAAGAGGTCGCGCCATTCGGCGGGCGTGTGGCCCCAGGCGGTCCAGACCATGACAACCGGCTGGCCGTCAACCTTGAGCATTGCGGGATGGTCCTTGTATCGGTTCAGGAAGTAGGTGAGGTCGTGGTAAACGGTGTCGAGCGCGTGCCGGCCTAGTTCGTAATCGATCGTGATTTTGAGGTCGTGCTGCGCGGCCAGCTCGAACACGGCGTCGAGGATCTGGTTCGGCCCGTTCGGTTTTTCCTCGTACCACCAGGAGACGGCGAGGGCGTCGATGAGCGCGCGGTTCATCTGCTGCATGTGCTTTTCGATGACGGTGGGGTCCCACGAGTTGTAGGCGCCGACGAGCGGGTGCAGGCCGTCGAGGTCTTCGCTGCGGCCGCCGTCCGCGCGTGGCTTGAGCCATTTATTCTCGTCGTACCAGATGTAGTAATAGGCGAGGACGACCTTGTCGGTAAAAGCGAAGCCGTTCGCGGCGTCCGCGGCGTTCGCCGGTTGCCCGCCGAACGCAACGCCCACCAGCGCGAGCCACCGTAGTTTCATCATGTAGTCGTCTCCCGTGCTGGCCTGCTCGCGTGAACACGTGACAGGCGCCCTACCCCGGTCAGAGGAGAATATCACCGGGCAGCGTCATCGCGAGGGCGTTACATCGATGATACTGCCGCGGGCGTCGAAGTGAGTTGAGGGCGTTGGCGTTTGCGCGTGCCCCGGAGGGACAACCTGATCATATCCCGCCGCTTCAACCGCGGGGCTCTTCGTCATGCGGTCGTGTAGTGTCAGAAGTACGGTTGAATCACCCCTCAAGTCTTCAGCCGTCGCTCCGCGACTTGCTCTCCATATGTGACGTGATCCCGCCGTTGAAACGGCGGGCTACTATCGGATCGTCCCTCCGGGACGTACTCGCGTGACCAAGCTGCAATTGGCGAACGAACGACGCCGTTTTCGTTACGAGGAGCGGGGCATGCGGCGAGGCGATCGGTTCGACTAGAATCGCCCATTCCCGACGCGACGAGGGCAGATTCGATGAACAAGCGCTTTGGCGATGTGTCCGTGGAACTGGCCGACCACGTGGCGGTGGTCGAGATGCGGAGGCCGCCGCACAATTTTTTCGACCATGATCTGATACGCAACCTGGCGGACGCGTTCGAGGCGCTGGATGCGGATGCCGGTTGCCGCAGCCTGGTGCTCGCGGCGGAGGGCAAATCGTTTTGCGCCGGCGCGAATTTTCACTCGAAATCCGACGAAACGGCGGAGCGGCCGGCGAAGATCGCGACGAATCCGCTGTATACCGAGGCGGTGCGGTTGTTCGCGTGCAAGAAGCCGGTGGTGGCGGCGGTGCAGGGAGCGGCGATCGGCGGCGGACTGGGCGTGGCGCTGGTGGCGGACTTTCGCGTGGTGTGTCCCGAGACTCGGTTCGCGGCGAATTTCACGCTGCTGGGAATTCACCCGGGGTTTGGGCTGACGTACACGCTGCCGCGGCTGATCGGCCCGCAGAAGTCCGCGCTGATGTTCTACACCGGCCGGCGCATCGACGGGAAGACGGCGCACGCGTGGGGCCTGGCCGACGTGATCACGACGCAGGAGGAGTTGCGCCGCGAGGCGCGCGCGCTCGCGGCGGAGATGGCCGCGGCCGCGCCGCTGGCGGTGCAGTCCACGCGGGCGACGATGCGGCAGGGCATGGCGGAGTCGGTCAAACGGCAGACGGACCACGAGTTCATCGAACAGGAGCGGCTGTTCAAGACGGAGGACCACGCCGAGGGCGTCCGCGCGGTGCAGGAACGGCGGCCGGGAAACTTTGCGGGACTCTGATTTCGAGTATCCGCTGTCGCGAGGGTTTTGTGCTGAGGGTTTCCAGCGTGCGGGTGTGCGAGATTTTCGGGAGAATGACATCCCCGCGCGTACGGGGGAACCCCCGCAGGCAAGATGCCTGCGCCACCGACCATTAGTGCGCCACCAAGTAGATGAATCGGAGGTTTTGAATAATGATCAGAAGCGTGCTATCGCTGCTTTGCCTGGCCACTGCCGCGGTCTGCGCCGAGAACTACGACATCGACACATACCGCGTGTTCGGCAATGAGCATCCCGGCATCTACAAACACCCGGCGTCGATCACGCAACTCGCGAACGGCGACCTGTACATCGCGTACTACGGCGGATCGGGTGAATACGAAGACGACACGGCGGTCTACGGTTCGCGGCTGGCCGGGGGCGCGAAGGAATGGAGCTGGCCGGAAGTCATTGCGGACACACCGGAGCGCGGCGAGGGCAACGCGGTGGTGTGGCAGGCGCCGGACGGGCGGGTCTGGCTGTTCTACGTGCAGCGGTTCGGGGAGACGTGGTCGAGCGCGCGCGTGCAGATGAAGACTTCGGACGACGGCGCGCGGACGTGGTCCGAGGCGGCGACGCTGGCGTCTGAAGAGGGGTCGATGGCGCGGGGGCAGCCGATCGTGCTGAACAACGGGGAGTATCTTCTGCCGCTGTACCACGAGACCGGCGAGGACAAGGAGATGACCGCGAGCGACACGGTCTCGTATTTCATGCGGTACAACCCGAAGACGAAGCAGTGGACCGAGACCGGGCGCATTCGCGCGAAGAACGGGAACTTGCAGGCGCAGGTCGTGCAGATGACGGACGAGTACCTGATCGCGTATATCCGGCGCGGCGGCGACTTCCTGCCGACGGAACACGGGTACACCTTGCGGTCCGAGTCGCGCGACGGCGGGGAGACGTGGAGCGAGGCGGTCGATTCGCAGTTTTTGAACCCGAACTCGGCGGTGGACTTCATCAAGCTGCAGAACGGTCACCTGCTGCTCGTGTACAACGACAGCATGAACGAGCGGACGCCGCTGACGGTGGCCATTTCGATGGACGGAGACAAGACCTGGCCGTACACGCGCGACATCGCGGGCGGCGACAACGACCTGGCGTATCCGTACGCGATTCAGACGCGGGACGGGAAGATCCACATTGTCTACACGACCAATGAGCGCCGGACGATCATGCACGCGGTGTTCGAGGAGTTTGCGATCATCGGCAAGCCGTGGGATCTGTGATCGAGCGGACTCGATAATTACGTATCTTTCTTTTGTCATTCCCGCGAAGGCGGGAATCTCCTGAGCGGACGCCGTCACTCTCGCGTAGGGATTCTCGCCTTCGCGGGAATGACGAAACGGGGTTGACACTTCGACGAAGTGAGATTGCTTCGTCGCTCCGCTCCTCGCAATGACAGGATGGGTATCACTCCGCAGGCGCGGGAAGTGCCTTGAGAAACGCGAGCATCGCGGCGTTCGTTTCGGGGGCGGCTTCCTGCTGGACCCAGTGGCCGACGCCGGGGATCAGCACGACATCGCGCAGGTCGGCGACGACGGGCCGCATCATGGCGGTGAGCCGATCCTTGGTCGCGCCGCCGATGACCACGTCGCGTTCGCCGGCGATGAACAGCGTGGGCTGCGTGACCTTCGAGTATTGCAACGCCTCGGTGATTTTCCAGTTGCGGTCGAAGTTGCGGTAGTAGTTGATGCCGCCGCGGAAGCCGGCCTTCTTGAATTGGGCGACGTAATAGTCGAGGTCTTCCTGCTTGAGCCACGCCGGCAATTCCTTGGGCGCGCCGATGCGTCCGATCCAGCCGCCGGCGGCGCGCTTGGGATCGGTGATGGTGGGCGCCTCGCGCGGCGTGGTGGGCGAGGCGTAGAGCATGCTGAGGATGCCGTGCGGGTTCGCGTCGAACTCGGCCTCGGCGACGCCCGGCTCCTGGAAGTAGAGGATGTAGAAGAAGTTGTCGCCGTAGGTCCGGGACCATGTGGCCGTGGGGGGCTCGGGCGCGCGGCCGCCGTAGGGCACGCTCATGGTGATGACGGCGCGGAAGCGGTCGGGATGCAGCATGGCGCAGTTCCAGGCGACGATGGAGCCCCAGTCGTGCCCGACGATGACGGCCTGTTTCTCGCCGAGCGCGTCGAGGAGCCCGGTGATGTCTTTCGCGATGGTGGTGATCTGGTAATCGGTGACCTCGGGGGGCGCGTCGGTCTCGCCGTATCCGCGCATGTCGGGCGCGACGGCGCGGTAGCCGGCCTGGGCAAGCGCGGGGATCTGGTGGCGCCAGGAGTACCAGGACTCGGGCCAGCCGTGGAGCAGCACGACGAGCGGTCCGGTGCCCTGCTCGGCGATGCGCATGGCGATGCCATTGGTTTCGATCTTGCGCAGTGTGATTCCGTTCATGGTTTCGGCTGATACTCCGGCGGCTGCGCCAAGCGCAAATGCGCAGGCCAATAAACGCGCAATCGGTTGATTCAAGGGAAGTCCTCCACCCAAACAGTTTCCAGCCTAGCCGGTACATACGCCGTAAGTCCATCGTCTCCCGAACCCACCACTTACTTAAACCATAGCTGATGTAGTTATGGGCGCGGCTATATACAACTAGCTGCTTGTATGCTAGTGTGCGGGGTCTAGCTCGACGCCACCGAAGGAGTGCTTTGCGATGGACAGGCCCGAAGCCCTCAAATGGGGTTACCGTTCTTTCGTTGCGTTCTTGGTTACTTTGACGATCGCGTTGCTCACGCTCCACGCGTCAATTGCCCTACCCGCGCCGGCCGCCAACCCCGCGTGGGCGATCTTTCGCACGCCGCGCAACGAGGCCCTCGCAACGCTCACTTCGATCCAGACGACGCTTGACAGCGAAGAGAAGCGCATCTCGGAGCGCAACGCACTTGCCAAGACCGATTCGGCGCGCTCGCCCAAACCGCGCGACCAGTTTCGCGCGAGCCTGTATTGGGACGGGGCCCTCATCGTCTGTTATCTGCTGACATTCGTGGCTACACGCAAACTGATGTCGAATTTGTACTCCAACTTGAGTTGGAAGTTCACGGTAAATTGGAGCGCGTGGAAAGGCGGGAATGAACTTTTTCGTCAATGGTTCACGGAGCAGCGAGAACACAAACCGGCTTCGCTCGACGACTGGCTCAAGACTGTATCGCGTGCGTGCGGACGTCTTTGGATCTGGTCCGGACGTTGGCTGTTCCCTCCACTCGTCGCAGCGGCGGTAATTGCCGATTTGGTCGAAGACGGGATGCTGTTCAACGCCATTGCTTCGGATACCGGGGAAATCAGCGCGCAGTTTGCGAATATCCTCTGGTGTGCGAGCTGTCTCAAATTCACGATGCTTCTGATCGGAATCGTCTGGATCGCGTTCGGCGTCGCATTCGCTCTCTACCGGGAAAGTTGGATCCTGCAGTACTTTTATTTTGTGCGAACGCCTGTCATCGGAGCCTTACTTCTCTATGGCCTCGGAGCCGTGGGCATCCTTGGCCCCGCGACCGTCCGCGCGGCGTTGGAGATTGACTCTCCGTGGATGTTCTTTGTCCTAACGCTCGAAGCGTTTATCGCCGCGGCCGTGTGTGCCCTTTGCGGGGCGCTCATCTGGGATGAAGCCTCCGCGCGATTCAAGACAGGAATCGAAGCTTCTGGTTCCGAGGAGTTCGCGTGGGCCAGATGGCTCTGGGTGGATCCTCGCGGCGCGATGCTGGGCCTTCCGTTTTTCGTGGTCGCGCTACCTTTGATCATTGCACTCGTGATGCAGCGTTCGGAACGCGTTTCGATTCCTGAGGTTCTCCTGGCGCTGGCGGCCGCCGCGGCAGTTGCCTGGGGACTGTTAAAACTAATCGATGTTCTGTGCAGACCAAACCGGCCTGCCTACTGGTTCCTACTGGCTCCAATCCCCTGCGTCCTGGTGGCGGGCTGGGGTGCATTCGGTAATTGGACTTACGCTTCGGTTATGGCCGTGGTAATTCTGCTTGTATTGATCGGACTTGAGCTACTCCCGGAGTCGATCGAAGATTTCTGGATTGCGCTCTTCACAATCGGCGTCTGGTGTCTATTCATGATAGGGGCCAGCGTTGAGACCAACTATGCGGCAGCGACATGGCCGGTTGTTATCGTGTTGGGAAGCGCCTCGTTGATCGCGATCGCGTACCGGTACTGGAAGATGCTGGGCAGCGTCCTTTTGTGCGTTTCGGGTGGCGCAATCGTTGTCTGGATAGCGCGAACGGAGAGCCGGGTTGTCGTCTCGCTGGGTCTTGTCTTGATCGTTGTCCTTCTGTTTGGCGTGCGGCGCACGCTTGGTGAATTGGTGACACTACTCGCCCGGCTCGCCGGGCCCGGTTTCTATGTCAAGAGCGCGACGCTCCCTCCATGTATCGAGTCGTCCCGAGACGAATCGACCGGAAAGGTCGTTTCCGGCCACGCGCGCATGCTGGGGCTCAATCTTGTCGTGTTTACCGTGTACATTGTCTGTGGGTTCATCTTTTACCCGAATGCCGATCGGTCAGCTCTATTGCCAGCATCCCACACGCTGGTCTTCGTCCAGTTGTGGATCATGCTGTTCGTGTTGGGGTTCTCTCTACTGACCTTTTTCCTGGATCGATATCGCGTACCTGCAATTCTCCTCGCGGCGATCTATTTGTCGTTCGCGTACTACACGTTCGGCGTCGATCACCGATTTCCGGTGTGGGAGCGGCCGGACATTCCTGGGCGCTCTACGGTCGCCGGTGCCGCGCGGAGCCGTTTGCACAAGATGTCGGAGAAAAACACGAATGGCAACGTAACTGTATTGTGTCTCAGCGGCGGCGGCATTACCGCGGCCGGGTGGACGACCAAAGTTCTGACTGAACTCGACAGGGAGTTCGACGACTTCTCTGCATCGGTTCATTTTGTCAGTTCCGTTTCCGGCGGCTCCGTCGGAGGCATGTACTTCCTCGAGTCGTTCCTTCCCGAGGGCGAGATCAAGCGCACCGGGGACGAGCGTCAGCCTGCGTTCGCGTTTGCCACAGAATCGAGCCTCGAGGCTACGGCCTGGGGACTCGTCTATCCCGATTCGCTCCGTCCGTTCATTCTCGCCATCCCAAACACACTCAGCCGCTCGTCGGCGATGGAGAGGATATGGCAAGCCTATCTCACCCAGATGCGCGACCGATTGTCCCTTGCCTCGGTGCGCACATCCGAGGCTCCCCGCGACCGCTTCTCGGATTGGGAACGCCGCGCTGCCGATGGTTCGCTGCCCGCAGTCGCTTTCAATTGCACGATCATCGAAACCGGCAGGCACCTGGCGATAAGTTCTGTACGATTCCCGGCGAGAATTGGCGATGCGGTCTCGATCATCCATGGACGCACGCTTCACGACGACTACGGTGATGTCGATATCGACAAGGTGACAGCGGCGCGGCTGTCAGCGACCTTCCCGTACGTTTCCCCCGTTGCGTCTCCCGTCTTTAAGGCGAACGAACCGCCATACGAGGAACTGTACTACTGGACGCCGCCGAAGCACTTCGCGGACGGCGGATATTTCGACAATCACGGCCACATCGCTGCCTTCGAGTGGGTGCAGGCGGTGCTCGCCGACACGAATCTCGCGAACGAGATCAAGGGTAATGTTGTTGTTATCCAGATTAACGCGTTTCCGCCCGGCCTAACCGAGTCCGTTGAGAAAACTTCGAAACGCAGCGGTAGTTGGTTTCCAATGATCGGGGGACCCGCGGAGGGCCTGTACAAGGTTCGCACGGCAACCCAAGCGGCGCGCGGAGAGATGGAGTTTGGTGCATTGGTCGAAGCGCATGACGGCAAGGTTAGACATCATTCCATCGAGCCACCACTCGGATTGAGAGGCGGTTCAGTGCTCTCATGGAGACTAAGCGAGAAGAACAAAGTGGATCTTGAAGCCGCGTGGATTGAATTCAAGACGACTGACGAATACAAACGGATTGAGTCCCTCTACACGCGCCGCGCGGCAGGGTCTCGGACAACGTCGCAACAGCCGAAGCGCGATAGGCAGCGCGTTTAAATCTGCGAGTACGCCGTGGGTTTCAATACGACGTTGGTGATGTTGCTGACGAGGTTTTTCTTGGCGTATTCGGGCCGGCTGCTGAGTTCTTTCCAGTCCGGGTGTTCGCGGAAGGTGTTCCAGGCGGCGGTCTGGGATTCGACGTTGTCGAAGCCGACCATGTAGGTGAGGTTGGGCATGGCGGCGCCGGCGATGGTTTCGCCGAAGAAGACGGGGTTCACGCCGCATTTGCGGAAAATTCCGATTTCGTCTTCGTTGAACATTTTGATTTTGGATTGCGCGGCGATGAGGGTCGGGCTCTCGTAGGTGCGCAACTGGAAGACGCGGTCGGCGCCTTTCGTGGGCGTTTCGAGGCGCGGCATGGCGGTGAATGCGGCCATCAGCGAGCTCTGGATTCGTGAGTAGGTTGGCGTTGTGTACTCGACGTTGAGAAACCACTCGCCCTTCGCCATGAATTCCTTGTCGGCGACGAGTTTGGCGGTGAGCGCGGTGAACGAGTCCAGCGACGCGTGCCGGAGCAGTACGTAGACCGGCGAGAAGGTGTCCACGGTGACAAACACGCCGACCGGCGAAATCCCCGCGCGGTTCAGCGCGGGCAAGGCGACCTCTGCGCTGAACCGGTGGAACGCGTCGGCCTGTTCCGGCGTCGCGAGTGAGTATTGCCGCAGCTCGTAGTAGTCGCGCGCGGCGGAGTCTTCGGCGGCGGCATTCGACCCGAGTCCGGCGCTCATCACTGCCCCTGTTACTCCAGCCACGGCGAGGAATTCTCTGCGATCCATGTTCGTCTCCTTCGCATGTCGTCGCGTCACGGCGCGAAATCGCTCAGACGCAGCCGCATCTCGAGCTCACCCTCCGGTTCCTTCCCGGTATACGCGAAACCAAACTTCTGGTAGAACGGCCCGGGATTGCCGGAACCTTTGCCGTGAGACAGTAGCAAATAGTCGGCGTGCGGGCGAAGGCGAACATGTTCGACGAGCAGCCCCATGGCCGCACGCCCGATTCCGCGCCCCTGGAATCGCGCGTCCACCATGAGCCGCCACAGGTAATAGAGTCCCGGAGTCTTGGGCTCATCGGCAAGGTGTTCGTCCCACAGCATGAGGAACCCGGCGGGCTCGCCGCCGGCGTAGATGCCGCGAAACCAGGCTTCGCGATAAAAGTAGGCCTCGGAAATCGAGTAGGCGTTTGCCGCGACGAAGTTCCGCTGCGCATCGGAGACGCGGAGATCGAGGATCGGGCGAAGCGTCTCCGGAGTGATTTGTCTGAGTTCGACGGGTTGCATGCTGACGTCCGTGTGAGGCCCGGTGGATGAGTTTAGCTGAAGGGGCCTCGGGGGTAGTGGGCGAAATGGACGCGATGAACGATATGGACAGGATGAGGTGGGAAGTGTGGGAAGCATGGGAAGTATGGAAGGCATGGGAGTGATGGGAGCGGCGAGGGTTGGAGAGACAGGTGGGAGTTGAGTGTGGCGAGGAGCTGATTGGAGAAACGGTTGGCGTTGGTGGATTGCTTGGGTTTTTGTGGGATCAGGCGAGAATCGGCTTGACGACTTTTCCGTGGACATCGGTGAGGCGGAAGTCGCGGCCCTGGAACTTGTAGGTCAGGCGTTCGTGGTCGATGCCGAGGAGGTAGAGCATGGTCGCGTGGAAGTCGTGGACGTGGACGGGGTCGATCGCGGCGGCATAGCCGAGGTCGTCGGTTTGGCCGTAGGTGATGCCGGGCTTGATGCCGCCTCCCGCCATCCAGATCGAGAAGCCGCGGATGTGGTGGTCGCGGCCGTCGCCCTGGGCCATGGGGGTGCGTCCGAATTCGCCGCCCCAGACGACGAGGGTTTCATCGAGCAGGCCGCGCTCCTTGAGATCCTTCACGAGTGCGGCGGAGGCCTGATCGACGTAGCCGGCCGTCTCGCGCATGCCGGCCTCGATGCGTTCGTGGTGGTCCCAGCCGCGGTGGTAGAGCTGAATGAAGCGGACGCCGCGCTCGGCGAGCCGCCGCGCGAGCAGGCAGTTCGCCGCGAAGGTGCCGTCGGCGCGCACGACGCCGTAGGCCTGCTTGACGTGATCGGGTTCGGCGGAGAAATCGA
>CAYPNI010000057.1:0-26894 GCA_964411925.1 uncultured Nitrospirales bacterium
CGCAGAACCTGCTCGTGATCGATCCGATCGACGGCACGCGCGCGGCGAAGAGCGGCTTCGAAGGCTGCGTCATTTCCGTATGCAGCACGCGCGTCATCGAACGCCCGACCTATGCGGACGTGGATAATGCGCTGGTGATGGAAATCCTCGGAAACCGGACGTTTTACGCGGAGCGCGGCAAAGGCACGAAGCTGTATGTCGACGGCCACCCGCGCAAGATCACGCTCAGCGAGAACACCGACCTCGAACAACTCACGTGGTCGATGACGGTGCCGGCGCGGCCGGCTGAACTGATTTTCCCGGTGGCGGCGCGGCTCATGGACCTCAGCAGCCTCAAGGGCGGGTTCTTTTCCTGCAACAGCACGTCATTCAGCTTGACTCGCCTGGTCAGCAACCAGCTCGACGCCTGCATCGATTTCGCGAACCGGTTTCACCGCGACATCAAACCGCTCGTCATCGACCAGTTCATCAACGCGGGCCGCGGGAACGTCATCGGCGTGTGCCCGTACGACTTCGCAGCGGGACTGCTGGTCGCGCACGAGGCGGGATGTGTCGCGACCGACGCCTACGGCGATACGCTCGAGGACGTCCTGTTGCTGGACTCCACCGTGACCAACCATAGGTCGATCATCGCGGCGTCGAACCCCGCGCTATACGAGAAGCTGTTCAGTTATTTCGATACCCGCATCAAGCAGTACGAAGACCTCTTCAAGCGCCGCGCGGCAGCCAGCGCGAACTAGACCGGCCGCCACACGCAGCGCCAGCGGAGCCGCGGGGAGGGATTGAGTGCGATCTCCCGTCGTCCGGATAGCGGGTCTGACACTCTTCGTGGCAACGTGCGTTTCCGCCGGTGCGCAAGACACGGGTTTTCAGTCCCTCTTCGACGGTGAGACCCTCGATGGATGGGCCGCGCCGGATATGTCGTACTGGTCCGTCCGGGACGGAGCGATTACCGCCGAGTCCACGGAAGCCAATCCCTGCGATTCGAATCAGTTCCTGGTTTGGCAAGGAGGCGACGTGTCCGACTTCGAATTGAAGGCGAAGTTCCGGCTTGCGAACAACAACGGCAATTCGGGCATCCAGTTCCGCAGCCGAATCCGTGAGGACGGCGACGCGGTGGGTTATCAAGCCGATATCCTTCCCAACGGTCCGTGGTGCGGCGCGCTCGCCGACGAGAATACCGGGCGCGAACCTCTTATGGTTCCGAACGGCCATAAGACGGTGGTGGACCCGGACGGCACGCGCAACTCCACGCCCGAACGGGAACCCGTCGGCCTGCGCTCGCCGGGTGAATGGAACGACTACCACATCGTTGCCCGAGGCCATCACATCATCTTGAGGGTGAACGGCCGCGTTTCGGCCGAACTCATCGACAACGACGAAAAAGAGTTCGATCCTTCCGGCATCCTTGCACTGCAGCTTCGTTCCGGCCCTCCCATGAAGGTCCAGTTCAGGGACATCTACCTGAAACCGCTCCGCTAGTCGGCCCGACCCGCCATCGCTATCGATTGACTGGCCGCCTTGCCGCTGGACCCGCAATCGGGTAGAATAAACTAGACTGACCAGTCGGTTTGGGAATAGATGACGACACACAAGACCAAAGAGCAACGGCGCTCACAAATCGCCGACGCCGCGATAACCTGTTTTGCACAAAAGGGTTACTACGAGGCGTCGATGGACGACATCGCACGCGAGGCGGGCCTGAGCAAGGGGTCGCTCTATTGGCACTACCCGAGCAAGCGCGACCTGTTCAAGAGCCTGCTCGAAAACTGGATCGCCGAGGTGATGGAGGGCCTGCCCGAGGCGGTGGCTGCGTGCGAGACCGGTGCGGAAAAGCTCGAACTGATCGCCGACTCCATCAAGAATACGGTGGCCGTGCGGCCCGAACTCGCCCGCGCCCAGCTCGAGTTTGGCGCGCAGGCCGTCCGCGACGACGAATTTCGCGAATGGTTTCGTGCGAGCTATGTAGAACAAAGGAGATTCTTCTCGGGAATCATCGAGGAGGGCATCCGCGCGGGCGAATTCCGGCCCGTCCCGGTCGACGCGGCGGCACGAATGATCATTGCGTATTTCGACGGACTGTTCCTGCATCGCGAAGTGAACGACATCGGCGACGATGTGGATGTGTTGCTCGACGAAGCGAAGGCGACGCTGTTGGCGTTGTTGAAAAAATGAAACGGCCGAGTCGCATAGCGTGGTCGCGCGGGAGCGCGACCCTCCCAATGGTGGCGGGTGTAATGCCATGGCTGTAGCGAAGTCCACAAGCAAGCGCCCGGCGATTTACCACGTCGAGAACCTCGTGAAGGAATACCACATGGGCGAGGTCACCGTGCAGGCACTTCGCGGTGTCACGCTCGACGTGCACGAGGGCGAGTTTCTGGTGATCCTCGGCCATAGTGGCTCCGGCAAGAGCACGCTGCTCAACATCATGGGCGGCCTGGACACGCCGACATCGGGCCGCGTGATGTATCGCGACGAAGAACTCTCCGGCTATTCCGAGCGTCAGTTGACCCAGTATCGGCGCAACCACATCGGCTTCGTGTTTCAGTTCTACAACCTGATGCCAAACCTGACGGCGCGCGAGAACGTCGAGATGGCGACGGAGATTTCCGCCGACCCGATGGAACCGCGCGAGGCGCTCGCGCTGGTCGGGCTCGATCCGCGCGCGGGCCATTTCCCGTCGCAGTTGTCCGGCGGCGAGCAGCAGCGCGTGGCGATCGCGCGCGCGGTGGCCAAGCGCCCGACAATCCTGCTGTGCGACGAGCCGACGGGCGCGCTCGACGTCAGCACGGGGAAGATCGTGCTCGAAGTGCTGGCGAACGTCAACGAGAAGACCGGCACGACGCTCGTGGTCATCACGCACAACGCGGTCATTGGCGAGCTTGCGGACCGCGTGGTGCACATGCAGGACGGAAACGTCAAGGAAATCCACGAGAACCACGCGCGCAAGGGCGTTGACGAGGTGGCGTGGTGATCGGCCCGCTGACGAAAAAACTGCTGCGCACGTTGTACCGCAGCCGCGGCCAGGTGCTCGCGGTTGGCGCGGTGGTGATGTGCGGGACGGCGAGCTACATCTCGCTCGCGTCGTGTTACCGCAACCTGCTGTTGACGCGCGACACGTATTACGCGCAAAACCGGTTCGCGGACTTCGAGATCGTGCTCGAGCGCGCGCCGAACACGGCGCTATTCCGGATTCAGGAGATTCCCGGCGTGCGGCAGGTGCGCCCGCGCATCGTTGACGAGGCGAAACTGGAGATTGACGGCGTCGAGGAGGCGCGCTCCGGCCGCATCGTCTCGATGCCGGACGAGCGCCGCAGCGTGCTGAACGACGTGGTGATCACCGACGGCCGCTATTTCGATCCGGGTGCGCTGAACGAGGTCATCGTGAGCCAGCGATTCGCCGAGGCGAACGGGCTTGCGCTCGGGGACAACCTCAGCGCGACGATCGACGGCCGCAAACACACGTTGCGCATCGTGGGCTACGGCCTGTCGCCCGAATTCATTTACGTCATCCGTAACCTCGCCGAGATGGTGCCGTCTCCGGAGCGTTACGGCATCCTCTGGATCCCCAACTCGTTCGCTGAAGACGCGCTGAATATGCAGGCCGCCTGCAACAACATCATCGGGTCGGTGGACGATCCCGAAGCGATCGAACGTATCCTCGACACCGCGGAGGACCTGCTCGCCCCGTATGGCGTGTACTCCAAGGTCAGCCGCGAGAACCAGATTTCGAACAGCTTCATTACGAACGAGATATTGGGCCTGGGCGTTCAGGCGCGGGTCTTGCCGGCGATCTTCCTCGGCGTTGCCGCGCTGGTCATTTTCATCGTGCTCAACCGCATGGTGCGCAACGAGCGGACGCAGATCGGCCTGCTCAAGGCGTACGGCCACAGCAACTTCACGATCGCGTTTCACTACATCCAGTACGCGCTGTTCCAGACGATTCTCGGCGGCACGGCCGGGTTTATCGCGGGCCAGCTCCTGGCGCGCGCGATGATGTCGATGTACGTCCAGTTTTACTCGTTCCCGCTCTTGCAGTCGCGCATCTATCCCGACGTGCTGGCGCGATCCATCGCGATTGCCGTGGGATTCGCCGTTCTCGGCGCGGCGGTGGCCGCGTGGCGCGCATCGCGCATTCATCCCGCCGAGTCGATGCGGCCTGAGGCGCCGCGCATCGGGCACCGCGTGTTTCTCGAGCGCTCGCGCGCGATCTGGTCGCGTCTGTCGTTCACGTGGAAAATGATCGCGCGCAACGTCTCGCGGAGCCGTTTCCGCGCGGGGCTGAACGTCTTCGGCGTGGCGATTTCCACGGCGCTGCTGATTGTGGCGTTCTACGCTATCGACGCGATGAACTTCCTGCTCGATTACCAATACCGCCAGACGCAGAAACAGGATGCGACGATCAGTTTCTTCGTCGAGCGGGGCGAAGACGCGCTGCGCGAGGCGGCGCGGTTCGAGCACGTGCGCGAGGCGGAACCGCTGCTTCAGTATCCGTTCCAGATGCGCAATGGGTGGCGCGAGAAAGACGTCGTTATCGTTGGCATGGCGCGCGATTCCAAGCTGCAAACGCTCAAGGACGCGGACTATCGTCCCGTAGACCTCGGCGAGAGCGGGCTGGTGCTGTCCGACGCGCTGGCCGGGATTCTCGATGTCGGCGTGGGGGACGAAGTCGAATTGAAACCGCTGATGGGAAAAATCACGAAGGAAAAGCGTGTGCCCGTCTCGAAGATTGTCGAGCAGTACTTCGGCATGTCGGGGTACATGAATATCGAGGCGCTGAGCCGCGTGCTGGACGAGTCGTATGCGCTCAACGCGGTGCTCGTCCGCGCGGATCGCGGCCGGGCGCACCTGCTGCATGAGCAGCTCAAGGACATTCCAGTGGTCAGTTCCGTTGAGATGCGAGAGGACGCCTACCGCAAGCTGCAGGAGACGATGGCCACCAGCATGCGCATCATGAGCGTCATGTCGGTGTTTTTCGCGGGCGTCATCGCGTTCGCGGTGATCTACAACGTCACGCTCGTATCGCTGGCCGAACGCGAACGCGAGCTCGCCTCGCTCCGCGTGCTTGGATTCTCTCAATCCGAAGTCGGCCGCATCTTGTATAACGAGAACTTCGTGACGGGCGCGATCGGGCTGGCCGCGGGCGTGCCCATCGGGATCGCCATGGTTCGCGGTATGATGAATGCGTTCGATACGGACCTGTTCCGATTTCCCTTCTACATCGCCCCGGTCACCTATGCGATCGCGATGGGCATGACCGTTGGGTACATCGTCATCGCCAATCTGGCGGTGCGCGTCAAAATTCGGCGCCTGAATCTTGTTGAGACCCTGAAGGCGCGGGAGTAAGGAATCGATGAAATGAAACGAATAGCCCTTATAGCCGCCGCGGTCGTTGTCGTGGGCATCGGCGCGGTCGTAGCGTTGCGCGGCCCCGGCGTTGCCGTTCAGGTGACCCGGCCGCAGACGATGACCGTGCGCGAGTACGTCGCCGAGGATGCCAAGACCCGGCTGGCCGACGAATACATCGTCGATATGCCGGTCACAGGCACAGTCCTAAGGATCGATCTTGACGAAGGCGACGACGTAGAAAAAGGACAAGTCGTCGCGCAGGTCGATCCGTACGACCTTCGTCAGAACCTGCTGCGCGTCGAGGCGCAGATCGCGCAGCGCCAGGCGCAGATGCTGGGCGTGGATGTCGCCAAACCGAAGCCGGAGGACATCGAGTCCGCGAAATTGCGCGTGGGGGAGATGCAAAACGCGCTCGAGATCGCGCAGAAGGCGACGACGGTCACGAAGGCCAATTTCGAGGAGGCGTCCCGCAGCTTCGATCGCGCCCAGGGGCTGCTCAAGGCCGGCGCAGCGAGCGAGTCGTTCCTCGACGAAGCCCAGCGCCGGTACACGGCGTTCGAGGCGGAGCTCAACCAGCGGCGCATCGAGGTTGAACGCGCACAGCAGGCGCTCGATCAGGCGAGACTTGCCGAGCAGCGCCTCGTCGGCTCAATCGACGACAACGAGTACGAACGCGACGTGTTGCAGGCGGAGGTCTCCGCACTTCAGGCGGAGCACGCCATGCTCGAGGAAGACATCAAGAAGACGGAGATTCGCTCGCCGGTGTCCGGCCCGATTCTCGATAAATATGTCGAAGACAGCCGCGTGCTCGTGGAAGGGACTGAGTTGTTGAGGCTGGGCGACATGGACTCGATTGAGATCGAGGCGGACATCCTGTCCGAAGAAGTCACGGCAATATCGCCGGGTGACAAAGTCATCGTGCGCGGCAAGGCGCTGCGCGGCAAAGAGATCGAAGGCACGGTCAAGCGCATTTATCCCTCCGGTTTCGAGAAGATCTCATCACTCGGCGTCGAACAACAGCGTGTCAAGACGCTGATCGATTTCGACAATTCGCTGGCCAAGCTCCGGCCGGGCACCAGCATCGACGTCGAAGTCATCACCGCGGAGGCGGCGGATGCGTTGGCGGTGCCTGACCGCGCCGTATTCCGTGACGGCGAGAAGTGGGCCGTGTTTGTCGTCGCGGGCGGCCGTGCCGAACTGCGCAACGTCGAGGTTGGTCTTCGCAACGAAGACTGGGCAGAGATTCGCGGTGGACTGAGCGCGGACGATACCGTGATCGCCGAGCTTACGAACAACATCGTCCCCGGCGTTCGCGTCTCGCCGATCCGTTAGGGATGCCGCGGGGTATCGCTGCTTTCGCGCGTCGCACATGAGTGTCGGCGAATTTTCCGACATTGATCGCCACGGGCTCACGCGAGCCGGGCGGCAGATTTCCGCCTTCGCGGGAATGACAACGGTGGGCGGGAACGACAACGTGGGGTAGTGCTGAACAAGAGCTTGGCCGCCGCCGGCGCAGGGCGCTATGCTGAAGTCTACGCTCAGAGGTGATTGCCATGAAACGCTTTGTCTCCGCCCTGATCGCAATCGCGTGTTGTATCGCGCTGGATGCGGACGCCGCGCGGTCCAAGAAACTCAAGTCCGACGGCGCGCCCGACGACGAACTGGCGACGCCGATGCTGCCGCTTGCGCCGAACGAAATCGAGGCCTACAACCGCGGCGTCGATGCGCTCGATAAGGAGGATTTCGAGCGGGCGCGGAAGTACTTTGAAGCGGCGCTTCAACTGAACGAGAAATTCCCGGAGGCGCACAACAATCTTGCGTTTGCGCTGCGGATGATCTCGCTGGAGCACGCGGAGGATTCGCTGACACACTACGCCCGCGCGCTGGAGCTCGCGCCTGGTTTTCCGCAGGCACTCTACTATCGCGGAATCCTGTTTGTGCAGCTTGAGCGCCCGGCGGACGCCGAGAAGGACCGCACCGCGCTTCAATCGCAATCGGGCGACGAGGCCAGGAAGTACGCCGCGGAGCTGGGGAAGATCATCGCGAAGGGAAAATCGAAATCGTCGCAGGACGGGTTAGGCATCTACGGCCAGATTGCGCCGTGAAGGACTGAGAACTGGGGCGGCCGGGGGGTAGGAACTGAGGCGTCTGGTTGATGAGATTGCTTCGTCGCAAACCCCGCTCTTCGCAATGACGGTGTTCGGAGATGAGATTGCTTCGTCGCGAACCCCGCTCCTCGCAATGACAGCGTTCGGAAAACTGATCACGTGTCGGAAGCGAGTAACACAATCCGGTTGCGGGCGCATTGCGTCATGCAAACCCGTTTTTCTGCGGCACTGCGGCACTGCGGCGGGCGGCGGCGTGGGCCAATCTAGCAGCGTTCGAATCGAATTGCGAAGGCCATGGAGTCGGCGGAGACTTCGTCGGCGATGTTCTTGCTGGTGAAGAGATCCAGGAGTTCCGGATCGAAATGCTTGCCGCGCTCCTCGGTGAGGTGTTCGAAGGCCTCCTCACGCGAGGCGACCGTGGCTCGGTACACGCGGGGACTCGTCATCGCGCAATAGACGTCGATGATTTTGACCACGCGGGCGAGCAACGGGATGCGATCGCCCTCGAGACCCTCGGGATAGCCGGTGCCGTCGAAGTTTTCGTGGTGGTGGCGGGCGATCGGCGCGACGAAACCAAGCCCGGGCACCGACGTGACGAGGTCGGCGCCGAACACGGTGTGCGCCTGCAACAGGCGCCATTCGTCGTAGCTGAGCAACGAGTGCTTGAGGAGCACGTCATTGGGCACGCGGAGTTTTCCGATATCGCGCAGCAGCGCGCCGCGCTCCAGCGCGATGCGGTCCGTGCCCGTCAGGCCGAGCTCGTCGGCGAAGCGGCCCGCGTGATCGAGCACGCGCATCGAACTGCCGGGATTGAACTGTTCGCGGCTGTCGATCGCATCGGCGAGCAGTTCGATCACGGCGATGTGGCGCGCGGCGAGATCCTCGACAGCACGCATCTCCTCGGCAGAAGCCCCGGCGCGCACGACGGCGTCAACGGCGTCCGGCAGATCCGATTTTGGTGAAATGCCGACGCAATGGATTGCGGGATCTTTGGCCGGATTTGAGTTCGGCGCGGACTGGCCCAGAATTCCGAGCTGCTTGAGCATCGATTCCCCCGAATCCCCGCGCGGGCACGGCGTGAAGCGTACCCCGCCCGACTGTGCCGCGCATTGCTGATTGAAAGTGTAACAGCGGCGGCGCACAGAGGCAATTCCGACCTGCGAAACGGCTGCGTAAGCCGCTGGCGTGCAGTGGCTTGGGGCCGAAAAAAACCGCCGTGGTACACTGTACTGGCGAACTTCCAATTGCGAGCTGTGCCGGGGGAAATTCCGTGAGCGGGGCCGGTGGCGGCGCCGACCGCCGCACATCCACACGCGTCAACACGCACCAGCACGTGGTGTTTTCCGACCACCGCGCCATGGGCCCGTTGCGCACGGGCACTGCCGTTGACCGCAGCACGGGCGGACTGCGCATCGTGACAGCGTTCCCCGAGCCTGTCGGCTCGACGATTCAAATCGAACTGCAACATTCCGGGGGCGGCGCCGGCGTGACATTGCTCGAGGGGCGGGTGATGCACGTCGTTCCTGCGGAAAACGGACTCCACGCGATGGGCATCCGGCTCGCCGCGAAGCAATTGCGGCCGCCGGCACCGACCAAAGTGGCCGGTGGATCGGCCGGTCCCGCGCGCGCTACCACGCGCCGCCTGGACGTGACGGTTGGCGAACCGGGCGACGGCGGCGGCGTGGGGGCGGCCACGCTTGAGAGCGAGCCGGTGAAATTTCGCCGCGTGAACGATCGCAGCCGGGCCGGGTCGTGGGCGGCGCTGCTGGCGATTCTGGCGCTGGTAGTGATTCTCGTGTTGCTCGTGCTCGAAGCGTTGAAGGAACAGCGTCGCAGCGCCGCGCGGATTGAGGGCGCGGGCGGGGCGGCGGGCCGGCGCGGCATGATCGACGCTATGGACGAAATGGATTTCGGCGGCACGGCGATGGCCGCGGTTTCCGGGAGTGCTCCGGTACGTGATGTCTCTTGGGAGCGGCGGCTCGCGGATGAACCGATAACGGCGACCTATGCGAGCGTTCGCGTGGCGGCGGACGGCGGCGTAGAGCTTGCGACGGCGAATGCTCAGGCGGCGGTCGAGTTCGGCGGCATATCGATCGACACGCCGACGCGGCCGCAGATCACGGCCGATCGATTTGCCGGGATGCTGGAGTATGCGAGTGGCGCGCACGCGCGCGGCGAGACGGGTCTCGCGCTCGCGACCGTGCGCCGCGCGCTGAATCAATCCGGCGGCATTTCGCCGGCCTGGCGCGACCTTGGGGAAGAGATGCTTGAATCGTTTCGTTCCGGCGCGCGCGATCGGAGCGGTGTGGGGATGAGCGCGGAACTAGCGCTGGATCGCGGCACGACAGTCGATTCGCGGCCGGGCAAGTCCGGCGTGCGGATCGACGTGGACTCCAGCGCGCTGCTGATGCGCGTCTGGCGCGACGACGCAATCCTTGCGGAGTTCCCGATCGGGCTCGGCCGCGACGGGGCGACGCCGACGGGGACGTTTCGAATCGCCAACAAGGTGAGCGACCCGGCGTGGTATCCGGCGGATGGGCGCGTCGTGCCCGCGGGCGATCCGGGCAACCCGATCGGCGCGCGGTGGATGGGGCTGGCGTCCGGTGGCGCGCCGAACGGCATTGGCATACACCCAACGGCGCAGGCGGCGTCGATCGGGCAGAACGCGAGCCAGGGCTGCGTGCGCATGCGGCCGTCGGACGCGGAGACGCTGTATCGTCTCGCGCCGATCGGCACGCCCGTGCGGATTCACGAGTGAGTTGTCCGCGGCCGGTCCCGGGGCTAGCATAGACGCATGGTCACTCTTCGAAAGCGCGCAAGACTCGCCGTGCAGCGGTTCTACCGGTTCGCGACGCACGAGATCTGGCAGATCGGCACGCCTGGGGAGAAAGTCCCGCGCGGGCTGGTCATCAAGCAAATCCGTGTCGCGATTTTGCTGGGCAGCAAGCTTGTTGACGGCATGCACATGGTGCGCGCGGCTGCGCTGACGTTCGCCACGCTGCTTTCCATCGTGCCGTTTCTGGCGGTGTTGTTCTTCGTAATACAGGAGTTCAATCTCAGCGACAACGTCTATGGGTTCGTGAAAGATCGGGTGGTCTCGGCGGCGGAGCGGATCGCCGGAGAGACCGGCACAGCGCGCGGCAAGGCGAGTAACGAAGACGCGGCAAGCGATTGGGACTTCGAAGCGCCGACCGACGGCGCGGTCGTGATCGATGAGGTGGGGGACGCCGCGCCGGTCGCGCCGCCAGCGGTCGAAGGCGGGGAATCGGCGGAATCCAAGGAGCTCCGACGCGAGATCATCGACCTCGTGTTCCAGGGCGTCACCGACCAGGATGGCACGACGCGCGACCCGGTCGAGGCGATCTCCAAGGCGGCGGATGAAATCGCCGACCTCGCGAACGAGGCGGCGCAAAACCGAACCGCAATGCTGACCTCGGGCGTCGTGCTGGTTTTCACGGCTGTGTTCGGACTGATGCGGAACATCGAGAACGCGTTCAACCGAACCTGGGGCGTCCGCCGCACGAAGTCGTGGTTTCGCGCGTTGACGGATTACGTGACTGTCCTGTTGTTGACGCCGTTTGTCGTTGCCGCGGTGATGGGCGCGCTGATCGCGGTGCGCAACGACGCCGTTTCCGAAGCGCTGGGACCGCTGTCGTTCGCGCTGGGACTGACGCAGCACGTACTCGTCGTGACGGTTTTCACGCTGCTTTACCGGTTCGTGCCGCATACGCGCGTGCAGTTCCGGTTCGCGCTGCTGGCGGGGCTGATCGCGGGAACGCTGTGGGTGTTGTTGTCCTGGGGTTACGTTCATTTCCAGTTCGGCCTCGCGCGATATGCCGTGATTTTGTCCGCGTTTGCGCAGTTTCCGATGCTGTTGATGTGGGTCTACTTTAGTTGGGCGATCGTATTGCTCGGCTGCGAGATTGCGTACGCGTATCAAAACGAGGCCACGTTTGCGCTCGAGCGTTACGCTGACGAGGCGAACTACGCCTACCGGGAGGCGGTGGGCCTGCGGGCGATGGTCGAAATCGGGTACCGCTTCGATCGCGGCCTGCCCGGATTGACCGTCGAAGATGCCGCGCGCGAGTGGAACGTGCCCATGCGCCTCATCGCGGGCGATATCGAGTCCCTGGTCCTCGCGGGGCTGGTTGCGGCACGGGCGACCGAACCGATCGAGTACCAGCCGGCGCGGCCGCTCGAGCGCATCTCCACGCGCGACATCATCCACACGCTGCGGCGCTCGGGGACGGAGCCGTCGAGATTCCGCGAAGACCCGCGGTTCCGCAAGATGTTCGACGAACTCGAGCGGGCGACAGGCGATTTCGCGGGCGCGACGCTTGCCGATCTCGTCGAGGGGCACGCCGCGGCGCTGGAAACGTCCAGCGAACCCGCCCGGTCGCGGAATGGCTGACCTGCCAGGCTCGCCCGCGCTTCCCGGCACCGAGCCGGTGACGGTGGAGGGCGTGGTCGAGCGGATCGTATTCGAAAGCGAGGAGAGCGGGTTTTTCGTTGCGCGGCTGCGGGTGCCCGATTCGGCACACCTGGTGACGTTCGTGGGCAACCTGATGGCGGTTTCTCCGGGCGAGACCGTTCGCCTGCGCGGGCATTGGGTGGACGACAAGAAATTCGGCCGGCAACTGCGCACGGAAACCTGGGAAACACTCCGGCCGACCTCGATCGAGGGCATCGAAAAGTACCTCGGGTCGGGACTGATCCACGGCATCGGCCCGGCCTATGCGAAGCGGCTGATCGCGGCGTTTGGCGTGGACACGCTGACGGTCATCGACGAACACCCGGAACGGCTGCGCGAAGTCGAAGGCATCGGACGCAAGCGCGCGGAGCAAATCCGGGAGGCGTGGTCGGAGCAGAAGAGCGTCCGCGCGATCATGGTGTTCCTGCAGGGCCACGGCATCAGCCCCGGGCAGGCCGTGCGGATCTACAAGCGCTATGGCGACGCCGCGGTCGCGGTGCTGCGCGACAACCCGTACAAACTCGCGGAGGAAATTACGGGGATCGGGTTCATCGGGGCGGACAAAATCGCGGGGCGGCTGGGAATCGAGAAGGATTCGCCGAAACGGCTGAAGGCGGGGCTTCATTTCACACTGCAAGAGGCCGCGGGCGAGGGACATGTGTTCCTGCCGAAGGGCGAGCTGATCGAACACGCGGAAAAGTTGCTCGGCGCGGAACGGGCAGCGCTCGACGAGGCGCTGCTGGAGCTGGAAGCGGTGAAGCAGGTCGCCATCCACGGCGACGCGTGTTACCTGGCTGAGCTGAACCAGGCCGAGGCCGGATGCGACCATCATTTGAAGCGGCTGATCGCGGCGGCCAAGACCGACGTTTCAATTGACGCCGAAAAGGCGTTGAAGTGGATCGAGGCCAAGCAGCACATCGAGTTGTCCGCGGAACAGGCGGATGCGATCCGCGGGGCGGTGGATGCGCCGGTGCTTGTGGTGACGGGCGGGCCGGGCACGGGCAAGACGACGCTGGTGAAAGGCCTGATCGCGATGTTCGAGGCGAAAGGCCTGCGTGTGCTGCTCGCCGCGCCGACGGGCCGCGCAGCCAAGCGCATGGAGTCGGCGACCGGGCGCGAGGCGAAGACGATCCACCGGCTGCTCGAGTTCAGCCCGAAGAAAGGCGGGTTCACGCGCAGCGAGTACGACCCGCTGCACGCGGACGTGACGATCATCGACGAGACGTCGATGGTGGACGTATACCTCATGCACGCGCTTCTCCGCGCGTTGCCGTCCTCGTGCCGCCTGGTGCTCGTGGGCGACGTGGATCAGTTGCCGTCCGTTGGGCCGGGAAACGTGCTGCTGGACATCATCGCGTCGAATACCGTGAGCACGGTGCGGTTGCAGACCGTGTTCCGGCAGGCCGAAGAGAGCGGCATCATCCGCAATGCGCACCGGATCAACCGTGGGCTCTACCCGGAATTCAATGCGGACGATTTCTTCTTTGTCGAGCGGACCGACCCGGAGCGTGCGCTGGCGACGGTGATCGAGGTCGTGACGAAGCGCATGCCTGACCGGTTCGGGCTGGATCCGATGCGGGACATTCAGGTGCTCTCGCCGATGCACCGCGGCGCGCTGGGGGTCGCCAACCTCAACGAGTCGTTGCAGGCGGCGCTGAATCCCGACGGCCGCGCGGCGTCGCGCAAGAACTTCCGAGAGGGCGACCGCGTGATCCAGTTGCGCAACAACTACGAACTGGACGTATTCAACGGCGACATGGGCCGCGTGTCCGACATCGACGAAGAGTCGTCTACGGTGCGCGTGGAGTTCGACGGGCGTCCCGTGGCGTACGGGTTTGACGAACTGGACGAGCTGGGGCTGGCCTACGCGATCACGGTGCACAAGTCGCAGGGCAGCGAGTATCCCGCCGTAATCCTGCCGATGATCCCGCAGCATTTCATGCTGTTGCAACGCAACGTGTTCTATACCGCCGCGACTCGAGCGAAGAAGCTCGTGGTCATTGTGGGTGACCCGAAGGCGTTGCGCCGCGCGATTGGCAATACGACGGTAACGCGGCGGCACACGCGGCTGGCCGAGCGTTTGCGGAATGAAGCGTGACGGGAGCCGCGCGCGAGACAACGATCGTATGGTTCCGCGAGGACTTCCGGCTCGCGGACAATCCCGCGCTGCTCGCGGCGGCGGCTCGGGGCGTCGTATTGCCGGTATACCTGTGGGATCCCGAGGCGCGGGGCGCGTGGGCGCCCGGGGGAGCTAGCCGGGTCTGGCTGCATGCGTCGCTCACGGCGCTCGACAAATCGTTGCGAGCGTTGCGGTCGCGCTTGATTGTTCGCACCGGCCCGGTAGAAGAAACGTTGAGGTCGCTCGCTGCGGAAAGCGGCGCGACGGGCGTCCATTGGAACCGGCGCTACGCTCCGGAATCGGTCGAGCAGGACAAGACCGTGAAAGCGGCTTTGTCCCGAGAGGGGCTGCGGATCGAGTCCTTCAAGGGCGCGCTGTTGTTTGAACCGTGGGAAGTCCACACGAAGGGCGGGGACCCCTATAAGGTGTTTACGCCGTTCTGGAAGACTTGCCGGGGGCGTTTGGACCCCGGCGAGCCCTTGCCCGCGCCGGCGTCGCTTCTGTCGCCGGAGACGTGGCCGGAATCGGAACCGATCAATAGTCTCGAACTGCTCCCGACGATCCCGTGGGATCGCGGCATTCGAGACCATTGGATGCCGGGTGAGCAGGCTGCGCGCGACCGTCTCCACGAATTTCTGGATCAATCTGCGATCGAGTATGCGCAGAAGCGCGATGAACCCGCATTGGACGGCACGTCGCTCCTGTCGCCCCACCTTCACTTTGGCGAAATCAGTCCGCGGACGATTTGGCATGAAACGCAACGTGCCCATCCGCGGGGGAATGGCGCGGAGACGTTTTTGCGCGAACTAGGCTGGCGCGAGTTCGCGCACCATGTCCTGTTTCACTTCCCACAGACGGCTTCGGAGCCGTTGCGTCCGGAGTTCCGGCAATTTGCCTGGGAAGAAAACGCCGCCGCGCTCCGCGCGTGGCAACGCGGCGGGACCGGATACCCCATCGTCGATGCCGGGATGCGCCAGCTCTGGCGGATAGGATGGATGCACAACCGTGTGCGGATGATCGTCGCCTCATTTCTTGTGAAGGACTTGCGCGTCAATTGGATCGAAGGCGCGCGCTGGTTCTGGGACACGCTGGTCGACGCCGACCTCGCGAACAACACCATGGGCTGGCAATGGACGGCAGGCTGTGGCGCGGACGCGGCACCGTACTTCCGCGTGTTCAATCCGGTGCTGCAGGGCGAAAAATTCGATCCGGAGGGCGCATACGTGCGCCAGTGGGTGCCGGAGTTGTCAACGCTGCCCGCTAAGTGGATTCATCGGCCGTGGGCAGCGCCGGCCGACGTGCTGGACAAGGCAGACATCACGCTGGGCGAGACGTATCCCTTGCCGATGGTCGATCACGCCGAGGCCCGCGCGGCGGCGCTGGCGGCGTTTGAGAAGGTTAAGGGGAAGTGAACTCGCGTCGGCCCACGCTCTCAGTTGAAGAGATTGCTTCGTCGCAAACCCCGCTCCTCGCAATGACGCCGGGTGGGAGGGCGAGCGAACTCGCGAGCCGAGGTTTCCGGCACGGCCGCCGGCTCGCGAGTACGCTCGCCCTCCCACGTGTACGTTTTGCGGAGTTATCACCTCCGCACTCAGAAGTCATCGCAGAATCGGCTGTGGGCGGAAGTAGGTTAGCGTGCGCCAGAGCCACTCGAACGGGCCCATGCGGAAGTAGTGCAGCCAGAGCGGCGACCAGACGAGTTGCAACAGCCAGATCGCGAGGACGACGAAGAACTGGCCGACGCGATCGACGTAGCCGAAGAGCCCGAGGCCGTGCCCGTAGAAAATCGCCGTACAGAGGATTGTTTGCATGAGATAGTTCGTGAACGCCATGCGGCCGGCCGCGGAAAACCGATCGTAGAGCGAGAGGCCGAGCAGGGCCCGATCTGTGCGCGGCGCGCCGCGTCCGGTCAGGATGCGGACCTGGCACCAGATCATCACGGCGCCGGCGAGACCGAAGGACATGACCACGCTGCCGGCGTCCACGCCGATCGAGCCGAACGATTCGACGAAGGGCGTATGCCAGCCGCGCTGGAAATTGTGCCAGACCTCCGCCGCGGTGAGGGGCAGGCCGACGAGCAGCGCAGCGGCAATCCAGGCGAGATACGCGCGCGCGTCGAGGCACGCGGAGAAGAATCCCGACTTATACAGGGCCATGCCGAGCAGCATGAAGCCACCCGTCCACCAAAACGTCATGTAGATGAACCCGATGGTTTCCATGCGTACGGAATAGTCGAACCGGCGCGGCCACTGTTCGATCCACGAGCCGCGGAACGCTTCGTTTTCCAGCGCGATGTCCTTGACTTCGTATTGCTGGAGCCACCGGGTGTAGTCGTCCTCGAGGTAGCTCGGCGGAAGATCGTCGAGGCGCCGATTCGCGTCGGCAGCCTGGGACCCGGCGAGGAAGAGGACGCCGAGGACGGCGAGCCAGCGCGCGGGCAGGCGCCGGAACGCGAAAATCAGCATGCCCGTGAGCGCGTAATGATAGAGGATGTCGCCGTACCAGAGTAGATAGCCGTGCAGCAGTCCGAAGATGAGCAGGACGAAGTTGCGCATGAAGTGGATGCGGCGCGCGGGGCGATGACTCGCGCGCAGGCGGTCCCACAGGAGGACGATTCCCGCGCCGAAGAGCATGCTGAAAATGGCGATAAACTTGCCGCGGAAGAACAGGTGGCCTGTCAGCCAGACGGCGAAGTTCGCGCCGTGGAGGTCGCCGTAGGCCTGCGGATTGCCGTAGGCGGGCTCCGCCATCGAGTAACTCTGGATGTTCATGTAGAGGATGCCGAGTACGGCGACGCCGCGCAGCACGTCGAGCGGGACGAGCCGGGCGCTCTCCTCGACCGGCGCGGTCCGCAATGGCGGCGGAGCGGTCACCGTCGAATCCTCACGAACGGCGGGCGCGGAGCACGAGCGTGGCGCCGCGCCCGCCGGGATGGCATCAGCTGACGTAGCCCTTGAGCATGGCGAGCTGGCCGTGGTGGTGCGAGTCGTGCATCGCCATGCCGGTCAGGCCCTGGCCGAGTTTGCCGAAGAAACTGCGCACCTGATCCGGCACGGGGCCGCGCAACTCGCCCGGAAGGTCGGAATCGGAAATGCCGCCGAGCAGTTCGATCGTGCGGCCGGCCGACTTGCGGTAACTCGCGAGGACTTCGTCCCAGGACGGGTATACGCTCGCGTCGGGCGACGGGTCGTCGCCGCCCATGATGCCCGGCGAGAACTTCTGGTTGTACTGCGCGCTGAGTTGCGGCGTGCCGCCGAGGAGCCAGGTGTTCGTGATCAGGTCAAGCGCGATGGCGAGGTGGCCCACCTGCCACAGCGCGTGCCCCTTACCCGGCTTAATCTGGACGAGACGCTTGTCCTGCGGGAACTTTTCGGCCAGTTTCGCCGTGCGATCGGTGGAGTACTTCACCATTTCCTTGAGGTATTCGACGCGTGGGTTGCTCATGGCGGGTCCCTTCCGTTTAGAGTGGTCTGGTACTTGGCAGAGGTCGAAGAATACCGCAGAAACGTCCGGGGAAGAAACGGTCATCGCGGGCGGCGCGGCCTGGCCGGGAACCCTGCGCATTGGGGTTGGGACATCAGAGACTCTGCGTGCGGGAGGAGGACATGGGCCAAAACCAGGGAAGAATAGCGTCGATCGCCATCAAGCCGGACCACTACGCGCCGATGCGCGAGGTGGACGCGGCAGAAGTCGGCGAAGAGGGCATCGCCGGCAGCGCCTGGGCGACTTCCGTTCGGCGGGTGACGCTGCTGTTCGCGGAGCAGTGGGACGAGGTGCAACGCGAACTCGGCGCCACGATTCCGTGGCACACGCGGCGCGCGAACGTATTGGTGTCGGGACTGCATCCGCGCGAGCTGGTCAAGAAGCGCGTCCGGCTGGGTAGCGTCGAGCTCCGCGTCCACGGCGAGACGAAACCGTGCGGGCGGATGGACGAGGCGCACCCGGGCCTGAAGGCGGCGCTGAAGCCGGATTTGCGCGGCGGCGTGTACGGATCGGTCGTACGGGCGGGGCGGATCGCCGTGGGTGACACCGTTTCCGTGTTGGACGAGTCTCAAGACGGGTCCGAATAGGCGCGGCCGCCGGCGGTATATACCCATGCAGGCCGCGAGGAGTATGCTGGAGAGGCCAGCACAGGCAGGAGTGGCGCAGATGGAACACTCGAATCGCCGGTACAGCGAAGACGAAGTCACGAGCATCATCCGGCACGCGCTGTCCCGCTCCGGCCCGAAGGACACCATCAGCCACGACGAACTCGTCGATATCGCGCGCGCGTCCGGGATTCCGGAGAGTAAACTCGAAAGCGCGATCGAGCACATGGAAACGACGGCGGTGTTCGACGACGCGAAGCGCGACTGGATCCGGCGGCACCGCGCGGACTTTTTCAGCCATCTCACGGCCTATTGCATCGTCAACGGGTTCCTGCTGTTCGTCTATCTCGCGACGACGCGCGGCGGTTACTTCTGGGTCATCTGGCCGGTGATGGGCTGGGGGATCGGGATGGCGTTTCACTTCGTGGATACGTTTTTCGTGAGTGAGGACCGCATCGAACGCGGGGCGCATCGGCTTTTGAAGCGTAAACGCCGGAATGCGGCGCGCAAACGCGACGTCCTCGATCGCGAGGGCTACGAAGCCTAATCAGCGCGCGAACAGGCGCGCGGCGAACGCGTCTGAGTACGGCTGGCCGGGCTCATAACCCCGGACCCAGCGGCCGTCCACCACCAGATACGGCACGCCCTGTTTTCCTGTTCTCTCGCTCAACTCGGCGGCAAAATCCGGGTTCGCCTTGATGTCGCGCAATTCGTAGGGAATGGCGTGCCGGTCCATGTAGGACTTGAGCTTGTCGCAGTCGCTGCAGCGGGGCGCTGTATAGAGAAGCACGCGATCGTTCATTGGGCGGTTGTTCCTCGGTGAAGTTTACCTGATTCACGGTGGTAGGAAGAATACGAGCCATCGGGTTGATGGGACGCAGGTTCGGGCGGATTCGTGTATTCTTTGGCCGTTGAACGGGGATCGGAGGCGGCCACTGCGCGAGTGGGGCCGACCGCATCGTGCACAACGACAAGACGCTGCGAAAATATGTGAGTTCAGGCGGGACGACGGTGTACAAGTTGCCCGTCGAGGCCTTCCCCAATCATGTCACGAACTGTTACCTCGTGATGACGGACCCCGTGACCCTGCTCGATACGGGATCGGGGTGGGACCAGTCGAACCGCGACCTCGTCGCGTGTTTCGAGGGGTTGAAGAGCGAGTTCGGCGAGACCGTCACCTTGCGAGACGTGGACCGCGTGATCCTGACGCACGGCCACATCGATCACTTCGGCGGCGTCAACTTCGTCGTGGAGGAATCCGCGGCGGACGTGTGCATTCACGAGCTGGACGCGAGCGTGATCCAGCACTTCCGCGAGCGGCTGCTGTATTCGTCCACGAGTGTGCATCTGTTTCTGCGGCGGTCGGGGCTGGATCGCGAGCGGATCGAGGCGCTGGTGCAGATGAACAAGTGGTCCAAGGACACGTTCAAGGCGCGGCCGGTGGACGAGATGTTCGTCGAGGGGCCGGTGCTGGGCGGGCCGCTGGTGGCGTATCACACGCCGGGGCATTGCCCGGGACAGGTCTGCCTGAAACTTGACGACATCCTGTTCACGGCGGACCACGTGCTCTCGCACATCACGCCGAACCAGTCGCCCGAGTCAATCACACGCTATACCGGGGTCGGGCATTACATGGAATCGCTGCGCAAGGTGCTGGGGATTCCGGGCGTTCGCATCGGCCTCGGGGGCCACGAAAACGAGATGCCGGAACTGGCCGAGCGCATTTATGCGACGCTCGGGTTTCACGAGCGGCGGCTGGACAAGACGCTGAGCCTGCTCGACACGCCGAAGTCGATCGCGGAGACGTCGCTAGGCCTGTTCGGCGAGCGGATGGATTACCACATCCTGCTCGCGATGCTCGAGACGGGGTCGCATCTCGAATACTTGTATGAGCGCGGCAAACTCGTCGTCGCGAACATCGACGAGATCGAACAGGACCCGGCCACCGTGCCGCTGTACCGGCAGGCCTGAGTCCGCGGCCCAACCTATAGCGCCGCAGGGCGAACGGGCGCGTTCACCCCGCGAGCTGCGCCGGCCGGATGATCGCCGTATGCAGAATGCGCGCGAGCGTGCAGCCGTTTGCACCGAACGCGGCGAGGTCCAGGGTGACCATGTCGTGCCCGCGTCTGACGAACGATTCCGCGACGGACCCGCGCAGCCAGGTTTCCTCGCCGGGCTCCGGCAGCGCGAAGTGCGTCGTCTCGCTGGCCGTGTGAATCCACGGACCGAGCGCGACGTTTTCCGCGAGCAGGCGGTTTGCGCGTACGGCGAGAAGCGCTGGGTGCCAGGGCGCGTTCGGTCCGGCGTAGATGGGCAGCGACTCGCGCAGTTCATCGAGCAGCGTGACCGGGGGCTCCGCGTGGGCCGGACGCAACCGATCGATTTTGAGCGATCCCATTACGGTGCCGGGCGGTAGCGCACTCGCACGCGGTTCACGTTTGACGGACGGCATCGGGTGGTGGGGATAGCGCGAATGATCCAAATCCGGCTGTGCGTCGGGCGCGCCGGCCGCGCCGACGGCGCACAACGTTCCATCGGGGTTGCGCAATTCCAGTTTTACGCGCAGGGGCGCCTCGTTCTCGACGGTCGCGTGTACGGTCGCGGCTTCGCCGTCGTAGATCGGACGGATGAACTTCGCGCTCATCGTGCCCCGCGCGATCCAGTCCACGCCGAAGTCACGCGCCATGGGTACGCTCATGTAGGCGTAGAGCGCGACGCCCGGGACCAGGCCGCCGGTGAATCCGAGCTTCGCCGCGACTTCGTTGTCGTGAATCTTGTTGTCGGATTCCAGCGCGAAGTTGTATGCGATGACCGTGTGTGGCGCGAGCGCAGTGCCGGGTTGAATACGAGTTCGCGCGGACGTCACTGGAGCCTCGTGTCGACGCCTGGTTTGGCGTCCTCGCGAGGGCGGGGAACTCGATGGAGGGTGACAACGGCCTCGCGAAGAGATTCCCGCCTTCGCGGGAATGACAAGGGGGGAGGCATCGGATGAGGAGATTGCTTCGTCGCACACCCCGCTCCTCGCAATGACGGGAGGGGACCCGCTCCGCGCAATGACGACGTGCGGTCCGTTCCCCGCAGTGAAGGGGCGGTGAACGCGTTTCGCGATGTCGTCACAAGACTACTTCCGTACAACGACGGGATTTGACCGATTCTTCGCAATGGCTATTCTTTGACGACCGGCAGTACGATGGCGCTGGCGTGCGTGGGGTCGTGGTAGACGGAGTTGGTCGCGATGCGCGGCGGGATCGTGTTCTCGCCGGGCGCCTCGCCGGTGTTGGGGTTGACCTCGAATCGGCGGAAATTGCTCGAGGAAACATGCACGGCGATCCTGTGTCCCTTCTCGAAGGTAATCGCGGTTGACCACAGATCGATTTCGAGCTTCTCCGGCACGCCCGGCGTCATCATTTTGACGTCTTCCGCATTGCGGCCGAAGCGGTAACGTGCACGCAGCGGGTTATCGAGCACGATGGCTTCGTAACCGTCCGGGTAGACGTCCACGAGTTTCGCCATGAAGTCTGTGTCCGGGCCGTCCGTCGCGGCCCAGAGTTCGACGGTCACGTGGCCCGCCACGACGACGTCTTCCGTGAGCGGAGGGGTCTCGAAGCGCAGGTAGTCCGGCCGATCGCCGATCGCGCGCTGATCCATCGGGCCGAGTTCGCCGCCGAGATTGGCGCCGCCGACGGTCGGCACCGGGTTTTCCGGGTCGAAGCGGTAGGTCGTGGGTGAATTGGTTTCATTCGGAGCCGTCATCGTGAGTCCGCCGCCGGGTTGCAGGAAAAACCGCGTGGGTTCGCTCGCGGGCGGCCATGACGCGGCATCAATCCATCGGTTCTTATCGGTCGCGTGGCCCTCGCGCGCGGCGGCCATCATGTAATAGCGCACGGCGGGCTCTGCCATGATGCCGTTGTCATCGCCCTTGAGCCAGTGATCGAACCAGCGGCGTTCGTAATCCCAGAAGCCGCCGAGACTGCCGCCGTCGGCGTAGGCGAGGTCGCCCGAGAGCGCGCCATGGCCGAACGGTCCCATGAGTAGCTTTTGCGTTCCCCGCGCGCCCGGCTGGCCTTCGTTTTGCAGGTACATGAAATTGTTCAGGTTGCCCTGCGAGAAAATGTCGTACCAACCGCCGACATTGTAGATCGGGATGTCCACGGTGTCGCGGTGAAACTGGAAATCCGTCTCGCGCCAGCGTTCATCCATCACGACGCGTTTCTTGAGCGCGGGAATCTGATCGGCCGCGCCCTGCCGGCGCATCCAGTCGCCCGCGTGGCTTTCCTTGAATACGCCGCCGATGAATCGCGACTGGTTGAACAGGCCCTCTGGCGCGACGATTACGAACGCCGCGACGAGGTGAGGCGGATTGGCCGCCGCGGCGAGGTTGCCGGCGATGCCCATGGCGGAAGCGCCCGTGATCCCGACTTTGCCGTTGCACCAGGGTTGCGCGGCGATCCATTCGACCGTGTCGAAGCCGTCGGGCATGTCGTCCTCGAACGGGTGATACTCGCCCTCGGATTTGAAGATCCCGCGCGAGTCCTGCGTGATGTACGCGTAGCCCGCCGCGGTGTAGCGGCCCGCTGCGCCGCCGTAGCGATCCTTGCCGTAGGGCGTGCGCGTGACGACGGCCGGCCAGGGGCCCTCCCCTTCCGGCAGATAGACGCTGGTGGCGAGATGCACGCCGTCGCGCATCTCCACCATGTATTCCTGCTCGGTCTGCGTCGCGGCAAATGCGAGACCGGAGACGAGGGCGGCATACAGAACCAATGGGACGGCGAAGCGGCGAGGTGTCATCGGAGGCGCTCCTGATCTGGGATCGCCAGCATAGACCCGACAAATGCGGGACTCAACGGGCGGGGCGGAAAGAACATCAGGCTCGACCGCCGGCCGATTAACTACATTTATAAGTACTATAACTTAAAGTTTAAAATTGAGAGTCAAAAAATGAAGTACAAATTACATATATATTGACAATTAGTATCTACAAATGATAAATAGCGCCGAGGTAAAAACGACTTTCGGCATATATAACTCAATAAACACAATGATTGACATCAAAAATTAGTCAAAATATCGACGCTCAGACGCTGGCCGCTTTCTTCACCTCCGAGGCGCGGGTGGCGGTGTTGCGCATGTTCATGCTCGATCCGACGCGGGGGTACTACCAGCGCCAGATTTCGATGGCTACGGGCGTCGCCTTGCGGGGGATCCAGCGGGAGCTGGAACGGCTGGAGGGCGCGGGGCTGCTGTTCGCGCACAAGGAAGGCAAGCGCACGATTTATCAGGTGGACATGGAGTTCCCGCTCGTGCCCGAGTTGCGCGGGATGGTGCTGAAGACGTCGGACGATGTGGACCGGTTGCGCGGGGGACTCGCACTGGATCCCGGGGTGCGCATCGCGGTGTTGCGGCCGATCGAGCGCGAAGTGCTGGTTGTCGCGGTGCCGGGCGGCTCACCCAAGATCGACGATTACGAAGGTTTCAAGATCAAAGTGGTGACCAGCGACGGGTTCCTGAAGCGGCTGACCGAGAAGCGTGAGTCCGTCGCGAAGTACTTGTCGGGTGGGGAGGATTTGCTCGGCCGGCGCAACGACGTCATCTGGCGTCACATCGCCTCGGCCGGGTTCGACGTGAAGCGAAGAGGGGGAGTGCCGTGATGAACCAGGGCCGTAAGCTGGTGGAGCTGTGCGACAAATGGTGGGACGAACCGTCATTGACGCTGGAGGATCTGCGCCGCGTCGCGAACGAGTTCCTCGGTGTGCTCGGATGGGACTCGTGGAACGCGGTGGACACGCCGCCGGGCGTCGTGTTCGAGACCGGGTCGAGCGAGGCCGCGCGAATCGACTTCGCCTTCCTGCCGGCGGGTCAGCTCGATCCGTCTTCAAAAGTCTCCGGCTGCGGCCTGGACTATTCGCCGGCCGCCCGGGAAGTGACCGCCGCGTGCGCCGCGCGCGGTGCGCAGTTCGTGCTGGTCACGGACCTGTGCCGGTCCTATTTGTACGACACGTCGCACGACGAGCTGTTGCTGTTCGCGGACTCGCCGCAACTTTTTCTGCGCGAGATTTTCGACGAAGTGACGCGTGAATGCGTGGACGAGGGCGGGTTGCAGGAAGTGCGGCGGCCGTCGCGCAGCAGCATGGCGCGGCAGCTGAGGGAGTGGGAGCAGCGGTGGATGGAACGGCTCGCGGACGGCGAAGAGGAGGCAATGCCGGTTGCGGAACAATTCATGGACCAGCTCGTGATCGCCCGGTTTCTGTGCGAGAACACCGCGCGGACGGGCGGCGGGCCGCAGCCGATCGAGTGCATGCGCGCGCTCCTGTCCGGCGGTACGCCCGAAAACGCCGGGGCCCGATGGTCGAAGATTTGCCAGGCGCTCTACACCAAACACGGCATGGGTTTCTTCCAGCCGTCCGGCAAACAGCTCAAGCTCACATCCGATAACGCGCGCATGGGCATCCTGTTCAGCGAACTCGCACGCATGTCGCGATCCAAATTCGAAGTGCCGTGCGTGCTCGAGAGCTTCAACTTCGGCGAGGCGGCGGAGAAGGCGCGCGTCCGGCTGGTGCCGGGCGCCGACGAGGAGCGCGAAAAGGCGCTCGCCAGCCAGAGCCTGGACACGCTCGGCGAGTACAAACTCGAGATTGACGTGCTCGAAGAGGGCTACCGCGCGATCGGCCACTGGTTCGCCGAACTCGTCGGAATATATCGCCGGCTCGGCGTGCCGATGAAAGCCGCGGAGGGCGTCGACGCCGGCGGCCGGGACGCGATCACGCGCGCCGTCGAAGAGGGGTTGCGCATCTATTTTGCGTCGCCGCGGCAACAGCGCACCGCGCGGTTGCTGATTCACCTGTACGTCATCGACCTGTACCGCAAATACGGAGCGGTATTGGTCAAATTCCCGGACGTGAACGTCGCGTTCCACGCGCGGCCGACCTTGCTCGAAAAAGAGAAGAGCTGGATCTATAACCCGCCCGCCGATCATGCCGCCGGAGACTACGGCTGACGACTCGACTTAATCCGGAATCGCCGGTGTAGTGGGGGTGCAAGGGGGCCCCGGCCGTTGGGGGATGGCCGGGGCCCCGCTCCATCGAAGTGGCGTAACCCGCGGGCATAAAAATCTACATTTCGGAAGGCTTCAGAGGCGTTTTATACATTTTCGTGGACACTCCGCTCGGCGCAATCTGCCGGAAACGAGGCAAAGACTTTCGACGGCGCGCGCCTGCATACTGGTACATGAATTGCTTTTCTCGTGCCTCGCGCGGCGTGTGCCGCGGAACACGGGGAGGCCATCCGAGGTGAGGACCGTGCAGGAGTGGGTCGAAGCGCCATCGACGAAGGACGCGTACGTCAGCATTTTTGAAAATGCCGTCGAGGGCATTTTCCAGACGCTGCCGGACGGCCGCTACTTGCGCGTGAATCCGGCGCTGGCGCGGATCTATGGGTACGACTCGCCGGCAGACCTGATGGACAACCTCACCGACATCGCGGGCCAGCTCTACGTGGACAAGCGGAGCCGGCCGCGGTTTCTGGCGGCGATGGAAGCGCACGACGTCGTGCATGACTTCCAGACGGAAATTCGGTGCAAGGACGGCAAGACCCGCTGGATCTCCGAGAACGCGCGCGCCGTGCGCGACGGCAGCGGCCACGTGCAGTATTACGAAGGATTCGTGGTCGACATCACCGACCGCATGGAGGCCGAGGCCAAGCAGCGCGGGCTCGAAGAAGAGCTCAACCGCGCGCAGCGCATGACGGCGCTGGGCGCGCTCGCGGGCGGCATTGCGCACGACATCAAGTCGCTGTTGCACATTGTGGACGGCCACGCGGACATGGCGCGCGACGCGATGCGGCTGGGCGATGCCGCGGCTGTCAGCACGCACCTGGACCGCATTGAATACGTGGTGAAACGCGGGAATGACCTCGTGGAACGCATCGGCGCGTTCGGCAAGGGCGGCGATCGCCGCGAACCCGTGGCGGTTGACGCCCTGGTGCTCGACGTGGTGCGGATGCTGCAGGGGACGCTGCCCAAGACGGTCGAGATTCGCCAGCAGGTCGAGCTCGATTCGGGGCTGGTCCTGGCTGACCCGACCCAGATCTTCCAGATTGTGATCAATCTGTGCACGAACGCATTGCGCGCGGTCGGCGAGGGCGGCGGCACGATCGTGGTGGCGTTGCGCGTGGAATTTCTGGGGTCGGCTTCGCGGGAGCGGCCCGAAGAACTCGCGCCGGGGGACTATCTGCGGCTGACGGTTGCGGACGATGGGCCGGGCATGGAGGAGAAAGTCGCGGCGCGAGCGTTCGAGCCGTTCTACTCGACCAAGGGCGCGGACGAGGGGATGAGCGGGTTCGGCCTCGCGATCGTGGCGGGGATCGTGCAGGGATTGGGGGGCGCGGTACGGCTGCGGAGCGCGCCGAAGTCAGGCGCTGAGTTCACTATATATCTACCTATCTACGAGAACCGAAAGCCGAAGGACGATTCGATTTTCGCGCGGTTTGGCACGGATCGCAGCCGGTAGGGCGGCGCCGGTCGGCGGGATCGGTCCCGCCAAATTCGCATTAAAGAAAAGTGTTGACAGCGGCGGCTGTTCCTGTTAGAGTACGCGTTTGGAGCCGCTGAACAGCGGTTCTCGCGGGGATACCCCAATGCTCGGGCGCGAAAGCTCTGTGTCCGGGTGGGCCGAGGTTTGGCCCTGACCGCATTGACATCCCAAATTGTGGATGTTAGACTGCGCGATTGGGTATCGAAGGGCGGAGTTGAATCGCCCTACCTT
>CAYPNI010000058.1:0-26831 GCA_964411925.1 uncultured Nitrospirales bacterium
CCATCAAGACGCTCGGCGAACACAAGGTCACCGTGCGGCTCAAGACCGGCATCGAGGCGAAGATCGTCGTCGTGGTGGAGCCCGAGGTCGTCGCCGCGCCGCCGCCGGTCGAAGAAGAATCCGAGACGGTGGCCGTACACGAGACGATGCCGGGCGAATCCGCGCCCGCCGAGGCCGCCGCTCCGGCCGAAGTTACTCCGGAGTCGTAAGCGAAATTCGCCATCGCGCGTTGAATCGCGTCGCGGTCCATTTGGGGACGGCGCCCTCTCTCTCGCGCTAAATCCACGCGCTTCAACTCCTTGCGGACGGAATTATTCATCCACACCGTGTGGAATATCGGCGGCAAAAATGACCCATTGACGCCGGGCCTGATCGCGGAGTATTTACTTGGGTCGCACGCCGCACGCTGACCGTTGCGCGCGGGACGGCGCGGGGGAAATCTTCGGAAGGTTTTCGGGGCAGTCCCGTATTTTTGCGCGGGACGTCGGGGGGATGAGTGGCCACCAAACGCAAGGTTGATGCGGCGTTCGATCGAATTCCGCCGTACAGCGAAGACGCCGAACGCGCCGTGCTCGGCGCGATGCTGCTGAACCCGGACACCGTCGGCACGGCGATCGAGATTCTTCACGGCGAACCGTCGGAACTCTTTTACTTTCCGCCGCACCAGCACATCTACGAGGCGATCCTCGGGCTGTACAAGGACAGCCGCCCGGTCGATGCGCTCGTACTCAAGGAACGCCTGCTCGCGTCGGGCCGGCTCGAAGACGTCGGCGGCCTGCCCTACATCGCCGAGCTGAGCGGCGTCGTTCCCACCAGCGCGAACATTGACCACTACGCTCGCATCGTTATGGACAAGTCGCTGCTGCGACGGCTCATCAGTTCGTGTACGGGCATCGTCGCCCATGCGTTCGAGGCGCCAGAGGACGTGACCTCGCTGCTCGACATCGCCGAGAGCGAGCTGTTCCGCATTGCCGAGCAGCGGCAGATCAACCCCATCGCGCGCATTGACGATCTGTTGAAGGAGAGCGTCGATCGCATCGAGACGCAGATCCGATCGCATTCGCCAATCACGGGGATGCCCGCCGGCATCGACAAACTCGACGAACTCACGGCGGGATTTCAGCCGTCCGACATGGTCGTGCTCGCCGCGCGGCCGTCCGTCGGCAAGACAGCGTTTGCGCTGAACGTCGCGCGCCACCTTGCCGTCGACAACCGAAAGAACGTGCTGATTTTCAGCCTCGAAATGTCCAAATCACAGCTGGTCCAGCGGCTGTTGTGCATGCAGGGCCGCGTGAACTCGATGCGCCTGCGCACCGGGTTCCTGGCAGACGAAGAGTTCAAGAAGATCCAGCGCGCGGCGGGCGCATTGCACGGCGCGCCGATTTTCATTGACGATACGCCCGGCATCAGCGTCATGGAGCTGCGCGCCAAGGCCCGGCGGCACGTGGCGCGCCACGGCTGCGACATGATCATCGTGGATTACCTGCAATTGATGAGTGCCGGCGGCCGGGGACGCAGCGAAAGCCGCCAGGTCGAAATTGCGGATATCTCGCGCGCCATCAAGGGCATCGCGCGAGAACTGCGATTGCCGGTGCTGGCGCTCTCGCAGCTCAGCCGCGAAGCCGAGAAGGACGACGCTGGCCGGCCCAAGCTCTCGCACCTGCGCGAATCCGGCGCGATCGAGCAGGACGCGGACGTCGTCATGATGCTGTATCGGCCCAAGATGGAGTTGCCGCCCGGGTCCGACGCGCTCCAGGTCAATCTCGACCTCGCCAAGCAGCGCAACGGCCCGACGGGCGAGGTGAACCTCCTCTTCCACCGGAATTATCAGCGCTTTGAGATGCTCGCTGCGGGCGGCGCGCCCGCAGCTGCGCCCGCGGAAGAGTACGAGCACTCCGGCGGGTACTCGCCGGGCGACTACGACGAGGAGCAGCCGTTCTGAGGTGGGGCTGGTTGTGTTGCGCCGGCTTCCCGGCGGCGGAAGTTCCCGAACCCCCGGGCGCGAACGTCCGGTTCCCTCGCGAGCGGATGAACCCCCGCAGGCAAGATGCCTGCGCCACCGGATGCGGTGCGCATTGTTTCACTCAAGGAATCGGCGGTCATAGTTGAGCGCAGCGCGGGATTGCCGTAGGATCGTGGGCGGGTGCCCACCCTGGCGCGGGGCTGATGCGGGCGCGCGCCCACAAGGAGACACATATGTTTCGCGGGTCGATACCTGCACTGGTTACGCCGTTCAAAGACGACGGCTCCATCGATTTCGACGCTTACGGGCGCCTCATCGATATGCACCTGGAGCGCGGGACGCACGGCCTCGTGCCCTGCGGCTGCACGGGCGAGGCCGCCACACTCTCGCACGACGAGCAGAAGCAAGCGATCCGGTTCACGGTCGAGCGCGTGGCGGGTCGCATTCCGGTCGTTGCGGGCGCGGGGTCGAACAACACCCGCGAAGCGATTGACCTGACGCGCTTCGCGAAGGAGGTCGGCGCGGACGCGGTGTTATCGATCACGCCGTACTACAACAAGCCGACGAAGGAAGGCCAGATCGCGCATTACCGCGCAATCGCCGAGAAAGTCGATATCCCGATCATGCTGTACAACGTGCCTAGTCGCACGGGGACGCTGATCGAACCGCAGACGATCGCCGAATTGAACAGAATCCCGAATATCGTCTCCGTCAAGGAAGCCGCGGGCAGCCTCGATCAGGTCTCGCAGATCCGCTCGCTCTGTTCGATCAACATCATGTCCGGCGACGACTCGCTCACGCTGCCCATGATGGCCGTGGGCGCGTCAGGCGTCGTGTCGGTCGCGGCAAACGTCGCGCCGGACAAGGTCGCCGCGCTGTGCGACGAGTGGGACAACGGCAACGTTGCCGCCGCGCAAGCGATCCACTACGAGCTGATGCCGCTGTTCAAGGCGCTGTTCGTGCAGACCAACCCGCTCCCCGTGAAGGCCATTCTCGCGCAAATGGGCCTCATCAAAAACAACCTACGTCTGCCGCTTACCCCGCTGCCGCCCGACAAGTTCGCGCAGATCAAGCCCGTGATCGAACAGCTTCACCTCACCGAAGCGGCGGTGTAAATCTTCCAGCCGGGAGGGCGAGCGTACTCGCGAGCCGGTGCGCGCTTAGTAGCCTCGGCTCGCGAGTACGCTTGCCCTTCCAGTCATCGTCAATGCCAGCTCTTGTCCACTTCGATCGCGGGGTGTGCAAAGTACACGGCGCCGTCGCGGACTTCGGTGTGATAACGAGGCAGGGAGTCGTTCGGCGCGCCGTGGGGGCTGAGCGGAAACGACCAGCCGTGCCATGGGCAGATGAGGCGGCCCTTCTCTATCCAGGCGTGTTCGAGCGGACCGTACGCGTGCGGACAGCGGTTGCCGGTGGCGTAGAACGTGCCCTCGACGTTGAACACGGCGATTTCTTCACCCTCGCGGACGACGACCCTCGACTTTCCGGGCGGAATTTCCTCGACCTTCGCGACCAATACCCACTCAGCCATCAGCGAACTTTCCCCTTCGAACAAAGCCCGAAGTATACCCGCGCCGAAGAGTCCATCCAGTCCATCGTGTCCAGTTCGTCCATCGCCCGAACCGGCGCAAATCGCCCCAGCCCATTGACAGAGGGCGCCGCTTCGTGCACAATACCGCTGAACAAGTATTCAGAGCATTTATGTTCAGATAATAACGGGGCCAGCATGGGAAAAGAGCTTACCAAGCGCCAGCAGGCCATCTTGCGGTTCATTGTCGAGTGCATTCGCGACCACGGCCGGCCGCCGACGATTGCCGAGATCGGGGAGCGGTTCGGGCTTTCTTCCACGAACGGCGTGAACGACCACCTGGTCGCACTCGAGAAGAAGGGGTATATCGAGCGTTCGTCCAAGGCGCGCGGCATCCACGTGACGGCAAAGGGCGCGACCGGGCTCTACCAGAACTCGGCCGCGATGGCGCCGCTGGTGGGCCACATCGCCGCCGGCTCGCCGATTCTCGCGGAACAGAACATCGAGGACGAGGTCCCCGTGGACGTCAAACTCGCCAACCGCGGCGCGTTCTGCCTGCGGGTCCATGGCGACTCGATGATCGAGGACGGCATCCTGGACGGTGACATTGTCGTGGTGGATCCGACGCTGTCCCCGCGCAAGGGAGACGTCGTCGCGGCGTTGGTGGGTGAAGACGCAACCGTGAAACGATTCCACATGCGCGGCAATGAGATTGAATTGCGTCCGGCCAATTCGAGCATGAAACCGATCTTCGTCCCCGCCGAAGACGTATCCATTCAGGGCGTCGTGGTCGCAGTGCAGCGGCAATTGAAGTAGCACAGACTCGAACTTGCGGGGCGGCGGCGCAGCGTTGGACTTCCCGCCCGGCGTGCTCGATAACGGCGGTGATGGCGCCGCACTCCAAAAAAAACGCGGACGGCGTGGGTGCCGTCCGCGAACGGTGTTGATGGTAGTTTCCGGTCCGGATTACTCGACGAACGCCGCGACCCGCGCCGCCACCTGAAGGACAGTCGCTTGCAGTTTGTACGTCCCCTCGGCCAGACGGGCCTTGGCCGCATCGACCTGAGCCTGGCGGATCTCGCTGGAGAGACCCGCCTGCACGGCCTGCTGCGCGGCGGCCGCCTCGGCACCCGCCGGGCTGACCTCGACGGTGTCGGACGGTGGGGTCTGGGACTGCGGCGGCGCCTGCTCCGGCTTTTCGGCCGGCCTGGGTCCGGAGAATCCGGATACCGCGTTGATTCCCTGTATGGTGACCATAACCACTGCTCCGCGGGCCGTTTCGGCCGCATCCGGCGGCACGGACGGTCCTCGACGCGAGGACCCGACGGCCCTACTCGATCAGAGTATCGGCAGGCAGGGGGGTGTCCTTTAGCGGTCGCTGGGAGAAATTCCGAGGGCCCGATTGGCCCGCGGATCCACGCCACCCATATCCAAAAAGGAACGATAGGCTTGCCGGGCGTCCTCGGTGCGGTCGCCTTTGGCGTAGGCATCACCCAGCGCGAGGAGCACCTCGGCGCGGTCCGGCGCCCAGCGCCGCGCCTCCTCCAGCATGGGCACGGCCTCGTCAAGCTTGTCCCACGCGGTGAACATCCGCCCACGGGCCAGCAGCACCTCCACGAGGTAATACCGCGCGTTGGCGTCACGGGGGTCGATTTCGAGCGATAGCCGGAACTTGACCTCGGGCGCTGAGAGCGGCCCGGACCCGTAGTACACCTTGAGGCCCTCCATATCCTGCAGGTGCGCGCGGTGCCGCCGCTCGACTGCCTCACGCGCGGCCTCGCCGTTCGCCCCCGGCGGAAGCGCCAGCAGCGGCACCACGGACTCGCGGAACGGCTGGAGTTCGGCAAGCAACTTGGCCACGTCGCCCTGGTAGATGAGTTTGGGCGCGATGAACTCGGCCCAGGGGAGATCGTCCGACATACGACGGCCGCCCCCGGCGAAATTCGCGAGCCGCTCCTTGTCCATGAAGAACGCGGCCAGGAGCTCCTCCGCGTCGGGCAGATAGACCTCCGCGAGCGCATTGCGCAGCGCGTCGTTGCGCGCCAGCCGTTCCTGAACGAGTTCGTAGTCGATACGCAGCGGTTGGTTTGACCCTATGAGGAACAGGTCCGCGTTGATGAACCACGCCGACGACTCGGGGAACACGTCTAAGAACGTCGCGATGAGCCCGCGAATCGTTTCGAGATCGAGGCCGTTGTGCAGGGGTACCCACTGCGACACGAGCCCGCCCTCCGTGAGGCGGCTGCGGCACAAGCGATAGTACTCGGTGGTATAGAAATTCGAGACGCCGGCGATCGCGAGCGGCATCGGCTCGAAGCTGATGAGGTCGTACTTGTCCTGCGCCCGCAGCAGGTAGTTTCGCCCGTCATCGACGATCGTCCGGACGCGCGGGTTGTGCACGACGCCGAAGTTGTCGTCCTCGAAGTACCGCGCGGCGGACAGCACCTCCGGCGAGATTTCGACCGCGTCGATGCGCTCGACGGGACTAAGCGAGAGCGCGCCGGCGGTCACGCCGGAACCGAAACACATGAAAAGTACATGCTCGATGTCCCGGTCGAACAAGAACGGCAGCATGCCCTGAAACCGGTTCATCTTGACGCCCTTCTCGATGGACGCAGTCGCTTGAACGGCGTTGATCCAAAGCACCCGATCGCCCGCCGTCGAGCCCAGGGCTGGTCCTGAGACGGCGACGGTGCCCTCGACGCCTTCGACATAGTGCAAGAGCTCGTGTCCTTCGGGCAGATAGGATTTGTTGAGCGCGAGGCTCACGTCCTGCGGCGCGAGGTAGGTTGCGAGTGCGACGGCAGCGGCGCCCGCGCCCGCCCACAGGCCGCGGCGCGAGAAGCGCCCCTCCCCCGCGAGCAGCAAAAGCGCCAGGCCCGAAAGCGCGAGAAGGTAGGCGAGTGAGACGATGCTGCGCCCCGTGCCGAGCAGCGGAATGAGCAAAAACCCGCCGCAAAGCGAGCCGAGTACGCCGCCCAGCGTATTCCAGCCGTACAACTGCCCCACCGCGCGGCCGACGCGATTGGACTCCTTCGCGAACGCGTTCAGCGCGAGCGGGAACGAGAAACCGAAGAGCAGCGTCGGCACGAAAAGCGCCAGAAACGAAAGCACGAATGTCGCCGCCGCGATCGCGGCCCATTCAAAGCCGCCGTCCCGCCGCATCTCGATCAGACGTTCGGGCAGCCCCGGAAAAAACGCAAGCGACGCGATGCAGGCCGCGCCGGTCAGCGTTTGAACGACACCGAAGGCGAGCACGCCGCGCCGGATTCGACCTGAGATCGCGGCGGCGACGGCTCCGCCGAGCGCGATACCGCAGAGGACGGTCGTCAACATCGTGGTGAAGGAGTACGTCGTGCCGAGAAACACCAGCGTGAGCAGGCGCGTCCAGACCACTTCGAGCGCCAGCGCGCAGAAACCGGAAATGGCAAACGCGGCCAATGTCATGCGCGCGGGCAATGAAAGCGCTACTTTCGGCGCCGATACGTCCTCCACTGGCGCGCTCTTGGACTGCGTATTCCGGCTGAGTGCCAATGCCGCTGTGCCCGCGGCGAGATTGAGCGCGACACCCACGATCGTCGCGCGGGTGTAGCCGAGCGCGGGCAACAAGGCAAAACCCGCTCCCGCGCACCCGGCGACCGCGCCGAGTGTGTTGGCGCTGTAGAGCCATCCGACCCGCGCGGCGCTAAGCGGCCCAGTCGTGACGAATCGCGCGACCAGCGGCAGCGTGGCGCCCATCAGGATGACCGGGACGATCAGGAACGCGGCCGTGAGCAGCGTGCGAAGCGCCGTGCCAAGGACTCGCGCCCCGCCCGCGACACGCAGCAGTTCGACTACGACAGCATCGGCCGAGTCGACCGCGACCAGGAAAACGACGGCCCAGGCGGCAATGCCCAGCTCGATGAGTCCGTAAGCTCGGAGCGGGCGCGTCGAGCGGTCGGCGATTCGTCCACCCCAGACGCTGCCGATCGCGAGTCCCAGAAAGAACACCGAGAGGACCGTGCTGACGGCGTACGACGTCGTGCCGAATAGAAGGACGAGCTTGCGCGTCCAGACGACTTGGTAGAGCAGGCCAGCCGCGCCGGAACAGAACAGCAGCGCCGCCACCGCGTTCAGCGCGGCGATGCGCCCGCCGCCTCGCGCGGGCGTCGTTGGAGAGGGGGATTGAGTCATGCTGACGTGTGCATCGCCGGGATCACGAGCGGGGCATCGTATCGGAGTCCGGCGGGGCCGTCAATCCGCGGCGCGCGGCGCGTCGAAGACGGCGACGCATTCGACGTGCGCCGTGTTGGGGAACATGTCCACGGCGGTGAGCGAGCAGAGCGACCAGCCCGTGGCAAACAGCGGTTTCGCGTCACGCGCGAGCGTCGCCGGGTCGCAGGACACGTAGACAATGCGCCGTGCGCCGGATCGCGCAAGCGCCGGGATAATGGCTTTCGCGCCCTGGCGCGGCGGGTCCAGCACGATCGTGTCCCACGGAGCGCGCGCCATTGCGCGTACGAACCCGGCCTCGTCACCGACGGCGTATTCGCCGGCGCCAAGCGCCTGCGCCGCGGCAATAGACGGGGCATGATGGTCAAGCCCCAATACGTTCACGCTTTTCCCCAGATCGATCGAAAAATTGCCGCTGCCGCAGTACAGATCGAGCACCGAGATCGGTTGTCCGACGGCGGCGCGTACGCGATCCCGCAACACGCGATTGAGATACAACGAGGCCTGAGAAAATCCCCCGCACACGATCGGCACACCGTCGAACAGGAACTGGTGGCGCGCGCCCCGCGTGCGGCTGTCGTTCGATTGCGGGAACACATCACGCAATCCCGGGACCGGGTCGCGCGTCCAGAGCAGGATATCGTCGCCGTCCGGGTTGATCGAAACGTCGAACTCGCCCTCGAGACGCGCGGCGCGGATTTGCGCCAGCGCTTTGTTCAGCTTCGGATGACACAGCGGGCACTGCTCGATATCCGCCACACGATGCGATTTCGCCTCGTAAAACCCGTATCGGCCGGCGGTCGCGTGGAACGTCGCACGCGTTCGATAGCCCAGCCGAAGACTCGCGTCCTCGGCCCAGGCGACGTCGGCCTCGTGCCCCGCAATCCGCCGGAAACAGTCCGCGACAATGGCGCGCTTCGCTTCGGCCTGCGCGGGGTACGCAAAGTGCAGCCATGTGCAGCCGCCGCAGCGGCCGAACACGGGACACGACGTCGCGACACGGCCGGGGGATGCGTCCAGCACATCCTCGATCCGCCCGCGGAGCACGCCGCCGAGCCTGACGACATCCGCGAGCCGAAGGCGGTCGCCGGGCAGCGCGTAGGGCACGAGGCAGACCTCGCCTCCGACGCGCCCCAGACCGTCGCCGCCCGGAACGACCCGCTCGATTTGAATCTCCATCGCCTCATTGTAGCGATGCGGCGCTGCCGCGTGGGATTGTAGGGACACTATGCTGCTTCGTATACTGGCCGATTGGGATGGTATGAATGGGTGTGGACCTAAAAACAAAATCGCCCCAGGAGCGGCTCTTCGACGTTTCGGTCGATATGCTCTGCGTCGCCGGACTGGACGGGTATTTCAAGACGATAAACCCCGCGTTCGAGCACGTGCTGGGGTATTCTCGCGAGGAACTCCTGGCACGGCCCTTCGTCGATTTCGTGCACGAAGACGATCGCGAGGCCACGCTGACTGAACTCGCCAAGCTTGCGCGCGGCGACGTGACGCTCCACTTCGAGAACCGGTACCGGTGCCGCGATGGGACCTATCGCCGGCTGGCGTGGACGGCGTATCCCGACGAGCACTCAGACCTGGTGTATAGCGTCGCGCGCGACGTGACAGTGCAGAAGGCGGCCGAGGACAAGCTGAGCCATGCCTTCGGCCTGCTCGAAGCGCTACACCGCGCGCAAAATCGGTTCATCGAAGGCGCGGATCGGCACGAGATCTTCAATGGGCTGCTGAACGCGCTGCTCGATCTGATGTCCAGCGAGTACGGCTTCATCGGCGAGGTGCTGTACAACGAAGAAGGCCGCCCGCACCTCAAAATGCACGTCATCACCAACGTCTCCTGGAGCGCCGAGACGCAGCAACTGTTCGAGCGCACGCAAGCCGCGGGTATGGAGTTCCACAACCTCGATACCCTTTTCGGACACGTCATTACCGAAGGGCGGCCGGTCATTTCGAACAATCCCGCGACCGATCCGCGTCGCGGCGGCACGCCACCCGGCCACCCGGAGCTGCGATCGTTCATGGGGCTGCCGTACTTCAAGGGCGACGAGCTGATCGGCGTCGTGGGAATCGCCAACCGGCCAGGTGGATACGATATCGGGCACGTTCCCTTCCTGCAGCCGCTGATGTCCACATGCGCCAATCTGATCGAGGGGTTCCGCGACCGGCACCGCCGCGAGCAGGCCGAGCGCGCGCTGGACCGCATGGCGCGCCTCGACGACCTCACCCACTTGCCAAACCGGCGCGCGTTCATCGAACGTCTCGACTCCGAAGTGCGCCGCGCGGTGCGCTACGAGTCGCCGTTGTCGCTGCTGACGATCGACCTCGACTACTTCAAGCAGGTGAACGATAAACACGGCCACGCGGTCGGCGACGATGTTTTGCGCGGAGTGGCCGAGGTCCTCAGCGGCGAATGCCGCGCCTCGGACTACGCGGGCCGTATTGGCGGCGAGGAGTTCGTGGTGTTTCTCACCGAGACGGACAAGGAGAACGCCCTGCTCGCGGCCGAGCGCATTCGCGCGCGCGTGGCCGAAAAGCACTTTTTCGGACGAGACGGCCAGCGGTTTCACGTGACATGCTCGGTGGGCGCCGCGACAATGACCGAACATGTGCGCGATTCGGATCGGCTGCTCTCCGTGGCGGACAAGCGCATGTACGAAGCCAAGGCCCAGGGCCGCAACCGCGTCTGCGGCTGAACCTGCCGAACCGATCGCGGCTAACCGAGGGGAGCGAAGCAACATGAAGGAAGTGTTCATCGCCGCGTTGACGGCGATTCTGGGGTCTTGTCTGACTGCGACCTCCTGCGCGCAGGTGACCGATGCGGTGCTCGCGGCGGGCCACCGGGGCGATCCGTCAGGTTGGCCGAGCTATGGCGGAAGCTACGGGCAGATGCGGTACAGCGACCTCGACCAGATCAACCGGGACACCGTGAAGTCCCTGCGCCCGGCGTGGGTCTTTCATACCGGCGTGTTCAACATGGCCAGCGGCTTTGAAACAACGCCGGTAGTCTTTGACGGCGCGATGTACATCACGACCCCGCGCGTCGGGCGCGATCAATGGGTCATCAAGCTCGATGCGCGCACCGGGAAGGAGACCTGGCGGACGGCGCTGCCGCAGGGCGCCGCGGTATTCTGTTGCGGCGCGAACAACCGCGGCGCGACGTTGTACAACGACAAGGTATACGTCGCCACGATCGACGCGAGCCTCTACGCCCTCGACCAGAAGACGGGGAAGATCACGTGGAGAGTGTCCACGGCCGCCGGCGAGGAAGGTTACAGTCAGACGAGCGCGCCGCTCGCGTTCGACAACAAGATCATCCTCGGGGTCGCGGGCGGCGAATACGGTGTGCGCGGGTTTCTGAAGGCTTTTGACGCGGAAACCGGAGCGTTGCTGTGGACGTGGTACACGGTTCCGGCGCCCGAGGACGGCGGTTGGCACGGTACCTGGCAGGAAACCCTGCCGGGCGTCGGTCTCAGCCTCAATCGCGATATCGCCGCGGAGAAGGCGTCGGTCGATCGCTTCCCGGACACCTGGCAGCATGGCGGCGGCGCCATCTGGACGACGCCCTCGCTCGACGCCGAACGCAGGCTTGTGTACGTCATCACGGGCAACCCTGGCCCGGATTTTGACGGCACCGTGCGCCCCGGAGACAACCGCTGGAGCGATTCCATCTGCGCGATTCGGGCCGACGACGGCACGCTCGCGTGGGCGTTTCAGTATCTGCCTCACGATATCTGGGACTCCGGCGGCCCGCCGCCGATCCTCTTCGACGTCGAGTGGGAGGGGCGCACGGTGCCGGCCGCGGGATTGTTCACAAAGATTGGCTACTTCTATCTGTTCGATCGGGAGAGCGGTGAGCTGCTCAAGGTGTCCGAACCGTACGCGCCGCAACAAAACTTTCTTGCGCCTTTGACGGCAGAGGGCATCGTCATCGCGCCGGGCAGTGCCGGCGGCAGCAACTGGTCGCCGACGGCGTACAGCCCGCAGACCCGCCTGGTGTACACAGCGGCGATGCACTGGCCGATGCGGATGACGACGCGGCCCGGCGCGGATTACCGCGCGGGCACGTCGTATCAGGGGGGGAACGCTTCATTCGGCGTCGGCGAGGAATTGGAGAAGTGGGGGCTGATGACGGCGATCGATCCCGTGGGTGGGAAAGTGGCGTGGCAGGAACGGACGAACCTGCCGCTGTTCAGCGGCGTGCTCGCGACCGCCGGAGGCGTTGTTTTTGCCGGACAATCCGACGACAGCTTCGACGCCTGGGACGCGCAGACCGGCGCGCACCTGTGGAAATGGGAAACCGACGCCGGGTGCAACGCCGCGCCGATGACGTATGAACTCGACGGCAAGCAGTACCTCGTCGTTGCGAGCGGCGGCAGCCGATATGTTCGCCGCGACCGTGAGAATCCTGTCGCCGCGGACGCCATCATCGCGTTCGCACTGCCCTAACATTCGCATCGCCGCCGGTCCGCCGTTAGAATAGCTCCGGGCAGCGGGGTCCGCGTTCCGCGGAATCTCCGGGAGAGATGGCGCATGGGGAGCGTGAGCACGGCCGGCTGGGCCGGGGCTCACGCCGGCGTCCGCCAAAGTGTGGCGGCGCACGTACGAAACCGAACTTCGATTCGATCGCGCCCACAGGAAGGACCTTTCACGTGATGCAAAGCGCTAGCGTTGCTTATTTTTCAATGGAAATCGCGGTGGACAACCGCATCCCGACGTATTCAGGCGGTCTGGGCGTACTGGCGGGCGACACGGTGCTTTCCGCGGCGGATCTCGGACTGCCGATGGTCGCGGTGACGCTGCTGCACCGCAAAGGGTACTTCACGCAGCGTCTCGACGAGTCGGGCGTGCAGACCGAGGAGCCATCCGTCTGGAGGGTGGACGAGTTTCTCGAGCCGATGCCGCAACGGGCGGTCGTGGAAATCGAGGGAAAGCCAGTGGCGGTGCGCGCGTGGAAATACGCGGTGCGCGGCCACGGCGGCCACGTCGTCCCGGTGTATCTGCTCGATGTGGACCTGCCGGAGAACAGCGCATACCACCGCTCGCTCTCGGATTCGCTGTACGGCGGCGACGACCGTTACCGGCTGTGCCAGGAGACGCTGTTGGGCATCGGCGGCGTGCGCATGCTGCGCGCACTGGGCCACGACAGCATCGAGCGGTTTCACATGAACGAGGGCCATTCCGCGCTGCTCACGCTGGAGCTGTTGCGCGAACGGTGCGATGCGCTCGACCTCGCCTGCATGAACGATGAGAACACGGACGAAGTGCGTGAGCAATGCATCTTCACGACGCACACGCCCGTCGCCGCGGGCCACGACCGGTTCCCGCTCGACCTCGTCCAGAAGGTCACGGGCATCACGGGCGAGTTTCTCTCGAACGGCCATGAATTCTGTCTCAACGGCGAACTGAACATGACGTATCTCGCGCTCAGCCTCAGCCATTACGTGAACGGCGTTGCGCGCCGACACGGCGAGGTATCGCGGCTAATGTTCGCGGGGTACAAGATTCACGCGATCACGAACGGAGTGCACGCGGGTCGATGGGTATCGCGGCCGTTCGCCTCGCTGCTCGACAAGTACATCCCCGAGTGGCGCGAGGACAACTTTACGCTGCGGTCCGCGTTGATGATCCCGCGCGAGGAAGTCTGGGCTGCACACATCGAGGCGAAGACCGCGTTCCTCGAGTTTGTGAACGAAGAGACTGGCACGGAGATGGATCCCAACGTGCTGACGCTCGGGTTTGCGCGCCGCGCTACCGCGTACAAGCGCGGCGGACTGCTGATCTCCGATTTGAGCCGGCTCAAGTCCATTGCGAAATCCGTCGGGCCGATCCAGATCGTGTACGCGGGCAAAGCGCATCCGCGCGACAAGCAGGGCAAGGACATCATCCGCGAAGTGTTCAAGGCCCGCGAGGCGCTGGGGGACGCGGTGCGCGTGGCGTACGTGCCCAATTACAACATGGCGGCGGGCGCGTTGATGACCGCGGGTGTGGACGTGTGGGTGAATACGCCGCAGCCGCCGCTCGAGGCCTCCGGCACGAGCGGAATGAAGTCCGCCCTGAACGGCGTGCCGAGCCTGAGCATCCTGGACGGCTGGTGGATCGAGGGCCACCTCGAAGGCATCACGGGCTGGTCCATCGGGACGCTTGTCGAGGCCGACCAGCACGAAGCGGACAACGCGGCGGACGCGAAATCGCTGTACGACAAACTCGAACGCGCGGTCGTCCCGGCGTACTACCATGAACGGAACAACTGGGTGGACATCATGCGGCACGCGATCGCGCTAAACGGGTCCTTCTTCAATACGCAGCGCATGGTCCAGGAATATGTCGTGGACGCTTACTTCGCGTGAGACACCGAGCCTTCGGGGGCGGCGTTTAGATCCAGCCGGACCTGAAGCGCACCCAGACTCGGCAGGCCTACCTGGCGAAAGCCGAAGTCCTTCGCAAGCGAGATCATCGCGCGATTTTCCGTAAGCACGTCGCCCTTGAGCGCGGTCAGGCCGGCGTCGCGCGCGTAGCGGATCATTTTTTCCATCAGTGCGTGTCCCAGGCCCCGATGGTGAACGTCCGATCGAACGACAATCGCAAAGTCCGCCGCGCCGTCCGCGTCCGGCGGCGAGCACCGTACCACGCCCAGCGTTTTGCCCGCGTGATCGCCGTCTTCGCCGGTCGCGATGAAGGCCATTTCGTTCCCGTAGTCGATTCTCGTGAATCGGGCCAATTCCTCCGGCGAGAACCCCTTGACCACGCCGAAAAACCGGCAATACACGTCGCGAGGCGTCAGGTTCGCGAAGAATTCCCGATGCGCCGGCTCGTCCTCGGGGCGGATCGGGCGGACCAGCAAGTGTTCACCGTCTCTGAGCTCGATTCGCTCTTCGAGTCGTGCGGGATACGGATGCATCGCGGCGTCACCGCCCGGGTGTGATGTCCACCGTAACGTGAATGCCCTCGCGCAGATTGAGCCGCTTGTCGGCTTGGTCGCCGTTGTAGGCAATTTCCAGGTATCCCGAACTCCCGAAAAGCGCGAGCGGTTTGCCCGGGGCGACGTCCGCGTACGAACTCGAGAGCGCGCCGATCGGAAAGTCTCCAGCGGTGACTTTCGTGACCGTGCAGCCCTCGACCAGCGATTGGTGGATGTTCGTGACCAGCGAACCGAACCGGTTGACATGCATGATTTGTCCACGCACCGTCTGATCGGCCTGCCGGCGTGCCCGCGGCAGACTGAGCCGCGTGATGTCGTCGATGCGATCGCCCACGTCCTCCATCGAGCCGTGCAGCGCGATCTGCGCGGCCGCGGGCGCGAATACGTCGCGTGCGAAGTACTTCTGGCCGGGGCCGGTCGAGAGGTCCAACTGTGGATTGGTGATGGCGCGCACTTCATCTATGGGCGACTGTTCGGCCAGCAACGTCAACACCCCGTTGTCCGGGCATACGATGAACTGCGCGCCGATCGACGCGGCGATCGGGCGCGCGCCCGAAGCAACGGCCACGAGGTGCACCGTGCCCGCCGGGAAATAGGGCACCGCACCCGCCAGGAACAGCGCGGCCTCGGCGATCCCCTGGCGTCGAATCTGATGCGTCAGATCGATCAGCGTGACACCCGGGCACCGTGCCAGGAGGACGCCCCGAGTGGACGCGACATAGGGCTCGCGTTCCTCGAAGTCGGTTGCGAGCGTGATGAGGGGCATGGCGTTCTCCAAAAACCGCGTCAACGGCCGCCAGCCTAACGCGGCGGTGTTTCGCGACGCAATTTCATCCACGATTCCACTCAAGCTCGACTTTGATTCAGGTTCGCGTGGATTCTTGATTGTCATCGAGATCCGGACTTATAACGTTGGCATGAGTTTCGGCGCTGTCCATTCGGGCTTCGCGGCGGTGCTGCTGTGCGCCGCACATTCGGCCGCGACGGCGGGCGTCACGCGCGAGATAATCACGTCCGATCTGAGCGCGCCGCTTCATTTGACGGCCCCGCCGGCTGACACGAACCGCCTGTTCGTCGCCGAACAACCCGGCGTGATTCGGATCGTGGACCGGACGACGCACCAGGTCCTGCCGACGCCGTTCCTGGACATCACCTCGCAGGTCACGCCGCTGGGCGAAGGAGGACTGCTCTCGGTCGCGTTTCACCCGAACTACAGCGTCAACGGCTGGTTTTTCGTCCACTACACGACCGACATCGATCCGGGACCGTCGAACCAACTGGGCAGCCGCATTTCACGGTTTACCGTGTCCGGAAATCCCAACGTCGCGGACGCGTTCAGCGAGACGGTGTTCGTGGAAGTCGCCCAGCCGTACACGAACCACAAGGGCGGGATGCTGGCGTTTCGGCCCGGAGACGCGAATCACTATCTCTACATCGCGCTGGGCGACGGTGGCAATCAGTGCGATCCGGACGGCCGCGGCCCGTCGATCACGGACAAGCTGGCTTCGATCCTCCGCATCGACGTGGACGCCGGACCCAGCGGCGACGTCGATAATCCGTTCGTGCCGGCGACAAACCCCTTCGTGGGCGTCGCCGGCGACGACAGCATTTGGTCCTATGGTTTGCGCAACCCGTACAAATTCAGCTTCGATCGGCTCACGCGCGCGATGTTCATCGCGGATGTGGGTGCGCTGGCGCGGGAGGAGATCGACTTCGAACCGGCCGACAGTCCGGGCGGCGTCAACTACGGCTGGAGCGCGAAGGAGGGAACGCTGGTGCCACCGCACAACTGCGGTGCGTCCTTTCCCGCGTTGCCGAGCATGGTCGACCCGATCTTCGAGTACGACCACGTGGGCAGCGCGGCGGCCATCATCGGCGGGTATGTCTATCGCGGATCGGCGTCGCCCGCGCTGAACGGCCGCTATTTCTTCGCGGATTTCGAGACGCGCCAGGTGTGGTCGTGCCGGAAGTCCGGCGCCGGTATTACGGACCTGCAGGAGCATACGGCAGTACTCAACCCGCTCGGCCTCGGCATCACGTCCTTCGGCGAGGACGCCGCCGGTGAACTTTACATGATGGACTTCCTGGGCACGCTCATCCGCATTACGGATCCGGACACGATGTTGCCCGACGCGGACGGCGACCTGCTCCCCGACGGCTACGAAACGGATACAGGCGTGTTCGCCAGCGATGAAGACACTGGCAGCGATCCGGGCGACCCCGACTCGGACGATGACGGCGTCGTGGATGGAATCGAAGTTTCGCTCGGAACCGATCCGAACAATCCGCTGAGCGTTCCGGCTGGACTTTCCGTCGAGCCCAATTGGATCGCTACGGCGGCGACCGTTCTCCTGCTGTCAATTCTCGGCGCGCTGATTTACCGCAAACGGGCGCAGTTTCGAGCCAAGACCTGACGGCGGCGACCGGCGGCGCTTTTCGACTCCCGAACCAAACCCCCGCCCGCGGGCCAAGTTGTTCCAGGGGAACCTGCAACCAAACCTATAGGCTTCAACTTTTCGCGTATGTATGTGTAGGATGCGCCGGTGAAATGCGCCGGCTGCAACCACGAGAATCGCCAAGGACGGAAGTTCTGCGCCGCGTGCGGTGAACGGCTGGTCTTTTGTTGCGCCTCGTGCGGCGCGTCCAACGAACCCGGCGAATCCTATTGCGGCGAATGCGGCGGGAAACTGACCGTTCCGGAAGAGTCGGGAGCCCCGTCGCAGACGCCGCGCGCGCATCGCACACCAGTTGCATACACGCCCAAACACCTCGCCGACAAGATACTGCAATCGAAATCTGCGCTTGAAGGCGAGCGCAAGCAGGTTACGGTGATGTTTGCCGACGTCAAGGGATCGATGGAGCTGGCCGAGCAACTCGACCCCGAAGAATGGCACGCGATCCTTGATCGCTTCTTCGCCATTCTCACGGATGGCGTCCATCGATTCGAGGGCACCGTCAATCAATACACGGGCGACGGCATCATGGCGCTCTTTGGCGCGCCCATCGCCCACGAAGATCACGCCCAGCGCGCCTGTTACGCCGCGCTGCATCTGCGCGACGAAATCGCACGCTACGCGACCGAAGCCAAGCGCAAACATGGTGTCGGGTTCTCCGCGCGCATGGGCCTGAATTCCGGCGAAGTCGTTGTCGGCGCGATCGGCGACGACCTGCGAATGGACTACACCGCCCAGGGCCATACCGTCGGTCTCGCGCAGCGCATGGAATCGCTGGCCGAACCGAACACCTGTTTCCTGACGGACACGACTGCCGCGTTGACGCGTGGCTACTTCGCGCTAGACGATCTCGGCGAATTCACCGTCAAGGGCGTCGCGACGCAAGTGCGCATCCACCGCCTAACCGGGATCGGGACTTCACGCTCGCGATTTGACCTCTCCCGCGCGCGCGGCCTGTCTCGCTTTGTCGGCCGCGCCTCGGATCTGCGCACATTGGAGGACGCGCTCGAACAGACCGACGCCGGCAATGGTCAGGCCGTGGGCATCATGGCCGACGCGGGCACCGGCAAGAGCCGCCTCTGTTTCGAATTCCTCGAGCGCTGCCGCTCGCGAGGCATGAAGGTGTTCGAGGGCCGTGCCGTCGCCCACGGGCGCAATATTCCGTTACTGCCGATTCTCGAGGTGTTTCGATCGTTTTTTGGCATCACGGCGCAGGACGACGACCGCGGTGCGCGCGAAAAAATCGCGGGGCGCATGGTGTTGCTCGATCAGGCCTTCGCCGGGACGCTCCCTCTCATCTTCGATTTCCTTGGGGTCGCGGATCCGCAGCGACCGGCGCCGCGCCTCGACCCCGAAGCCCGCCAGCGACAGATCATCGCGGTGATGCGCCAGCTAATTCACACGGTGAACGAGCCGCAACCCACCATCACGATGATCGAAGACCTGCATTGGCTCGACCCGGCCAGCGGAGAGTTCATTGAACATATGGTGGACGCCCGGGCGGGAACGCGTAATCTGCTGCTGCTGAATTTCCGCCCGGAGTACCGCGCCGAGTGGATGCAAAAGTCCTGGTATCGGCAAATTCCGCTTACGCCGCTGGGCCGCGACGCGATCGCGGAATTGCTCACGGATCTCCTCGGCACACATCCGAGCCTGGCAGCGCTCGCCGGCCCCATTCACACACGCACGGGGGGAAATCCCTTCTTCACAGAGGAAGTCGTACAATCGTTGATCGAGTCGGGCCATCTCGAAGGCGCCCGCGGCGCATACAAGCTCGTGACGCCGGTCGAACGCCTCGAAGTTCCTGCGACCGTCCAGTCAATCCTGGCGGCGCGGATCGATCGCCTCCCCGAACGCGAAAAGCGCCTGCTCCAGGTCGCGTCTGTAATCGGCAAAGACTTTCCGGAACCGCTCCTGTCGACTGTCGCGGATCTGCCCCGGGATGAACTGAAGTCTGCGCTCGCAGCGTTACGCCGTGCCGAATTCATTCACGAGCAGGCGATTTATCCGTTCTCCGAATACTCCTTCAAGCATCCGCTTACGCAGGAGGTCGCCCTCGGCAGCCAACTCAAGGAACGCCGCCGCCAGGTCCACGGCGCGGTAGCCCGCGCGATCGAGCAGCAGGACGCCGCGCATCTCGACGAACGTGCCGCGCTCCTCGCGCACCACTACGATGAGGCCGGCGATGCACTTAACGCCGCGCGCTGGCACAAACGGGCCGCTGAATGGACCGGTCGCACTGATGTCGTTGCCTCCGCGCGCCATTGGGGACGGGTCCGTGAGTTGCTGCGCGATCTTCCGGACAACACGGAGGCCGCGAAACTCGGTATCGATGCTTGCACGCAACTTCTGAACTGGAGTTGGCGCATCGGCACACCGCCGGAGGAAAACCGCGTACTCCATGAGGAAGGCAAGGTCCACGCGGCCACCCTCGGCGATCGGCGCGCGCAGATTTACCTGACGATGGCCTACAACCGTACACTGTGCGCAAACGGGGAAGTCGCGCAATACCTACAGTCGGCGATCGACGGCCAACGAGCTGCGCTCGAGACGGACGATCTGGGAGTGCAGGCAAACGCGTGGCAATGGCTCACCGATGCCCAGCATTGGGCTGGTCAATTCGCCGACTCGATCCAGACGGCGGAGGAAGGACTCAGACGCTTTCCCCGAGCGCTCCCCCAGGCTGACTGGATCTACGGCGTGAATCCCAGCCAGGTGTTCTCGTTCTGGCGAGGTTGCAGCCTGTATTGGGTGGGCCGGTTTGCCGATGGGATGGCGGAACTTGACCGATGCCGCCAAATGGCGGGCGTGACGCCCGAAATGGTGGGCTATGTTTCATCCTGGTCGGCCCAAGCGCATTACTACGTGAACGACTCAGAACGGGCACTGGCGAGCGCGCGCCAGACACAGGAGATTTCGCGAGCTCTTGGAGAGCCACCGGCGCTGGAAGCATTAACGCAGATCGCGTTCGCATACGCCCATCTTGCGGCCGGGCGTCCCACGGATGCGGTCGAGCCCGTACGCGCCGCACTGCGCATGCACCGGACGATGGAGAGGCAGCACGAAGGCATGTCGTCCCAGGTCCTCGCTGAGGCCTTGCTTCTGTCGGGCGATTTGAACGCCGCGGCCGAGGCCGCGGAGGAATCAATCGCGCTCTGCCGCCACTCGCTGCGCGCCAATTTCGAAGCTCACGCCCACGGGGTGATCGCCCGCGTGCTATTGCGACGCGATGGCGGGTCTGCCCGCAGCGCGGTGGAATCCGCCCTCGCCGAGGCCTCCGCCCTCATCGAACGCACCGGCGCGAAACTCCTCGCGCCGGCTCTCCTGGAGTGGCGAGCCGAACTCGCCGGAGTTGTGAACGACGACGCGGCCCGCCGACGACTACTTGAAGAGGCGCGAGCGGGCTACGAGGGAATTGGCGCTCCCGGACACATCGAACGTCTGAAACGGGAACTGGGACGATGAACCGTTTCACGTGCGGTTTCGGCGATCTTCTCGATTCCGGCTTCTGCAAAGGGAGCGAGTCCGCGCAATGCGAATTCTCTTCGTAGCCGACATCCACTACAGCCTCAAACAACTCGACTGGCTCTGTGCCGCCGCCTCCGGGTTCGACGCGCTTGTGATTGGCGGCGATCTGCTCGATCTCGCGGGACACGCCGACCTGGACACGCAGATCCTCGTGATTGCGAAGTATCTGGGCCGGCTCGGCGGCCAATTGCCGATCGCGGTCTGTTCGGGCAACCACGATCTCGACGACCAGACCGAGAGCGGAGAGCGCGTGGCGTCGTGGCTGGAACACCTAAAGCTCCAGCGGGTTTCCGTCGACCAGCAGGGCATGAGTCTGTACGGCTGCCGCTTGAGCATTTGTCCCTGGTGGGATGGGCCCGAGACGCGGGAACGAATGGCGGCGTTCCTCACGGCCGAAGCCTCCGTGGGGGGGCGGCCGTGGATCTGGATTTATCACGCGCCCCCTGACGGTGCGAAAACGAGCTGGAACGGCAAGGACTTCGCGGGCGATACGTATTTGACGGATCTGATCGCGAGGCTCGGGCCCGATATCGTCCTCAGCGGGCACATTCACCATTCCCCGTTCAGAGCCGAAGGGCGCTGGTATGACCGGATAGGCAACACGTGGGTATTCAACCCCGGCCGCCAGCCATCCTCGACCCCTGCCACGATCGTGCTCGATCTTGCGCGAATGGAGGCGACGTGGGACTCGGAGATGGACCGTCAGGTGTTGGACATGGCGCGCGGGATTCAGGCGCCCGAATCGGGCTGACGGGCGATGTCGCGCGGCTGCCGGTTCATAATGGCTCCCAGCACTTCGTCCACCATGCCCAGGTGATCGCTGCGATCCCCGAACTGCATCTTGATGTCCACGAGATATCGGTTCAGCGAGTCCAGGCGGCGCGCCAGTACCCAACAGATGTACGCGAGGACGTCCGGATGCGCAGCAAGATACGTCTTCGCGTCCCGCGCGATGCGGCACTCCACGTGATCTACCGCCGTAACCGTCGCCGTGTTCTTGCACTGAAGAAGCACACCCATTTCGCCGAACATCGCCCCGGGCTCGCGCACGCGGGTGATGGATTGGCCCGCCTTCGACACTTCGACGGTACCCCGCACCAGGAAATGGAGTGCCCCGGGCTCTCCGCCTTCGTGGATCAACGCGCAACCCGGTTCGAAGATCTCGAACGGCAGTTCGTGTATCGACGCGGGAATTCCATTCACAACGATCGACTCCGCGAGAGAAAGCAGATCATACATTAACCCGTCGAGCGCTCGCGTGGACGAAGGTCCATGGAAACCGCCACGCGACAGTGCCTCGCAGGAGCAGGGGGTAATTTCCAGGCACTATCGCGCGGCGGTAACCCGTAGATACGTCGCGGGGATTGATGTTGCCGTCTTAATCGCGCTCTTGTTCTGCCGATTGAACAAATCGTCCAGTTCTGCAGCCAGTTCGTCGGCGCGGCCATTCTTTTCCGCGGCTTCGAACGCGTTCATGGTAGGTCCATAGAACCTTCTAAATTCGGCCAGGAGCGCGGCCGGCGGCTCGGGGTATTCGAACGTGTACGTGTCCCTCGCGAAGGAAATCCTGTCTTCGGCGATTCCTGCAGCGCCAAACCGCTCGATCACGTTGCTCTCGACACCCCAGGTCATCGGACTGATGAAGCCTTCCGGCGGCGGCGGGGAGTAGGACGAGCTAATCTTCAGAATTTGCGCGACGAGCGTCGGGTCGTTCGGAATCCAGTTCCCCATCACGATTCTTCCGCCCGGCCGGCACACGCGCGCCATCTCCTTCGCGACGTCGAAGGGCTTGGGCGCGAACATTGCCCCGAAAACACTCATCACGAGATCGAAGCTGCGGTCCTTCAATTCGGCAAGATTCGTCGCGTCTCCTTCCTGAAACCTGCAATTCGCCAGACCGAGTTCCTTCGCGCGCCGGTTACCGGCCTCGACGAGGTTCCGGGCAATATCAACGCCCAGGACTTCCGCGCCGCGCTTCGCCGCGGGGATTGCCGTCGTGCCGTCACCGCATCCGAGATCCAGGACTTTCAGGCCTCTGGCAATCCCAAGCTTCTCGACAAGCGCTTCGCCACTCGTTCGCATGCTCTGTGCGATCCGGGTGAAGTCGCCCTTTTCCCAAAGCGCCTTGTTCGGATTCATCGAACCACGTCCTTCGCCGTTGCGCGATCGGCCCCTCGAAGCAGGAGAAGTCCCGATCTGGTCCCACGCGCCCGCTGCACCGGATCGGGCGAGTGTCGGATTGTACCCCGTGCATGAAGTCGAACCATAGGGCCACGTTGGCTAACGGCACTCGCACGACGATTTACGTCCTTATTGCGTCTCGGCGCCGGTCGCGTTCCGGGATCAAGGTTTCGCGTACTCTTCGCGCGGTTTCCACTCGTATTCCATGCGCAAGGCGGTGTCCTTGGCCGTATCGAAGCCGAGCAGTTTGGCGACCACGTGCAACGACATATCGATTCCCGCGCTTACGCCTGCGGAAGTCACAATCTTGCCGTTGTCCACGTAGCGCACATTCTCCAGGACCGTCGTGGTCGGCGCTTGTTCGCGCAGGCGGGTTATCGATCCCCAATGCGTAGTCGCCTTGATCCCGTCCAGAAACCCCGCACTCTGCAGCACGAGCGCGCCCGTACAGACCGAGAGTACGTGCTCGGACTTCAACCCAGTCTCCTTAATCCACTTCATCGTCTCCTCGTCGCGTATCAGTCCATTCACGCTACCTCCGGGAATGACGAGAATATCGGGCTTCGGACAATCGGCGAACGTATAGTTCGGTACAATCTTTACGAAGCCCTGGCTGGTAATGGGTTCCATCGATTTGGCGACGGCGAACTGCTTGAACGCGGCTCGTCCGTCTGCGAGACCGGCGTAGAAGAACACGTCGGCCGGCCCGGCGAAATCCTGGATGTCCATTCCGTTGAACACGAGAATGGCCACGTTTCGGATTTCCCGCGGAGTATCCGCTGTGTCTTCCGCGTCGCTCGGGAACCCGATCGCCCAAATCGAAACGGCAATCAAGCACCACGCCGGGTAGTTCTTGAACAAGTTGGTCTTCTGTCGCATCTCGTTTTTCCTTCCCAGTTTTCCCGTCCCTGGTCGAGTTGTTGCACGCCTTCAAGCAGGGCGGGTTCTCAAAGGCGCGCTACCTGCATATATCAATCGGCATACCTAGATTTCAGAACACCTCTAAGGCGCTGTAGCGTAAGGATTTATGAGGCGTCCTGCAACCGGTCGAATGATTCCAGAAAAATGGAAGTGACGGTAAATTGGACTCCATATTCCAAAAAACTGACAATGCAGCGATGGATATTCGGTCGCTCTCTGCCATTGCCTCCACCATCACCGGGCTGACGAGCCCGACCGAGGTGCTCCAGACGGTGGTGGAGGGCCTGGGCGCACAGCCTCACGTGGCCCTCGCGCGAATCTGGCTAATCCAGCCGGCGGACATTTGTGACGCGTGTCACTTCGCGAGCGTGTGCCCAAAAAAAGATATCTGTCTGCATCTTGCCGCGAGCGACGGGGCGTCCGTGAATGTTGATGTGCCGCGATGGCGCAATCTGGACGGACGGTACCGCCGGTTCCCGATGAACTTTAAGAAGATCGGACGGATTGCCTCCAGTGGCGAGGCGATCAACGTCGTCGATCGCAGCGACTACGCCGACCTCGTTGATCCGGAGTGGGGTCGCAGCGAGGGCATTGAGAGTTTTTCGGGTCAGCCGCTGGTGTTCGCGGGCGAGATCCTCGGCGCGTTGTGCGTCTTTGCCCGGCGTCCGATGACCGAGGCCGAATTCACCTACTTGCGCATCTTCGCGAACCACGCGGCCTCTGCCATTGCCAACGCGCGCGCGTTCCAGACCATCGTTGAGCTGAAACAGGCGCTCGAACGGGAGAACGCCGCGCTGAAAGAAGAAATGAGCGGCGGCCCGATGCCATCGACGCTGCTCGGCGATTCCGAAGCCATGCAGACCCTTCGGCGGCAGATTGAAATTGTCGCCGGCGTTGACGCAAGCGTACTCATCGAGGGCGAGTCCGGCACGGGCAAGGAACTCGCCGCGCACGCGATTCATCGCGCCAGCCCGCGCGCCGAGGGGCCGCTCATTCAAGTCAATTGCGCGTCCATCCCCCGTGAATTATTCGAGAGCGAATTCTTTGGACACGTCAAGGGCGCGTTTACCGGCGCGACGCGCGACCGCGTCGGGCGGTTTGAACTCGCGCACGGCGGCACACTCTTCCTGGACGAGATCGGCGAGATCCCCATCGAACTTCAGAGCAAACTCCTGCGTGTCATTCAGGACGGCCGCTTCGAGGCCGTCGGCGATGAACAAACCAGGGAAGTCGACGTCAGGATCATTGCCGCGACGAACAGAAACCTTCCCGCCGAAGTGCGCGCGGGCCGGTTCCGCGAGGATCTTTACTACCGGATAAACGTGTTTCCCATTCGCATGCCGCCGCTCCGCGACCGTGCCGTCGACATCCCGGTTCTCGCGGAGCATTTTCTCGAGCTGGCCTGCCGTCGCCACGGGAACCCGCCGCTCGCGCTCCACGCGCGCCACACCCGGCGGTTAACGGCGCACGACTGGCCGGGGAACGTCCGAGAACTGCAAAACATCATCGAGCGCGCAGTCATCGACGCCCGCCGCGGACCGTTTGAGATCCCGCTGGCGTATGGCGCTTCACCCGCTGCCGCGAAGACCGTTTCGCCGCCGTCCGCGGAATGTGCGAGCTACGATGACCTCGAAACGATCGAGCGCACCATGCTTCTTCAGGCGCTGCAGGCGTCCCGTTGGGTCGTCTCCGGTCCCAACGGCGCGGCGCACGCACTTGGCATCAAATCCACCACGCTGAAGTATCGAATGGACAAGCTCTCACTCCGCAAACCGGACTCGTAACGCGGATCTGTGCCCGGCGGTAGTTCGGCGACTACCTCGAGGAGTGAGCTGTGCGGTCACGCCTGATTGACTTCTCCGAAGTCCTGAAGCACGATCTCGCATCCCAGCGTAGCCACGCTACGGCCGGGTTACTGAGTGGGATGTGCGTCGCGTACGTCCCGCCTTGGGCGCGTCAACCAGCCAAACGTAGACCAAGAGGAAGCACGTATGTCCGGTAGCGATCGAATGCAACGGCTGAGTTTCAAGGTCCTCTGCGCCAGCCTGATAGTCGTCACCGTAGTGTTCGGCGTCGAGGTGAAGTTCGCTCGTTCGATGTACTACGCGATCGCGTGTGTTCAGTTTCTCGTCATTTGCATCGCCGCGTGGGTTTTAGGCGCGCGGGAGATTCGACGCGCCGCGGAGGGACGCCGGCTCGCCGCTGCCGGGGCGTTGCTAGTGACGCCGTGGGCGCTGTTTTCGTTTCTTCCCGGCATCGGCCCACCCGGAGGCGAAACGCACGAGGAGAATCAGTTGCGTTACTTCGTCCTTCTACTCAATACGATCGCGGTCGGGGGCGGACTGGTTGTCTTGAGAGAATTGCTTCTTGAAGCGGGTGAGCGATTCTATTCGACACTCGGATTCGCGGCTATCGTGTTTGCGACCCCTTTGTATCTTGTCTGGGGAGTCATCCTGCTCGACTATCATCGCGCAGCCCAACACTTCGATCGCGATTCTGCACCGGCGCATGTCATCTCGATGCTCAACCTCTCGGACATCCTGTTGTTCTTCGGCGGGGCGTTAACCTACCTGGCGAACGCCTCCATTGCGGCGTCACTCGGGCAGGCCCAATGGCTTGGGAGAAAATCATCCCGCGCCTTCATTGCTGCCAGCCTGTTCGCATTGCTATGCCTCGCGGTCAGAGGGCTGACGTTTCCCAACCCGGAAGAGCCGATGCCGTGGTATACGGTTCCCGGCTACGTGGTGGGAATTCCCGCGGTTCCTTGGATCATGTTGTGTTGGTGCGGCGTCGTACTTCTAAAACGCGCGGACGCATCGAAGTCCGGACCGATGCGAACCGGCAACGGGCCCGAGACCCGAATCGAATAGTTCGACACTTAACCGCGCGAGCATGGTTACGGCCGTTTCGTTCCTGTGCGATTCATCCATGAAACGTAACGATTGCGGCCACGCAAATCGCGATCGCGCGAAACTCCGCACAGACTGCGGCACCGCGCTCGGATTGCGCTGCTCCGGTTGCGGCGCCGATTTGAATGCGTCAGCTAAGTTTTGTTCGGAGTGCGGCAAGAAGATCGATTCTCGAACGCGCGCATCCATCTCCCCGCGCGACTACACGCCC
>CAYPNI010000059.1:0-26415 GCA_964411925.1 uncultured Nitrospirales bacterium
TGGCACGCGCGTTGCCCTAGGGTCCTCGACGGAAACCCACCGAAGGGGGAGGTTCATGGGCGCGTTTGCGGGGGTCAATACGACCCAGTTGTTGGTCACCGGGATGAAAGTGGCGCAGCAGAATCACCGGTTGATCGCCAATAACATTGCGAATGCGGATACGCCGGGCTACAACCCGGTCCGATTGGACTTCCAGGGCACTCTACGGGATGCAGTCGCGGGCCGGGGAGCGATCGAACTCCGCCGAACGGACCCCCGGCACCTCGACGCGTCTCGGTACCACCTTGGAACAGGCCGTCTTGTTCGGTCTTCCAAGAACGACTACAATAAAGTTGACATTGAGGAGGAAACTGCGAATCTCGCCGAAAACCGGGGCAAGTACAACCTCTACGCCAGCATCGTCACCAAGCAGTTCTCGATGGTGAAAAACATGCTCTCGACGGTCGGATAAGGGGGCGCGTCGATGCTTCAAAGCGTCTCAGCAGTCGATGTCGCGATGACGGGCGTCCGTGCGCAACGCGTGCGGATGAACCTCATCGCGAACAATATCGCGAACGTGGAGACCACGCGGACGCCCGAGGGCGGGCCGTTCCGCCGCCAGGTCGCCATTCTGCGCGGCGAACAACTCGGCAAGTCGATGCGCCCGGAGCGGTTCGGCGTGCAGGTGAAGCGGATCGAGTCGGACGATTCGCCGTTTGTCGAGGTCTACGATCCCACGCATCCGGATGCGAATTCAGAGGGGATCGTGCAGTATCCCAATGTGAATTTGGTGATCGAAATGATAAACTTGGTCTCGGCACAGCGCGCGTACGAGGCGAACGTGAACGTGATCATGTCCGACCGTGCCATGACGGAACGCGCGCTGGAAATCATTCGCCAGTAACGGTGAGGGGGCACTCAAGTGGACGATCCACTTCGCATTACCGAAGTGACGCCGCGGTCCGCCGCGCCGAACATCGATCCGCGCACCCCGCGCACGCTCGCCGCGCCGCCGGCCGAGGGCAGTTCGTTTGCGGACGTGTTGTCGCAGGCGGTGACCGAGGTGCAGAAACTGCAAGGGGACGCGGACACGGCGATCCGGCAGTTGGTCTCGGGCGAGGTGAAAGACGTTACCGAGGCGATGGTCGCGATTGAGAAGGCCGACGTCTCGTTCCAGACGATGATGGCCATTCGGAACAAGATCGTCGCCGCGTACGAAGAAGTCATGCGGATGCAAGTGTAATCCGGCGGTTGTAGCCGCCGTGTTGCAATAGACCGGGGTCGGGTTTCCGTCAACTAAGCCGATCCGGAGCGGTTTCCGCGCCACGGGACTGCGCCGGAGCGCTCGGGCCGTGTGCCCGCGCGTGCGCCAGCGGAGTTGACATTTGAACGGCACTACGGCGCCCCGCGCGCCGGATGCCGGAAGGACGCAGTGTGTTCGAGTTTCTGCGCCAGCTAGGGTCGGGCGTTGCGCAGACGTGGCAACGCCTGTCGATCAGCGCGCGGGCGAACCTCGTTCTCGCGGGCGTGTTCACGCTCGTGGTCATCGCTGTGCTCGTCTTCTTCGGCGCGCAGCCGCAATACGGCCGCCTCTACGATCGACTTTCCACGGAAGAGGCCAATGAAATCACGGTCTACCTCAACGACAACGACGTGCCGTTCCGGTTGCGCGACGGTGGAACCGCGATCGACGTGCCCGTGCGCGACATCTCGCGGATGCGCGTGGGCCTGGCGTCGCTGAACCTGCCGCGCAGCCAGGGCGTGGTCCAGGGGTTCGAGTTGTTCGATACGCGCGACCTGATGTCCAACCGGTTCCTGGACGACGTGGACTACATGCGCGCGCTGCAGGGGACGCTCCAGCGGCAGCTCAATCAGTTCGACTTCGTGCGCGGCTCGTCGGTGTTCATTCGCGAAGCGCCGGACCAGTTGTTCACGTCCGAGCAGAAGCCGTCCGAGGCGACCGTGACGATTGATACGGGCGGGCGCCGTCCGAGCGATGCGCAGGTCAAGGCGGTGGTGAACACGGTAAGCAGTTTTGGCGGGGCGAACCTTTCGCCGCGGAACATTCACGTGGCGATGTCCGACGGCACGATATTGCATAGCCCGTCCACGGACGAGTTCGCGAGCCTCGCGGGCGACAAGCTCGCGTTCCAGATGGAATTTGAAGAATCGCGCCAGCGCAAGATTATGGAGCAGTTCCGACGCGTGGGTGTGAACGCGGTGGTGAACGTCAGTGCGACGATGGACTGGTCGACCGAGGAAAAACGGCAACGCGAAGTGCGCGAAGGCACGGCGATCAGTTCGCTGATCACGGAGTCAACGACCGAAGACATCGAGCGGCCGGCGGAAGGGCCCGCGGGCGCGCTGGCGAACGTACCCGGCGAACTCGGCGGACCCGGCGCGACGGGCATCAAGACGAGCGAGTCAGAGATTCTGGAGAATTTCGATCCGTCCGAGACGGTGACGACGACATCGACCCAGCCCGGGCGGGTCAAAAAGATCAGCGCGACGGCATTCATCGAAGGCAACTACGCGCCCGCAGCCGAAGGCGCCGCCGAGGGCGAAGCGGCCGGGGCGCCGGCGTACATCGGACTGACGCCGCAGGAAGTGCAGCGGTACACGGACATGATCCGTGGGGCCCTCGGCGAGGGCGACGAGCCGACCGAAGTGGTCGTGTACGACCGTCAGTTCGCGGGCGATCGCCTGGCCGGCGTGCCGCCGGTGTCCGCGCCCAGCGCGTTCTCGCTGGACGCTCCCTGGTTCCAGTGGACGTGGCGCGTAGCGCTCGTACTGCTCGCGTTCCTCGTGATTCGATCGCTCATGCGGCGCATGCTGGTCCTGCCGCCGGCGGAGGAAGAGGAAGTCGTCGAAATTCCCGAGGCGAGCCCTGCGGAGCGCCGCCGGCAGGAAATCGCGGCGGAGGTCGAGCGGCTGTCGCAGCAGGAGCCTGAGACCGTGGCGGCGCTGCTGCGCACGTGGATGAGCCAGGAGGAATAGCCCGTCCATGATGCAGAACCGCGGGCAGCCTGAAACGATCTCCGGAAAGCAGAAGGCCGCGATCTTCCTCGCGTGCATGGGTTCCGAGCGCGCGGCGCGCATCATGTCGAGCATGAGCGAGGAAGAAGTCGAGGAGATGACGCTGAGCCTCTCCAGCCTCGAAGGCATCGACCCTGAGCGGCGCACGGAAATCCTCGACGAATTTTACGAGATGGCCGTCGCGAACAAGGTGATGACGCAGGGCGGCATCGACTACGCGCGGCAACTGCTCGAAAAGGCGTTCGGCCCGGGACGGACCATAGAAATTCTCACGCGGCTTCAGAGTAACCTGCAGGATGTACCGTTTCAGTTCTTGAAGAAGGCCGACCCCGGGCAAATCGTTACGTTCATTCAGGACGAACACCCGCAGACGATTTCGCTGATCCTCGCGCACCTGCCGTCGAATACATCGGCGATGGTGCTGTCCGCGCTGCCTCAGGAGACACAATCCGAGGTCGTGATGCGGATTGCGACCATGGAGCGCACGCCGCCCGAGGTCGTCCGCGAAGTCGAGCGCGTGCTCGAGCGCAAGATGGCCTCGGTGTTCACCCAGGGGTTCACGTTCGCGGGCGGAGTGCGCGAAGTGGCCGAGATTCTGAACAACATCGACCGCGCGACCGAAAAGAAGATCATGGCCAAGCTGCAAGAAGGCGATCCGGAGCTCGCCGAGGAAATCGCGCGCCTGATGTTCACGTTCGATGACATCATCCATGTGGACGACGCGGGCATCCAGAAGGCGCTGCGGGAAATCGAGTCGAAGGAGCTGGCGCTGGCTCTCAAGGGGGCCAACGAGGAAGTGGGCGAGAAGATATTCAGGAACATGTCCGAGCGCGCCCGGGAGATGATTAAGGAAGAAATCGAGTTTATGGGCCCCGTCCGGCTGCGAAACGTGGAAGAGGCGCAGCAGAAGGTGGTCGCGGTCATCCGGCAGCTCGAGGAGGCCGGGGAAGTGATTATCGAGGGCCGCGGCGGCTCGTCAGACAACGAGATTGTTGTATAATTCGTTCCGTCGGCCGCGGGGCGCGGGGGAATCGCTGACCCGGGGCTGGCGCACGGGGCTCATGGGTGAACGCGGCTGGGCAGCCGGGCCCATGGCACGATTCAGAGTTTCGGCAACGTTCCGGGGGATGCATGCCGAGAGTCATCAAGACGGATACCGCGCACCGCGAGTGTGTCGCGCCCTACCAACGAACCGTCCTCGAGAAAACCATCGTCCGCGAATCGTCCGGTAACGGATCGATCGATCCGGCCGAGATCGTCGCGCTGGCCCGGGCGGAGGCGGAGCAACAGGGCCGCGCGGCCTATGACGAAGGCCTGCGCCTCGGCAAGGCGGACGGTGAACAGAAATTTCGCGACTCGGTCGGCGAGACCGCGGCGGTCCTGATGGACGCCGCCGGGCGAATCGAAGCCGCCCATCGCCAGTTCCTCGACGAAATCGAGCCGCAACTCGTGAAGCTCGCCGCGTCGATCGCCTCAAAGATCATCGACCGGGAGGCGAGCATCTCCGAAGACGTGATCAAGCGCACCGTGCGTGCGGCACTGGAGAAAACGCTCGGCGAAGAGACCGTTTCAGTCCGCGTGAATCCGAACGACCTCGAAGTCTTGAAGGCGTATCGAACGGAACTGCTGAGCGAGTTCGAAGGCCTCAGCCGGATTGATCTCGTACCGGACGAGACCGTGGACGCCGGCGGGTGCATCGCGCAGACCGAGTCGCTGCGGGTGGACGGGCGGCTCAATTCCCAGCTCGAAAAAATCCTGAACGAGCTGCTGGGCTGACCGCGGTGCCCGGACTCGATTTCGACAGACATCTCGGAAAACTCGGCGCCGCCCAGCCGCTCACCGTTTACGGCAAGGTCCACGACGTAGTCGGCCTCACGATCGAGGCGTCCGGCCCGCCGTCTCGCATCGGCGACCTGTGTTACGTACAAGTTCCGGACACCGGCCAGACGATCCCCGTCGAAGTGGTCGGTTTCCGCGGCAAGCGCACGCTGCTGATGCCGCTGGCCGACAGCCGGGGCATCGGTCCGGAAAGTCTGTTGCTTCCGACCGGCGCACCGCTGCAGCTTCGCGCGGACGCCGGGCTGGTCGGGCGCGTGATCGGCGGGCTGGGCCAGCCGATTGACGACGGCCCGCCGTTGCGCGGCGAGGACTACATCAACGTCATGGCCGCGCCGCCACGGCCGCTGGAACGCACGCGGATCACGCGGCCGATCGCGACGGGTGTGCGCGCGATCGATTCCTGCGTGACCTGCGGCAAGGGCCAGCGCCTCGGCGTGATGGCGGGCAGCGGCGTCGGCAAGAGCAAGCTCATGGGCATGATCGCGCGCAACACCAATGCGGACATCAGCGTGATTGCGCTCATCGGCGAACGCGGCCGGGAAGTGCGCGATTTCATCGAGGCGGACCTCGGGCCCGAGGGATTGAAACGCTCGATCGTGGTGGCGGCGACCTCCGACGAACCCGCGCTGGTTCGCATCAAGGGCGCGTACCTCGCAACGGCGATCGCGGAATACTTCCGCGATCAGGGCCTCGATGTGATGCTGATGATGGATTCCGTCACGCGGTTCGCGATGGCGCAGCGCGAAGTGGGGCTGGCCGTGGGCGAACCGCCCACGACGAAGGGGTATCCGCCGTCCGTGTATTCGCTACTGCCCAAGCTGCTCGAACGCGCGGGCACGTCGTCGAAGGGAAGCGTCACCGGCATCTACACCGTGCTTGTCGAGGCTGACGATATGAACGACCCCATCGCGGACGCGGTGCGCAGCATTTTGGACGGTCACCTCGTGCTCTCCCGCGATCTCGCATCCCGCGGACATTATCCGGCCGTGGACGTGCTCGAGAGCATCAGCCGCGTGATGATCGACGTGACGACACCGGGGCATCAGGCCGCGGCTGCGAAGATACGCCGCGCGCTCTCCGTGTTTCGCGACGCGCAGGACTTGATCAACATCGGCGCATACGTAAAGGGCAGCAATCCAGACATCGACGAGGCGATCCGGCTATCGCCGGGCATCAACCGGTTCCTGCAACAGCGGCTCGATGAGTCCGCGAAATTCGCCGAGATCGAACCGAAGATGACGGGGCTTGTCGCGTGAGTCCGCGCGCGGGACGAATGGACTGATGGCGCGCGCGTCAGCCAAACGTTACACGACGCTGCTCAACGTGCGGAAACGCCAGGAGGAGATTCGGGGCCAGGCGCTGGCGATTGTCCGCCAGGAACATGCCGCGCTCCGGCGTCAGCGCCGCGAGCTCGAAGAGCACCACCGCGCGGTGCTGGCGGGCGCATCGCTCTCGCCCGGCGCGAGCATCAATCCTGCCCGGCTTCAGGCGCTCTATCAGTACGAGCGGCACCTCGGAAAGCTCACCGACGCCAAGGACGCCGAAATCGCACTTCACTCGCAGCGGGTGCAGGCGGCGCGCGCGGAACTTGAAACCGCCATGGCCCGGCGGCGCATGATGGAGAAGTTGATTGAACGCGTGGATCGGGCCGAGCGCGCGCGCATCGCGCGCCGGGACCAGCGCGTACTGGACGAATCGTCCGTAATCCGCTTCGCGCACTTGCGGCGCGTGGAGGCGGGTCAGGCGGGACACCATGAAGATAGCCGGACTCATACTGCTGACCATCGTGGTCTTCGTCGCGGTGCTGTTGGCGCCGCTGGCGATTAAGGGCAACCTGAACCTCGCGACCATCAAGCAGATCGCGGGGATCAAGGAGGCACCGCCGCCACCCAATCCGGACGACAACCTCGGACCGCTGGCGCAGAAACTCAAGGCACAGCAGGAACAAATGCGCACGTGGCAGAAGGAACTCGAAGAGCGCGAGAAGCGGCTGGACCAGCGCGAGGCGCTGTTGGACGAGACGTTGGCGGAGATCACGAAGGTCCAGGAGGAAGTGAACGGAACGATCGCGCAGCTCGACACGGAGCAGCAGGCCGCGCTGACGAAGATCGCCAAGACGATGGAACAAATGTCGCCTGCGAACGCCGCGGCCGACCTCGAAGCCATGGACCCCCAGGAGGCGGCACGGCTCGTGCCGCTGATCAAGGACCGCAATCGCGGCAAGATCCTGGATCTGGTCAAGCCTGAAGTCCGGACGGAAATCCTGGACGTGATGCAGGCGAAGAAGTACTAGCCTGCCGTCGAGCGACGAGCGGTTGCATTTGCAGCGGGGAGAACGCGTTGCCGCATAGTCGCTCCTCGCAATGACGGTGAAGTGAGCGCTGCCTTTCAGGCGGCGCGTTTCCCGGCAATTCCATTCCGGCGCCGCCTGTAAGGCAGCGCTGCATCTCTTGATCTTTGGAGCGAAATGTGGCGGATTCTCCGCCGCACGCCCAAGCATCTCAATCGAAAGGGGGTGAACTATGCATGAATATTCCTAGTGCTACGCCGCCGGTCGCGGGATCGGCGGCGAACGCCACGGCAACAGTCGCGGCGAAACCAGCCGATAGCGGCGGCATCGCGGACTTGTTTTCCGCATTGCTGGCGTCGTTGACCGGCGCGTCGGTCGTTCCGCCGTCGCCAGCCGGCGACGGAGCAGAGTCCGACGCGCACTCAGCGTGTATCGCGTGCGCCGAAGCCAGCGCAGACGATCCTGCTGCAGATGCGACGTCGGTGGACGATACGGAAGGCCCGGAGTCTGGCAAGGCGCCGGTCGACCCGGCGCAGGCCGCGCAGGCGAATCTCGCTGCGCTGCTCGCGACGTTGGATGCCGGCGTTGACCAACCCGCGCCGGTGAACGGCGAGACCGCGCCCGTTGTCGAATCGGCACCGAAGGCCGCCGCGCCGGTTTCGGCGTCGAATGGTGCTGCGTTGGCAGTTCTCGCGGCGCAAACTGATGCCGGCGAGGTCGCGGTGACGGACGACGCCGCGGAGTCTGTGCCGGCTCAGAATGCAGCGTCGGAGAACGCCGAGGCGTCTGAGGCGGCGTTGCAAACGATCCGCGATCGGGCGGCGCAATCGCCAGTCGCACGTGGGTTTGGCCGCGTCGCAGTCGAAGTCGCGCGGCAGGGCCAGTCGGAGGCGATGCAAGCCGCCGCGCCTGGCCGGACGATCGGCCAGCTCGTGCGCGACGCGATATCAACCGCGCGCGACCAGGCTGCTTCGTCGGACGTCGCGGAGGCGACTACCACGGACGCGCCGGATGCGCCGCTGGTTGCCAGACGGCCCGCGGACGCGCTGCCGGAATTGCGGCCAGCGCCTTCCGCATCCGTCGCGTCTGCCAAGACAGCGGAACCCGGCCTGGGGGTTGTTGTCCCCGCGAGTGGTAACGGGGCGCCGGCCCCAGACGCGGTGGCGGCGCACAGCCGCGAGACCGCTCGCGCGCAACTGCCGCAGTCGGTGGACGTGCGCGATGTCGGCGACTACACGATTCGCAGCGTCCGCTACTTGGGCGGCCGCACGGACGAGATCGTGACGGTGCGGCTCGTGCCACGGTCGCTGGGCGAGTTGCAGGTGGCCGTGCGGGCGGCCGCGGATGGACTGGAGGTCGTCCTGACCGCGGCGAACCACGTGACGCGTGAGCGCCTCGAAGGTCAACTGATTGGGCTGCGCGAGCTGTTCGCGCGCGAAGGCATCGACGTCAGAGGCGTCTCGGTGCAGGCGCCGCCGACCTTCGACCTGTCCGGCCAGATGCCCTCGCAACACCAGCACCATCAGCACAACACGGGACACGCCGCGCGATTCCAGTCGCCGGCGTATCGCGAACAGGAACAGAACCCTCCCGAACAGCAGCAGGCTCGTTCGGGGCGGCCGAACCATGACGGCGGGCTCAACATGCTCGCCTGAGAGGAGGTAGTGAAATGAATGCACTCGTAGGGGTCCGGTCGAACGCGACCGGGTTCCTCAGTCCCACACCGGAGACGCGGGCCGCGGTCACGCAACAATTGGCGGAGACGGCGGCGGCGCGGTCCGGCGAACGGCGCACGTCGGAGCTGCGCGCGGCGAGCAGCGACGAGCCCGCCGGAACGAGCGGCGGCAGCCCGGTGCAGAACGCCGTGGACAACGAGTTGGGCAAGGACGTGTTCCTGAAGCTGTTGGTGCTCGAAATGCAGTATCAGGATCCGTTGAACCCGCTCGAGAACACGGAGATGGTGGCGCAGCTTGCGCAGTTCAGCGCGCTCGAGGCCGCGACGAACCTCAACGAACAGTTCGAGATTCTGAGCGGCAACGTCGATCAGCTGAACTTCATCTCGGGCGCGCAATTGCTCGGCAAATCGGTAACGGGCGTGGACCTCAACGGCGAGATCCAGACGGGCATGGTCGAGTCGATCCATCTCGACGGGAGCCTGGTCGTGTTGACCGTCAACGGCAAGTTCATGCCGATGTCGGGCATCCTGAGCATCACGCCGGCTGCTGCGCCCTCCGAGGGGGCGTCGTGATTACGCCGCTTCAGCCGGTCGGCGCGTCGCTGCCGCCGCAAGGTGCACCGCGCGCGGCTCAGTCCACCTCGGGGACATCGTTCGGCGAGGAATTGGCGCGCGCGACGGGATCATCGAACGCCATTCGATTCTCCGCGCACGCGCAAAAGCGCCTCGCCGAACGGAGCATCGAGCTGAGTGACTCGGATCGGACGCGCATTGCGCATTCGGCGGACCTCGCCGCGGCCAAGGGGTCGCGCGAGGCGCTCGTACTCATGGACCGGCTCGCCCTCGTAGTGGGCGTGCCGAGCAGGACCGTGATCACCGTGATGGAGCCGCAGGACGGCTCGCCGGCGGTGTTCACGCACATCGACAGCGTCGTGATGGCGCCCAGAGAGGGCGCTTGACGGCGTTTGGGGAACGGGCCGGACCCTTCCGGGAGGCCCTGCGGCGCGGGACGAAACCCGCGGCGCGACAACTGGAGGACAACGAATGGGTACCGCGTTATTTACGGCGGTGACGGGGCTGCAATCGTTCCAGCGCAGGCTGGACGTGGTGGCCAACAACATCGCAAACGTTAACACCGTGGGCTTCAAGGGCTCGCGCGTGCTGTTTTCGGATTTGTTCAGCCAGACGCTGGAGGGCGCAGCCGCGCCGGACGGCAACTTCGGCGGGACGAACCCGAGCCAGGTCGGTCTGGGCACGAACATCGCCACGATCGACGTCAACCACAGCCAGGGTTCCTTGACGCAGACGGGCATCTCGTCCGATCTTGCGATTCAGGGGGCCGGGTTCTTCGTGCTCAGTGACGGCGTAGGCAACGTGTTCACGCGTGACGGCTCGTTCGCGCTGAACGCGAACGGGTTCCTGATCGATCCGGCCACGGGCCTCTTCGTCCAGGGATTCCCGGCGGATTCGTCCGGCGTAATCAATACCGAGGTGCCGGTGGGCAACATCGTCGTGCCGATCGGCGGTGCTGCCATCGTACAGGCGACGACGAACACGTCGCTCGTCGGCAACTTGACCGCGGAGAATACCATCGGCGATCCGTTGGCGTTGCCGCCGATTCCGCCGACGACGGTTACACGGACGATTCGCGTGTTCGATTCGCTCGGAACGGCGCGCGATATCCTGCTTACGTTCACCAAGATCGAGCAGGTGGACAACGGTGGGACGCTGTTCAATGCGTGGGCCGTAGACGGGACGTTCGACGGGGTATCCGTGCTGGATCCCGGTTCGAGCGGCGGCACGCGGCCGGTCCTGTTGTTTAACCCCGACGGTTCGCTGAACCAGTACGGGTTCGACGACGGCGCGGGCAACTTCGCGGGAACGCTGGCGCCGGGCGAACCGGTCGCGAGCATTTCGAACTTCACCGGCGAGACGATTCCCGTGGTGCCGTTCGAATTCAACATCGACTTCGCCGGGATGACCGAGCTTTCGGGCCAGAGCGCGGTGACCAATCCGAACCAGGACGGGTTCCCGCTGGGTGTGCTCGAGGCGTTCAACATCGGTGAGAGCGGCATCGTGAACGGCATCTTCAGCAACGGCCTGACGCGCGTGCTGGGGCAGGTGGCGCTGGCGGTGTTCTCGAACGTGAACGGGCTCGAGAAGGCGGGGGACAATACCTTCCGCCAGAGTTCGTCGTCCGGATTGCCGCAGATCGGCATTTCGAACACGGGCGGCCGCGGATCGATCAACGGCGGCGTTCTCGAGGGTTCCAACGTGGACCTCGGCACGGAATTTAGTAACATGATCATCACGCAGCGCGGGTTCCAGGCCAATGCCCGGACCATTACGACTGCGGACACGTTGCTCGGCGAGGCGGTAAACCTCATCCGGTAACTCGTACGTGACTCTGGGGCTGGGGGGCCCCGCGCCCTCCAGCCCCGTTAAGGGGACACCATGATTCGTCTGTCGCGGCTGAACGGCACGCCGTTCGTGCTCAATGCGGAGATGGTTCAGGAAATCGAAGCGACGCCCGATACGATCATTACGCTGACGAACGGGCAAAAGCTGATGGTGCGGGAATCCGTAGAAGCCGTTCAACGCGCGGTGCTAGAATATAAGCGCTACATTCTCGGGGGACCGATACCGCAGGCGGGGGAGTGATCTCGCGGTATGGACATCGCATCCATAGTCGGCATCATTGCCGGATTCGGGCTCATGCTTTCGGCGATTCTGCTCGGCGGAAGCCTGATGCTCTTCATCGACATTCCGTCGATGGTCATCGTGGGCGGCGGCACCATCGCGTCAACGTTGGTGAATTACACGCTCGCTGACGTGCTCGGCGTGATCGGTCCGCTGCGAAAGGCATTCTTCAACAAAGACGTAGATCCGCGCGGGCTGATCACCAAACTCGTCGAGTTCGCGACGATCGCGCGGCGTGAGGGGATCCTCGCGTTGGAGTCGCACGCGCAGAACGCCGAGGACGAGTTCCTTGGCAAGAGCATTCAGCTCGCGATCGACGGCACGGCGCCGGAGCTGATCCGCGACATCCTGACGACCGAGGTCGCGTTCATGGAAGACCGGCACAACCGCGGCCAGGCGATCATTACGGCGATGGGCACGTTCGCGCCGGCGTTCGGCATGATCGGCACGCTCATCGGGCTCGTGCAGATGCTGGCAAACATGAGCGACCCGTCGCAGATCGGCGCGGGCATGGCCGTCGCGCTGCTGACGACGCTGTACGGCGCGGTGCTGGCCAACGTGCTCTTCATGCCCGCGGCGGGCAAGCTCAAGGTCCGCACCGCGGGCGAACTTCTTACTAAAGAGATCACCATCGAAGGCATCCTCGCCATTCAGTCCGGCGACAACCCGCGCGTTGTCGAGCAGAAACTCAAGGCTTTCCTCTCTCCCCAGTTGCGCGAACAGATGGGCGAAAAATAGGCCGCGCCGGGTATGGCGAAGAAAGAGAAGAAATGCGAGTGCGAACCCGGCGCACCGCTGTGGGTATTGACGTTCGGCGACATGATGAGTTTGTTGCTCACGTTCTTTATCCTGCTGCTTTCGTTCGCGTCGATGGACAAGCCGCGCGATTTCCAGGAGGCGATCATCTCGATCAAGGGCGCGTTCGGCGTGATGTCCGAGGATTTGCAGATGGTGCGAATCCAGGCGGCTCCCGTGCGCATGCGGCGGCCGAACAAGGAAGCGGAGGACCAGGCCCGGCGTGTCCAGCGGGGCCTGCAGGTGATGGGCCTGCAGCGCGACGTGAAATTCACCTACGACCAGGCAGGCGGCGTGAAGATCAGCCTGCCCGCCGGGATCCTGTTTCCGACGGGCGGCGCCGAATTGCGGACCGAGGCCTACACGATGCTCGACAACCTGGGCGGACTGCTCTCTGAACTGCCGGACGCCGCGTTCGAGATCCGCGGCCATACAGACTCAACGCCGATCGGCGACACGTCGGTCTATCGAGACAATCACGACTTGAGTTACGCGCGTGCCGACGCCGTCGCGCGGTACTTGCAACGCACCTCGGGCGTGTCGCTCCAACAGTTGCAGATCGTCGGCTGCGGCGACGGCCAACCGATCGCGACCAACACGACCGAGGCGGGCCGGCAGGCGAACCGGCGCGTGGACATCCTCGTGCGCGGCGTCCTGGACAACGAGCGCGTGCGCGAGTTGCAGGAGCGGGTGAACGAATTGACAAAACCGGCCTGACCCTGCGAAAATTTTGAAAACGGGGGAACGGCGGACGTGTCTCGTCCGGCCGTGGGGGAACACATGGCTGAAAAAGCCGAGAAGCCGGCGGAAACGCCTGCGCCGCCCAAAGGGGGACTGTTCAAGTTTCTCCTGCCTGTGGGTCTCGTCCTGGTCGCCGCGATCGCGGGTTTGGCGACCTATCTGTTCGTCCTGGCGCCGATGCTCGCGGTTGCCGACCCCGTAGAGGAGGCGCGCGCTGCGCCCGAGGAACTCGTCCCGCTCAATCCCGTCGTGGTCAACCTGCCGGACGGCTTCGTTAACGTGATTCGCGACGGCGAGATGCCGGCGGCGATCCTGGTATACGGCGTATCAATCGAATGCAACAACACGGAGACCGCCACGCTCGTGCAGGCGCATCTCGCGCGGTTTATTGATATAATCAACAAACTGCACGATTCGCGGACGCGGTCGGAGCTGGACGACACCTTGCTGATCAAGGAAAGTATCCAGCGACAGGCCGCTCAAAAGGTCAACGATCTGCTCCGCCGTCTGCAGGAGAAACCGCGGGACGACATCAAGGTCACGGCGGTGCTGCATCACAAGTTCGCGGTGCAGGACCCTGCCTAGTTCCGCCGATCGGGAAGGGGCGCGCCATGGCCGGCGAACAAGTCGCTGAGGCCCACATCGACGAACTCGAAGACTCCGGCGGGACCGATCGCTCGCACTTGGCGCTCGAGGATCTCTCGGGTGTTCCGCTAAAAGTCGCCGCGGAACTCGGCCGCGCCAAGACCCGCGTGCGCGATATCCTCGACCTCAAGGTAGGCTCCATCGTTACGCTGGAGAAGGTCGCGGGCGAAATGGCGGACATCACTGTGAACGGGATTTCATTCGCCAAGGGTGAGGTCGTTGTGATCGGCGACGTGCTGCACGTTAGAATCGCCGAAATCGGCCCGATCCTGGAGCGCAACTCGAAGAGCCATGGATAATTTTCGCCGCGCGCTTTTAGCCGCAGTCGTCTGCTGCGTTCCGTTCGCCGCCGTTACGGCCCAGGAGTCCGCACCCCCGCCGGCCGACCCGATCATCGACAGCATTAATGCCGAGCTCGATCGCGGCGTGGACGGCCCGGATCGCCCGTCGAGCATCTTCGATCGCGGCGAACAGGGCACCGGGTCACCCTTGGGTTCATTCCTTACCGTGATTGCCGCGCTGTGCATCGTGGTTGCGCTGCTGCTCGGTATCAGCTATGGAGTCCGCCGCTGGGGCAAGAATGTGCCGATGCTTGCAGGGCCCAACCTTGCCAAAGTATTGGGCCGGGTGTACCTCGATCGCGGTACTGCGCTGCATTTCGTGCGCATTGGCGATCGCGTGCTGGTGATCGGCGTGACCGGAAACGCATTGTCAACCGTGGGCGATTTCAGCGCCGCGGTATTCGAACGCTCCGCGGCGGCAGAGCCGCAGCCGGGCAACAGCGAGGCGCCTTTTAATCCCGATTCGTTTCTCGCGGAATTGCAGGAACGATCGCGCGACCTCAAACAGGCGGCGACCCTGCCGCGCGCCGAGGAAGACGAAATCGCGGCGCTGCGCGGCGATATCCAGCGGCTGCAACGCTATTTGCGGGACGAGAATCGTGGGCAGGAGGACTAGGGCGCGGGCGCTACTCGCCGCGTTGCTGTTGGTCTTCGTTGCGCTGCCCGCGTTTGCCCAGCAGGAAGAGACGACCGGCGAAAACCCGCTCGGAGTTGACCTGGTCGAGGCGCTGCGGCAGGCCGGCGAGCCGCAGAACATCAACACGACGCTGCTCGTGTTTTTCCTGCTGACGATTCTGACCCTGGCGCCGGCCATCCTCGTAATGACGACGTCGTTCACCCGCATCATCGTAGTGTTCGGGTTCCTGCGGCAGGCCATGGCGACGCAGCAGTCGCCGCCGAACCAGGTGTTGATTGGGATAGCGCTGTTCTTGACATTTTTCATCATGGCGCCGACCTATCAGGCGATGTACGACGACGCGATCCAGCCGTACATCGCCGGGGAAATCCCGACGCTGGAGGACGCCTACTACGAAGCGCTCAAGCCGATGCGCGCGTTCATGTTCCGCCAGCTCGAGAGCAGCCCGCGCGACATTGCGCTGTTTCTCGAAGTCGCAAACCTGCCGCGCCCGCAGACGCGCGACGACATTCCCACGACCGTGCTGATACCTGCATTCATCCTGAATGAGATGCGCATTGCGTTTCAGATCGGGTTCATCATTTACATCCCGTTCCTGATCATCGACATGGTCGTCGCCAGCACGCTCATGGCGATGGGGATGATGATGCTGCCGCCCGTATTCGTGTCGCTGCCGTTCAAGATCATCCTGTTCGTGCTGGCGGACGGGTGGATGCTGCTGATCGGCTCGATGGTCCGCGGATTCGGATAAGCCGCTATCTCGCGCGTGCGGCGCCCCGCGGGACTGCGGCCCCGATCTGAATGAACCCGCGCAACAGGGCGCACAGGCGCGTGGATGCGGCTGCAGCGGTCCGCAGGACGTGCTCGTGGGTAAGCTTCTGCGGCGTGCAGCAATTGTTGGTGATGCACGAGATCGCGGCGGTGCGCAGACCGAGCGCCTGCGCGCGGTGCATCTCCGGCGCCGTGCTCATCCCGACGGCGCTGCTCCTTTCGGTATGCAACGCGCCGATTTCTGCGCGCGTTTCGTAACACGGGCCGTGGACCCAGTGGTATGCCCCGCGCCAGTCGCACCCCGGAACTTCTATTTCGGGTGTGAGCAAGCGAGGCGCGTCCGGCCAGCCGCGGTAACGCCAGAGGCGGACCCGTTCGGCCGCCATGAGCTCGCCGGGCTTCATGCCGGCTTGTAACCCGCCGGCCGCGTTCGTAAACACGACCGTGTCGGCGCCGAGGCGGTGCAGCACGTCAACCGTCGCCGCGACGGCGTCATATCGCAGGCCCTCGTAGAGGTGCAGGCGTCCGCATTGAATGATGAGGCGCGCGTCGCCGCACGTACCGATCAGAAAACGGCCGTCGTGACCCGCGACTGCCGCTTCCGGTAGCGATGCCAGGTCGCGGAAGGACAGTTCGCGATCGACAGTGTCGAGCAGGCCGTTGAGGTTGAGGCCGGAGCCGGCGACGACGGCGATCGTGCGGCGCGTCATGCTGTGCCCGCTTCGGGGAAGAAATTCTCGCGATACAGCCGCAGCGCGTAGCTGTCCGTCATGCCGGCGAGGAAATCGGCGACACGGCGTTCGAGCGGCTCGTCGCTGTTCTCAGCGAGCAAGCCGTCCGGGTGCTGCATCGCGAAGAAGTACAGCTCGCGCATGATTTTCTTTGCTTTGGCGATTTCTTCGTTGATGACGGGATGGGGATAGACGCTGACGAAGAGGTAGCGGCGCAGCGCGACGATCGCCCCGCGGACCTCCTCCTCGACGCCGACGCGGCCGTCCTGGCTGCCGCGGATGAGCGCGGTGACCATGCGGTCGATGCGTTCGGAACTCGACCGGCCGAGGACGGCGATCGCATCGGCGGGCAGATCGGCCGGCGTGATGATTTCAGCGCGCAACGCGTCGTCGATATCGTGGTTGATATAGGCGATCGCGTCGCACAGGCTCACGATTTGCCCTTCGAGCGTTTCCGCGAGTTCGCCCTCCGTGCCTAGCAGGATCGACTTGCCCGTGGAGTGGCGCAGGATGCCGTCGCGCACTTCGTGCGTGAGATTGAGTCCGCGTCCCGCGCGCGTGGTCTCGAGCACCTCGACCACGCGCAGGCTCTGCTCGTAGTGCCGGAACCCACCAGGGCAGATCTCGTTGAGCACGGCCTCGCCCGCGTGGCCGAAGGGCGTATGGCCGAGGTCGTGGCCGTAGGCGATCGCCTCGGTCAGATCCTCGTTCAGAAACAACGCGCGCGCAGCCGTACGGGCGATCTGCGCGAGTTCGAGCGTGTGCGTCATGCGCGTTCGGTAGTGATCGCCGACCGGCGCCAGGAACACCTGCGTCTTGCCTTTAAGGCGGCGAAACGACTTTGTGTGCAGGATGCGGTCGCGGTCTCGCTGAAACGCGGTGCGGTAGGGGTGTTCCGGTTCCGCGCGGAGACGTCCACGCGACTCGGCGGACCGGCAGGCGTAGGGCGCGAGAATGCGTCGCTCGACGTTTTCGAGCGTTTCGCGGATGGTTTGAGCGGCGGGTTCCGCCGCGCGTCCAGTCACGGCCGATCGGACCTCATTCCGGCTCCCCCCGCGCGCCCCCAACTCCGGGTAAATATCCGCCGGGCAAATTCGTCCGGATTGGGTGTAACGCCCCGGGCAGCAGTGTACTTAGCGCGCGTAACCGATGTAAACGCCGCGGACACTTCTGGGGTGTAAGGGCAAAACGCCGCGTATACTGATGTAGGAGGTCATTGCCATGCACCCGGTGATTCGCGCCACGCTCGCTGCGTTGATTTGCGCGCCCGTCGTCGGCGCCGCGCAGGCTCCGGACGCCGCGCGCGCCGGGGAACGTCCACATGCGCCGGGCGAGGGCCTGCGCCGCGCAGACGCGAACCAGGACGGTAAGGTCAGTTTCGAGGAGCTGCGGGCGCAGCGGCCGAACGTGACGCAGGAGGCGTTCGGCCGGATGGATCAGAACGGCGACGGATTTCTCACCGCGGCGGATCGTCCCGAAGGCCAGCGCGGAGCGCGGGGGCCTCAGGGCGCGGACGACACGTCGCGCCGGCAACTGTTGGACAAGCTGATGGCGTCGGACGCCGACCAGGACGGCAAGGTTTCGTTTGCGGAAATCGAATCGGCGAAACCAGGCTTTGCGCGATCGGATTTCGATCGGCTGGATCGCGATTCGGACGGGTACATTACGAAGTCGGACGCGCCGAAGACGGAGCGTACCGCCGCCGATCGGCCGCGTGCGCCGCGCGGGCCGGATGGCGCGCGGGGGATGGTCACGCCGGAACAGCGCGCGGAATTCCGCGAGCGGTTGCGCGGCGCGGACAAGAACGCGGACGGTAAGGTGACGTTCAGCGAAGCGCAGACGGCGTTGCCGCAGATGACGCAGGAACGATTCGACGCACTCGACCGAAACAAGGACGGCGCGATCGGGCCGGAAGACCGCCCGCAGCGTGACGGGCAACGGACGCCGCCCGCGCCCTGAGCGCCTGTAGCCGACCATGAACGGATGTGGTGGCGCAGGCTTCGGGCCTGCGGGGTTTCGGTAGACCGCGAGTGTATTGAGGCGCGGTTACATTTCCAGAGCGATTTTCGCGACTTGTTTCTTTAGCTGGCCCAAATCGCCGTCGTTAGTGATGATCCAGCGGGCGAGCGGCGCCTTTTTTTCGGGCGGCGTCTGCGATGCAATGCGCGCCCGCGCTTCCGTCTCGGACATGCCCCGGCCACGGACGAGACGTTCGATGCGCAGCACTTCCGGGCAGGTGACGAGCACCAATCCCGCCATCCAGTCCGCGAGCTTCCCGTCCTCGGCGTGCAGCGCAGCCTCTATGACGGCCCGGCCGTGGCCGGCGCCGGCGAGTTCAGCGGTGCGGCGGCCGATTTGTTGCAGCACCGCGGGATGCGTCAACGAGTTCAGCCGCGCGAGCGCATCGCGATCGCCGAACACGCGATCGGCCAGCTTCTTCCGATCGATGCGGCCGTCAGTCAGGATCGTTTCCCCGAACGCGTCGATCACGCCGCGCTCGGCCGAGCCGCCGGGCTCGATCACTTCGTGGCCGATGCGGTCGGCGTCGATCACGGGAATGCCGAGCGACTCGAAGAGTTTCGCGGCTTCCGATTTGCCCGAGCCGATGCCGCCGGTAAGTGCGTAGATCCGCATGGCCCGGTTCACTCGATCCACAGGTCGATTGGGTGCTGGACCTGCAGCGGCGTTTGCAGCGTGATTCGGATCCGGTTTCGCGGACGCGCGCGAATCACTTCGTATTGAATCGCCGCCGGCTCGTCGTTGATGCGCAGCGTGACGCGCGAAGGCGGGCGAGGCGCGATCGCCGCGACCTCGATGATCTTGATGAATACGGGGCTGTCGAAACCGATCTTGAGGCGCTGGCGCAGCGTATCGGGGACGATTTCGTACAGCATGCGGCCAAAGGCCGCCGGGGTGAACAGGGGGAAGTCGACGCGGTTCACTCCGGACGGCAGGCGCGGCGCAATGATGATTCGCTGCTCGGGCGCGGAGAACCAGAAGCCTTCGAGCGCGTAGAGCGAGTGCCACACGGCGAGCGCGCCGACGTGCCTGTCCTGGATCGCGCCGGCCGCATCCCCGCGGTCTAGGTCCCACACCATCGGCTGGTTATACGCGCGCATCGGCGCGGAAACGATATCCCGTTGCACCGCGCGCAGCGTCTCGATGCCCGTATCCGCGCCGACGAGCGAAATTTGCGGGCAGACCATGCAGGTTTCGGTCAGCATGGGCCAGGCGTACGTCCCGCTGGCGCGGGCGCCCGAGGGCTGATCGGCCAGGACGAGCCCGCCGGCACGGACGTTCGATTGGGCGACGCGTTCGAGCGCCTGTCCTATCCGGCGGGTCGAAAACCCCGCGTCGAGATGCAGGAACAGGTCGATCCATGCGCCCGCGAATTGGCCGGCGAAATGCAGAAACTCCGGCTCGGTGTCCACGCCGAACTGGTAACACGCCTGTTCCTCGTCCCAGAACGCGATCTCGAACGTATCCAGCGCGGCCCGCGCATGTTTTTCCCAGGCGTCGGCTTCGTCGTTCTGGCGCAGGTGCCGCGCCAGCCGGGAATACGCCGTAGCCGCGGCGATCCACAGGCCCGCCGAGTACGAGTTCAGCGGAGGCGTTTTCCAGCCGGGGAACATGCCGATGCCGCCGCGCGATTCCGGCACGCGGTCCGCGTCGCGATCGATCCGCATGGCTGCGGTGGCGAGCTCGCGCAGTTTCGGGAAGACGTTCATCAGCGCGACGGTTTTGCCCGTCAACTGAAAATTGCGGTACGCGAGCAAAATGAACGCGGCCGCGAGGTCGGTCTCGTCCTCGGGCTCGGGCATCGTCGGCTTGCGCGGCGTGCCGCGGCCGAGGTCGCGGCAAACGCCGCGCTCGGCGGAGGCCGTGTTGCCGATCAATTCGAGTTCCTTGCCCGCGAATCCGGGGAAGAACAGCAGTAGTCCGAACGAGGAATAGAGCGACCGCGCGAGCGAGCCGAGCGCGGGCTCCTGCGGCGACTCCATCATGGCAAACTCGCCGGACTTCGTGTGCAGCGTGTTCGTGGAAAAGACGTGGCAACTGTCGAGCAACAGCCGCGAATACCAGATCGGCAGCGACGATTTGAGCAGCCGCTGCTGCCAGTTGGCCACGGCCCGTTGGAAATAGGGGCCGTGCTTGATCCCTTCGGATGCGACGGTCAGCACACTCGCGCGGTCGTTCGTGTACGCGTTGCCCAAGTCCACGCCGTCCACGCGATAGACCGGGCAGTACCACGCCAGTACGAACTGCACGCGGCGCGACTCGCCCGGGGCGAGATGGGACGCCGCGCAGACGGAGCCGCAATGCGCCGTGGGCCGGTCCGAGAAGCGATCGGTCAAGCTGCCGTACTCGTGGAACGAGGTCCAGAACTTCTGGACGTCCTCCGCGTCGTTCGGGTCCCAGGTTTGAAGCGTGATGCGCGAGCCGCTGCCGCTCGGGGTCGCGAGGCAATAGCTACCGTGGGCATTCTGCGTGCAGGGATCGTCCAGCGCGAAGCCCAGCCCGACCGGCAGCGGCGGCGACGTGTCCGGGCGCGGCTGGAAACTCGGCGGCACGAGGACCTCGTCCAGCTCGTCGTAGGCTACGGGCACGATGACGCCGCGATCGGCCGGCGAGCTGGTTGCCGTGCAGCCGCGCAGGTTTTCCCAGTTGAACACGACGGACACCGAATGAATCTGGTCTGTGCGGTTGGTGAACTGCACTGCACACAACATCAGCGGCAGCGTCGAGGCCTGCGTGTCGTAGGGGATGACGGGCCCGAAGCAGCTCCATTCGACGTCCAGCGGGAACTCCGCAGTCTTGAGTCGGAAACTCGACGAGGGATAGATGCCCATCCACTCATATTCGACCGCTGCCGTGTACCGCGGTTCGATGCCCGCGGCCGCGAACGCGATGGACGAATCGGGCTGCAGGATGCGCGTTGCGACATCGCGCCCCGCGGCCGCGCGCACCCCGATGAACGCGCCGGCGGCAAACGGGATGCGGGTCGCGGCGGTGCGGTTGTTGTTGATGGTGACGTTTCGAAAGCGGGCGTCCTGGCCGAGTTCGATGCAGCCGGTGCCGATCCCGCCGAGGGGCACGCCCGCGTAGTGCGCGGGCAGCGCTTGAGCATTGGCGCGTTTGGCCGTCATGCGGCGAAGATCAGGCCCGGCGGCCGTCCGCGATGTCCCGCCGCGGACAGGTCAAGGCAATTCCTTGAGCATGACGATGGCGTCTTCCCGCGTGCTCGAATAGTAGCCCTTGCGCAAGCCAACGGCGCGAAAGCCGCTGCTGTCGTAGAGTTTTCGCGCGCGCTCATTCGACTCGCGGACCTCGAGCGTGAACGCGCGCACGCCGCGCTCTTCGCCGACCGTCAGTAGGTGAAACAACTGTTCGCGGCCGTAGCCGTAGCCGCGGTAATCGTTGCGGACGGTGAGGCTGGTGATGTGGCCCTCGTCGAGCACGAGCCAGAATCCCGAATAGCCGATGAGCAGATCGCCGAGCCAGGCGGTGTAGAAAAACGAGCGCTTGCTCCGGATTTCCTCGCGGAACATCCCGATTGTCCACGGTTCGGGATAGGCTTCCTTCTCGATCTCCATGATCGCCGGCAGGTATTCCTCGCGGAGGATGTCGTACTGGAGCCGGGTATCGGGAGCGATGCTCATGCCGGGGCGGCCTCGCGCGCCCACCGGCGGGCTTCCTCCGGCTGGGACTGGCGCAGGTAGACGGGCCGGACGAGCGCGGCGTCAGTATTCGCGCCGGCGTTCACTGCGGCGATCGCCTCCAGGGCGACCGAGGACCCTTGCGGGTGGTCGCCGATTTCCGTGACAATCCGGGCCTCCCGGCAGCACGCGGCGATTCGCCGCGCATAATTGCGCGCGCCCTCGCCGAATACCGTCACCGGCCCGCCGACGCCGGCCAGCACGTCCTCCACTGGACCGACCATCGCGGGCCGGAGTACTTCGCGCGTGCCGTTCGTAAATCGGTACACCGCGCCGTAGACCTCGTCCATCTTCGCGTCGAGAAGCGGGCACACCAACCCGTCGGCGGCATGAAATTGGCCGGTCATCGCGTCGAGCGTGGAGACTCCGGCGAGCGGGATTCCCGCGCCTTCGGCGAGCCCCTTCAGCGCGGAGACCCCGATGCGCAGGCCCGTGAATGAGCCGGGGCCCACCGTGATCGCCAGCAAATCGAGTCCGGCAAGCGTCGTCCCGGCGTCAGCGAGTACGCGATCAATGATTTCGATGATGCGTTCGGCATGGCGCCGTTCCGCCAGAATGGAATACTCCGCGCGGAGCAGGTTGCCGTCGCAAACCGCCGCGGAGAGGTAGTTCGTGCTCGTATCGACGCCTAAAACCAGCATGGTAGATCGATCATAACGGGCCTATAGGGGGCGTTCAATCGGTGGGAGCCGAATCGGGAATACGCGGCGGATCGAGTCCAATCCGCGTGCACTAGAAGCGGCTGGTGGGTGGCTCATCCTGGCCCGAGCCGGGCCGCGGGACCTCAGGCGCGCGCGCCGAGGGCGGCGCCGCCGGAGTTGGCGTTGAGGGTGGAGACTTCTTGCGGCCGTCGGCCACGGCCTCCTTCATTTTCTTTCCGGGCCGGAACGTGACGACGCGCCGTTGCGGGACGGGGACTTGGTCTCCGGTGCGCGGGTTCCGGCCGATGCGCGATGCGCGCGTCTTGACCTCGAACACGCCGAAGTCCCTCAGTTCCCAGCGTTTACCCTCGGCAAGCGCCTGCGACAAGGCTTCGAACGTGGCTTCGACAACCTTGCCAATCTCGCTCTGGGTTTGTCCGATTTTATTGGCGACGCGAATCACGAGTTCGCGTTTGGTCATCGTCACGAATCAGCCCTCACCACAGTCGCAGCCGTAACTCGTGCAGCGAATCCAAGTTACAGCCGTCGAGTGCGAATTGTGCTGCATTATAGGCGCGTAGTAGGGCCTGTGCAAGTCTTTTCGGCGCACGGTGTTACCGCCGGGCGCGGGCCGGCCGCGTTTGAGGCCAGCCGCGCATTCCACTATACTTTTGGTGCAATCTTCACAGTTCCACTCGGAATCCCCTTCATTTGGATCCCCAGGCGCTCATCATATACGGGTTTCTTTTGCTCGCGGCGCTCACGTTCCACGAATTTGCGCATGCTGCGGCCGCGACCGCCTGTGGGGACGAACTGCCCCGGGAACAGGGAAGACTGACGCTTAACCCGTTGTCGCACATCGATTTATTCGGGACGATCCTGCTGCCGATCATCCTGCTTACCATGACCGGATTCATGTTCGGATACGCCAAACCGGTGCAGTTCAGACCTGAGCATTTCCGGCAGCCGCTGCGGGATACCGCCCTGGTGGCGATGGCGGGACCGGCGTCGAACGTCATCATGATGTGCCTGGCACTCGTGGCGGCGTTCGTCGCCTCGCAAGTGTCCGGAGGCGCGGCGGAGATGCCACCGCTGCTCTGGGCGTTTCTCTGGGCCGGCATCATGCTCAATTTCATTCTGGCGATCTTCAATCTTATCCCGGTGCCGCCGCTGGACGGGCACTACGTGCTCGACTTGTTCCTCCCCGAGAACGCGCGCAACGTGATGCGCATGATCGGCCCGTTCGGCATACTCATCGCGCTGCTGCTCTCGCGTCCGCTCTTCGATTTCGCGATTCCGAAAATGGAAACGCTGATTTTGCGCATTGTGGGTGCGTGACCGCGCCGGGTCTGCATGACTTCGCTATACTCGTGCGCGATTCACGGGGCTGAACTGAGGGGCGCTTGACCCTGGCACGCCGTTTTTCCGGAGAGCGAATGGAAATTCCAAATCGATACGAAGCCGAGGAAATCGAACTGCGCTGGCGCGATGCGTGGGTGGGACAGGACATTTACAAATGGGACCCGTCGCGCGGGCGCGATGAAACGTTCGTCGTGGACACGCCGCCGCCGACCGTGAGCGGTTCGCTGCATCTCGGCCATCTCTTCAGTTATTCGCAACAGGATTTCATCACGCGCTACCAGCGCATGCGCGGCCGGAATATCTTCTTTCCGATCGGCTGGGACGACAACGGCCTGCCAACCGAACGCCGCGTGCAGAACCTGCTGAACGTCCGTTGCGAACCCTCGGTGCCGTACGACCCGAACCTGAAGGTCTCGCGCGTGGACGGCAAACCGAAAGAGCCGCCGCGTCCGATCAGCCGCCGGAATTTCGTTGACTTGTGCGACGAGGTCGTCAAAGACGACGAAAAAGTCTTCAAAGCGCTGTGGACGCGTCTCGGCATGAGCTATGACTGGGACCTCGAATACGCGACGGTCAACGCGCATTGCCGCCGGGTGTCGCAATACAGCTTCCTGAAGCTGCTCGAACAAGGCGAGGTCTACCAGGACGAGCGGCCCGTGTTGTGGGACGTGGACTTCCAGACGGCGGTCGCGCAGGCGGAACTGACCGACAAAGAACGGCCAAGTGCCTACCACCACCTCAATTTCGCGGTCGAGGGCACGCGCGAGAACCTCGTCATCGCGACGACGCGGCCGGAATTGTTGCCCGCGTGCGTCGCGATCGTTGTGCACCCGGAGGACGCGCGTTACACGCGATTCGTCGGCGGGCGCGCGGTGACCCCGCTGTTCAAGGTCCCCGTGCCGATACTCGCGGACACCAAGGCCGACCCGGAAAAGGGAACCGGCGTCGTGATGGTGTGTACCTTTGGCGACCAGACTGACGTCGAGTGGTGGCGCGAGTACAAGTTGCCGCTGCGGCAGGTGCTCGATCGAGCGGGGTGTCTGCGCGCGGTGCGATTTGGCGACGCCGGCTGGGAGAGTCTCGACGCCGACGCGGCCAACGCGGTTTACGCCGAGCTGACCGGCAAGTACGTCAAGCAGGCGCAGAAGCTCATCGTCGAGCGCGCGGAGGCGACGCCGGGCGTGATCGCGGCGCCGAAGAAAGACATCGTGCATGCGGTGAAGTTCTACGAGAAGGGGGACCGGCCGCTCGAACTCATCCCGACGCTGCAGTGGTACACGCGCATCATGGACAAGAAGGACGCGCTGCTCGCACAGGGACGTAAGATTCAGTGGCACCCCGAGTACATGATCAAGCGGTACGAGCACTGGGTTGAGGGGCTCAACCAGGACTGGTGCCTCTCGCGCCAGCGGTATTTCGGCGTGCCGATTCCCGTGTGGTACCGCATCGACGCGAACGGCGTGACGCGCTACGACGAGCGCATCGTGCCGGCGAAGGACGAATTGCCGGTTGACCCGATGTCCGACACGCCCGCGGGCTATACGCCCGACCAGCGCGGCAAGCCGGGCGGCTTCGCGGCGGACCCGGACGTGTTCGACACGTGGGCGACCAGTTCGTTGACGCCGCAGATCGAGTCGCACTGGGCGGATGACCCGCAGCGGCACCGCAACTTGTTCCCGATGGACATGCGGCCGCAGGCGCACGAGATCATCCGCACGTGGGCGTTCTACACGATTGTCAAGGCGTATCTGCACGAGAAACAGGTGCCGTGGCACAACGTCGTGATCTCCGGCTGGGTGCTCGATCCGGACCGCAAGAAGATGTCGAAGAGCCAGGGCAACGTTGTGACGCCCGAGCCGCTGGTGGTCGAGTACGGGGCGGACGCGGTTCGGTACTGGGGGGCGCGGGCGCGGCTGGGCGTCGACACGGCGTTCGACGAACAAGTGTTCAAGGTCGGCAAACGGCTCTGCACGAAGCTCTTCAACGCGAGCAAGTTCGTGATGGGCCGCTTCGAGGGACTTGATCCCTCGAAGCTCACCCCGGACCGAATCGTGTGCGAGTCCGACCGCGCGGCGATCGCCCAGTTGCGGCCGTTGCTTCGCCGCGCGACCGCCGCGTTCGACGAATTCGACTATGCGCAGGCGCTCGCGCTTATCGACGAATTCTTCTGGAACACGTTCTGCGACAATTACGTCGAACTCGCGAAACCGCGTACCTACGACGAAGGGGAGGCGGACGGGCGAATCTCCGCGGCCGCGACGCTGCGACTCATGCACCGCGCGGTCGTGCGGCTCTTCGCGCCGTTTCTGCCGTTCCTGACCGAGGAGATCTGGCACTGGAACTACACGGCGGACCCGGACATGCACCCGTCGGTTCATCGCAGCCTGTGGCCGCGAATCGAGGAGTTCGCCTCCGTGCCGGAGCCGGTCAACGCGCGCCTGTGGCCGCTCGCGCTGCAGGTGGTCGAGGCGGTGCGCAAGGCCAAGGCGGACGCGAACCTGAGCATCAAGGCGCC
>CAYPNI010000060.1:0-5517 GCA_964411925.1 uncultured Nitrospirales bacterium
TTCCCGAAGGCGTTCTGGCCGACGCACGTGCACGCCGTCGTGCACGGCACCGATATCTGGGGCGACTACCCGGTGTTCGTGAACGTCGCCAAATATACCGACGAGCCGATCCTCGTCGCGGCCGTGCCCGCGCGCTACGAGAACGCGCTGGAAGACATGACCGAGACCGAAGCCGTCGGCGGCGCGGTCGCGGTGCTGCGGACGATGTACGGCTCAAGCGTGCCCGACCCCGTCAGCGCCGTGCGCTCTCGGTGGGGCAAACATCCGTTTGCGTTCGGCGGCTTCAGCTACAACCGCCTCGGCGCCACGACCAATGACCGCGACACCCTCGCCCGGCCCGTCGAGGACTGCGTCTTCTTCGCGGGCGAAGCCACCAGCCGGCGCCAGTACGGCACCGTCGAGGGCGCCTACCTCAGCGGACGCCGCGTCGCAGACGAGATCGCGGCGATCCCCCTGCCCGCGATAGTGGCCTGACCCTAGCGATTCACCGAAACCGACGATTCGCGCGGCCGGTAGACATATTCCATCCTTTCATCCGGCGTGCGATTGATGAAGCCGACTCGTCCGCCGATCTGGCCCCCGGGAACGCGAACGGTCTCTACGGCTGCAATCTGATTGGATAGGATGGCATTGATATCGCGAAACGTATGATTCAGGGCGCGGCCCCACTTCGCATCCGCCTTATCGAGCTCGTTAAATTCGATCTGCGTGACGCGAAGAATCAGCTCCGCCATCGGTAGAAGCCCGTACAAAGCGGCGCCCTCTCGGCTCGTATAGTCGCCCGTTGCCGAAACGATCAATGTGCACGTTTCGCTCGCTTTCAGAAATTGGATTAGGCCGGGGACGAACATGGCTTCACGGGCGATCAGTGGAAACCGCGCCTCCAGTTGGTCGAGACCGTTGACCACGACGACTCGTGCAGATGCCTGCTCGTCCACTCGTCGCTTCCGGCGGACCGCGACGTAGACCTTGTGGAAGAACTCCTCGGGCGAAATCATTCCGACCTCGTTCTCCAGAATTTCAAGCCGGTCTTCCTTTATCAACTTCCGGACGAGGTTTTCGCGGTCATTCATCTTTTGTTGCTTGGCGATGCGGTCTAGTGTTTCCACAGCGCGTGGCACGTCGTCTCTGAGTGAAATGAGAAGAACATCCTTCTTGCATTCGCACGCTTGTTGCAGAAGGAAGTAGTAGGCCAATTGGCTCTTCATTCCTCCGCGCGGACCAACGATTGCAGTACATCCTGCATCCGGAAGACCTTTGTTACCGTCGATATCGGATAGTTGCTTGCCGAGGTTCTCGAGATCGCCCTCCAGCGGTACGTATCGAGCCTCGACCTTCGAGCGCCGGAGGGCGCGCTCCCGGCTAAGTTGCTTCAGATGCCAGTGAATCGAGGGAAAGATGAATACGCCACCTTGCTCCACGTAGGGGTGCTCGTGTGTGTGCGGCAGGGTCGATTTCTCCCCGGACAGAGAGCGCCCGGGGATGATTTTGAGCCGCTGTTTACCCAACGCGTGCGGTTGGTTGCGCATCTTCTTGATCGTAAATGATCGCAGCAGATAACCATCGGCGTCGTCCCAACCGAACGTAAAGACGATGTCTGCGACGGATTCGCAGTATTTCGAAACCGGATCGGATGACGTTGTGTCGAGGATCATCACGATGATGCGTGGTCTGTGGTCGCCCTCGGCAGCATCCTGAATCTGCCTCACCGGGCCGATATCTCGATCCCCAGAAAGGTTGTCGAGACTGTAATTCTGATTGCTGATGCGCGAGGGCGTATCGGACGCCGATAGGTCGCCGCGGAGAAGTTCGACCGCTTTTGCTCGTGGTTCGTCAGGTTCGATTGGGGACAGCAGATTCAAACTGTCAACGATGAGCAAGTCGATTTTCGATGCATTGTCCGACCTATCGGAGTTCGTCTTGATCGATCGCAGTTTCTCGGTTATCGAATTCAGTGCCCCGCGCACGTCGATGGACTTTCCATGACCGTCCGTTCGCTCGACCTTTTGATGGTCAAGCATCTCCCGACCGGCGATGACAACGCCCTTCGAGAACTGCATGCCGAACGTCGGATTAACAAAGTCGTCGTACTCCTTGACGTTTCCCGACGGTGGGCACCAATCATTCAGCCGGCATTTTCGCACGAGATTTTGCGCCGGTTCCTCCAGCGAGAGGTAGAGGGCGAGCGCGCCGGGATCCTCCGACAGGGCGACGCGGGTTGCCAGCTCCAGTGCAAACGTCGTCTTTCCGGTTCCGGGAGCGCCGGAGAGCAACATAATCAGCGATCTCGGCTTGCTCCCCGCGACGGCTTCGTTCGGTACTTCAATTCCGCCACCGAGTAGGCGGTCGAACCAGGAGACTCTTCCGTCTTCGAACAACGGGAAGATTTGTGGCGCCAGTTCCCCTTCATCGATCAGATTCGCCGGCCGGCGGTAGTACACTGGTGCGATTCCTGTCTTAATTGTCATATGATCTCCTCTCGACACGATCAGTGCGTCCCAGCATGGTAATATTATCTATTTCCCTGTAACATACAACCCTCGATCAGAAGGAGTGTGCCGTCGGCCGAGAAGGGAAGTTTGTCCTTCTGTACACACGACTGGTACGCTGCCCCAGATTCTTGAGACCTTAGGAGATACGACCATGAAACTTACCGGATTTGCCTTGTTCGCTGCCGGGTTCGCGCTCGCCGCGCTGCCGGCGTCTGCCGTGGTCATCAGTCCCGGGCCGGACATCCAGGAGCGGCTGCAGGAGGCGCTCATCCTCGCGAAGCCGGGGGACGTCATCGAGCTCGACGAGGGCGTGTTCGAACTGACGATGGGCGTCTCGCTCGACGTAGACGACGTGACGATTCGCGGCAAGGGGATGGACAAGTCGGTTCTGTCGTTCAAAACACAGAACGCGGGCGCCGAGGGATTGCTGGTGACCGGCACCGGGGTGACCCTGCAGGATTTCGCGGTGGAAGACGCGATCGGCGACGGCATCAAGGCCAAAGGCGCGGACGGAATTTCGTTTCTGAACGTTCGCGCGGAATGGACCGGCGGCCCGAAGCCGACGAATGGCGCGTACGGGTTTTATCCCGTCGAGTCGAAAAACGTGCTCATCGACGGGTGCGTGGCGATTGGCGCGTCCGACGCCGGTATTTACGTCGGCCAGTGCCAATACATCATCGTGCGCAATTCGACGGCGAAGTTTAACGTCGCCGGTATCGAGATCGAGAACTGCTACTACGCCGACGTGTACGACAACGTCGCGATGCACAACACCGGCGGCATTCTCGTGTTCGATCTGCCGAACCTGCCGCAGCAGGGCGGGCACCATGTCCGCGTGTTCGACAACAAGAGCATCAACAACGACACCAAGAACTTCGCGCCCGAGGGCAATATCGTCGGCTACGTGCCCACCGGCACCGGCATGAGCATCATGGCGAACAGCGACGTCGAGGTGTTCAACAACGAATTCAGCGGTAACGGCACGGTGAACCTCAGCATCCGCGGGTTCCTGCCCTATGGCGACAAAAAAGCCGAACCCGACCCGAACTACTATCCCTATCCGCGCAACCTGCACATCCATAACAACAAGTTCGGCACCGGTGGCGACAAACCGATGGGTGAGCGCGGCCTGCTCTATGCCGAGGCGGCGGGCGGCGCGCCGATTCCAGACATCATGTGGGACGGGATCAAGGACGAGGCGGCGATCGCGTCGGGCAAGGTTCCGGCCAATGCGAATATTTTCATTCGCGACAACGGCGACGCCGATTTCATCAATCTCGATCTGTCGCGCTACATGGCCGACCCGAAAACGGCCAAGCCCTCGCGCGACATCAAGGCGCACAAGGGTTCACTCCCGCCGCTCGATCCGGTGAAACTGCCGCAAGACAGTTGAGCGGGAGCGTTTGTCGCGAAAGAGAGTGGCTTCGTCGTGGACCCTGCCGCTGGTAATGACGGTACCGTAGCCGGTTTCTAAGCGGTCTTTCTCGATTTCGCGGTTTCATCGATGAACGCGCGCACGGCCGCGCCGAGCGATCCAGCACGCAGCACGTCCGGCCGATCGACGACGATCTCGTCCGCGCCGACGGCCGCGAACCGCGCGGCATCGATCGCGCGCAAGCCGCCCTCCACGGCAATCACGGCGCCCGTCTTGTGATAGTTCACATTCTCGCGCAGGATGCGCACGCGCTCGTACGCCGCGCGCGGCGGTTCCTCGTCATCGAGCCCGTCTTCGCTGACCGGAAGCACGACCCGGCCTATGAGCGGCAGGACATATTCGAGCGCGGTCAGCGGCGTGCCGGGGAGAATGCTCACGCCGGGTTTCAGCCCCGCCTCCCGGATTTGCGCAAACGTGCGGTGCACGTGGATGCACGCCTCGACCGGCACCGTCAGCGCCGCGCAACCGAGCCGCGCGAAATCGGCGACGTATCGCTCCGGCCGTTCCGCAATCAGGTGCGCGTGAATCGGCAGCGTGGTCGCGTCGCGCAATGCCTCGACGATCTCGAAGCCCAGCGCGAACCCCGGCGCGAACGCGCCGTCGCACACGTCCACCTTGAGCTCATGAATGCCGGCGGACTCGAGTTCGCGGACGCACTCGCCCAGCCGGGCGAGTGGCAGACGGTGGACGGAAACGCTGAACAGAATGTCTCGCCGGCGCGCGGTCATCGTGGGGCCTCGATCGCGTTTCGACGCTCGTGTCGAACGAGAAACCGGTGAACGCGGTACTCCGGATCGCTCACTTCGAACAGGAGCGCGCCGTTGCTCTCCTGGGCGCCCGACGATACCGCGACCGACACCGTGCTCTCAGACATCGGCGCAATCGTCGCAATCGAATAGGCCACCGGCTCGAACCTGTTGCGATCGTTCGAGACGAGAGCGACCTGGCCGAGTTGCAGGCGCGCGCTTTCGGCGCCCTCAGGCAACAGGGCACGAAGTTGAAGCGTGCCGCCCTCGGGCAATGCGGGAATGCGGCCGATGCGTGTCCAGAGGTCGGTTTTCGTTGTGTCCATCGGTACGCCCGCGATCGTCGCCACGGGTTGCGTCGAGCGATCGGGCATCTGTACTTCGACCAGCAGATCGGCGGATACCGCGTCGCTGTCCGGCGGTTCGCCGGCGATTTCAACGAAGAGATCCTGCGCTTCCGAGGGCGGGAGGTCGCGCGTGAGCGTCCCGCTCGGGTTTTCCGCGGACAACCTCGCCCAGTTGTGGACACGGCCTTCGTATCCGAACGATGGCCGCCAGACCTCCGAGGCCGTATCGCGAGCGAACGCGAGCGACGAGACGATCGCCGAGGCGCTGCGCGCGGTGACATGCAGGTCGCGCGGATTCGTGCTCCGGTTTCGTATGTGAATGCCGTATTCGCCCGCTCCCGACTGCTCGTAACTCCCCATCCACACGTCGAGCGCGGCAGGGTCGCGCGCCTCCGGGATGGTCGTGTATGGATCGAAGTCCTGCACCGGATCCGAAAGCTCCGGAACGGATTCGCCGCCGCCCTGCCCCGGGCTCCGCGATTCGTACGCTTGCGACG
>CAYPNI010000060.1:5617-8747 GCA_964411925.1 uncultured Nitrospirales bacterium
GCGCTCGGGCAGAAACCCGAGACTTTCCCAGACCTTCATGTCCGGGTAGTTGCGGACATGTTCGTCCCATTCCTCCTGCCCGGCGATCGCAAAGACCTGATTCGCGTCGAGGTAGTGGTAGAGAAACGGCCCCAGCGTGACGGTGGACGCGTGCGCGACGACGTCGCCCTCGCGCCAGTTCGCGCGGATGAAGTCCGCCGCGCCGCGGTTGTCCACCTTGTAACGCACGGCGAGCCGGTGCTCAAAGACGGGATGGATTCGCTGCGCGAAATGGTCGGCCAACGCCGGCGCCGTCAGCGCGGCGAGCCCACCAAGCGCGGCCAGGCGCAGCCCGCGTCCCGGCTTCGCGGCGAGTCCGGCGCCCGCGAGCGCGAACGCCGGCAGCGAATACGCAAGCTGAATGCGCATCGTGTAGAACGCGAAATTCTGCGTGTTCCAGAACACGTATTGGATGAACGGCGGCGCGAACGCGGCGAACGCGAGGAACAGCAGACTCCTCGGGCGATGGCGCAGCGCGACAGCCCCAAGCGCGAACGAGATCGTCCCCAGCGCGAACAGGGGCCAGTAGACGCGCGGACGCGGCGTGTAACCCGCGAACCAGTCCTTCACTGTGAGCAGCAGCGTCTTCAGCGTGGGGTAGGGGAACCAGTGCACAACGGCGGACGCGTGCATCTGGAAGACGAACGCCGCCAGCAGGATCGCCGGCAACACAAGCGCGAACGCCGCGGCCTGGCACGCGATCCAGCGCCACAACACGCCGCGGTAGGCGCGCAGGTTCACCAGCACGAAGAGGTTTACGGCGGCAAGATAAAAGACGGAGAAGTAATAGGCGTAGAACGACAGCGCCTCGAACGCGACCGATCCCACCCAAAGCCAGGGCCGGTTTTCCTCCAGCGCGCGGTAGTTGAAGTACGCCGCGAGCAGCACGAGGATGGCGTAGAGCGAGTGCGGGCCGAGTTCGGAGGCGTAATACAGGTGAAACGGCGAAATCGCCGTCAGCAGTGCCGCCGCCAGGCCCGCCGCCACGCTCCCCGTCACGCGCCGCGCAAACGCAAACATCAACGGCACCGTCAGAGCGCTGAATGTGCCGGGCAGCACGTGCAGCAAAAAGTCGGACGCCTGCGAGCCCATGCGCACGCCCGGCAACGCGTCGACGAATTCGTACCAGAAAAAGAGGAAGAGCGTGTTGAGGGGAATGAGCCGAGTCTCTTCGGCCTTGAGGAAGGTCAAGTCCCAGTCGACATACTGCAGCGCGAAGAGCGACGTAGATTCGTCGTACCAGATGCTGAATCGGCCCAGACCGTAGAGGCGCAGCGCCACTGCGACGAGGACGATGCCGGCGAGAAGTGTCTTCCACCGGCGTTCAGCGAAATCGGTTTTGGCGTCGGCGGGTTCAGTCATCCATCGGGCAATCGGTGGGAGTGCGGCGCATTCTAGCGAGTGTAACTGGAGCGGGCAAGGGCACGTTCGCGCCGCTAGAGTCCCGGAACGGGCTGGCCGTCCTTCAGCGCCGGCGCCAGCGGACAGTTCTCGCACCGTGGCGACGTTCGGCAGTGATCCTTGCCCGTATAAACGATGAGCGCGTGATATTCGCGAAACAGGTCCACGTCCGGATCGAGGTTTTGCTCGAAGAGCGCGCGCAGGTCTTCGTAGCCGATCCGCGGCGCTACGTGGCCGTGCCGTCCGAAGATCCGCCGTGTGTAGGCGTCCACAACGAACACGGCGTGCCCGCACGCGTAGAGCAGTATGTCGTCCGCCGTTTCGGGCCCGATACCGTGAATGCCGAGCAGTTCTTCGCGCAGCACCCCGGCGGGGCGCCGGGCCATTCGCTTCATGCTCCCGCCGTAGCGCGAGTCGAGGTGCGCGCAAAACGCGCGCAAGCGTTTCGCCTTCACGCGGAAGTAGCCGGACGGCTGCAACGCTGCCTCAAGTGCCGAGTCCGACGCATCCACGATGGCCCGCGCGGAAAGCAGGCGCGCGGCTTTGAGATTGACGATGGCCTTCTCGACGTTTCGCCACGCCGTGTTCTGCGTCAGGATCGCGCCCACGGCGACCTCGAACGGCGTCTCTCCCGGCCACCATCCCGTCGGGCCGTAACGCCGCGCCATGAGGTCGTAATAGCGGCGAAGCGTCGAGCCGAGGCCGTGCGCCGCCGGGGTCATTGCGGCACGGCGATGCTGGGCGGCGCGGGCCAATCAGTTCTTTTTCGGCGGCAGTCCTGGGGGAGTGGCCGCCTGCTGTTGCTGCTGTTCGAGACGCCGCCTCGTCAATTCCGCCTCGTCGATGTGATTCCGCGCCGTGGTGACCATGTCCTTCTTCTTCTGATCGTTGAGGCTGCCTTCCTCGGACGGAATCGTATCCACGATCGACTCGACCATCGAATAAAACCGGATCGCCTCGTCCACGTTGTTGTTCGCCAACGCGGCGTCGCCCTTCTCAATGCTGTCGTTCGCGCTGGCGAACACTTCGGAGACGACCGTCTTCACCGCCTTGTTGATCTCGCCCGACGTGTCGCGCGCCTTCGCACTGAGGTCTTTGAACTGTTCGGTCACCAGCCCCACCAGCATCTGCGCCTGGTTGTAGGACGTGATCGCGCTGGCAAAATCCTTCTCGAGCGCGGCGCGTTCAGCCTGCTGCATCGCGGTCAGCGCATTGCCGATGAACCGCCCCTGCGTCTCGTACTCTTCGCGGCGCCGGTTCTTGGCAATCGTCGTCTCCTGGATCCGGCTCGCGGCGACATCGCTCCCGCGGTCATAGCGCAGCGCATCGTTGAACGCCTGCAGCGCGTCGTCCAGGTCCGTCTCCTTGGCAAGCGGCCCGTGCGCGCGCTCGAACAGCGCCTCGCCCTGGTCGAGATAATGCTTGGACAGGCGCGCGGTGGCCGCCGCGCGGGGTTCGCCCGGAACGTCGTGGGCGCGCACCCACTCGGCGACGCCGCGGTTGATCCCCTGCTGCGTGCCGAATTCGTAAAACGCGTCGCCCAGCGTGATCATGGCCATGGGCATGCCGGGGTTGTAGCGCTGGAACAACTTGTAGGCCTCTTCGGCAAACTGGAAGTTGTGCTTGGTCTTCAGGAGATACTTCACTTCTTCGATGTAGTACAGCGCCATCTGCTCGCGCGACGGCGGGA
>CAYPNI010000060.1:8847-12284 GCA_964411925.1 uncultured Nitrospirales bacterium
CTCGCGGTCCTGGTCCGTGAAGACCATGCCGTACGGCGTGAGCACTTCCGACGTCACCGCGGAGAGTACGCCCATCCGGTAGGCAAAGAAGCTGCCGGCGCCGTTCATCCGCGCCTCCCGCAACATCTGGATTTGCGAGTGCAGCGCGTCCATGCATTGGACATCGGAGTGAAGCGGAAATACGTTGCCCAGCGCCGGCACGCCGTCCCCGGCGCCGCGCATGAGGTCGGCCTCGTACGAGGACTCCCCGCCTTTGAACGCCAGCGGTGCCTTCTGCCGCGCGAAGTGGACGGCGCCGGCCGCGATCATCTGGCGTGATTTCGGGCCCCAGGCTGCGGCGTCATGCGCGGGCAGCCCGAACATCAGCGCAGCCAACGCCGCCGCCGATACGCGTAAAGTGGAACGAGAGACGATCATTGTTCCGGATACCCTCGCTGCGCGCGCGAATGTGCGTAAGAGGTTGCGCCCGTGCTTCTTCAAACGCTAACATAGCACGAAATTTGCTGTCAACGAATCGGCCGCAATCCCGCGCCGATTTCTTCGCGGATTCCTCATTTTCCTGTGTCTTCACCCCGCCCCGGCGAAAACGCATCGCGTGTGCCCACCGCCCGGCTCAAGCCGCGCGAAGATCGGCGCATCTTGCGCGGCCACCTTTGGGCCTATCGCAACGAATTCGACGAGCTCCCGGAACTGCCGGACGGCGAACCGGTTCGGATCGTGTCCGATGCGGGCCGAGCCGTCGGCGTCGGCTTTCTCCAGGCCGAAGGCGGCATCGCGGTGCGCCTGCTCGCGCTTGGCCGGGACGAGTTTGATGATGGGGCGCTCGTCCGGCGCGTCGCGGCCGCCGGCGCGATGCGTGCGAAGCTGTTCAACGGCGAACGTGTCTATCGCTGGGTCCACGCCGAGGGCGACGGCCTGCCCGGGCTGATCGCCGATCGTTACGGTCCGCTCGTTGTCGTACACGCCGATTCGCCGTTTTACCGCGCGCGCGCCGATGCGCTTGCCGGCGCGTTTCTTGCCGAGGACGGCGTCGCGGGCGTGCTTATGCGGTTTCGCGAGGAATGGATCGAATTTGGCGAGGCGAAGACGCCCGTCTCGTGCGAGATTCACGGCTTGCGGTTCAGCGTCGACCCGCGCCACGGACAAAAGACCGGGCTCTTTCTGGACCAGCGCCGGAACTGGACGCTGCTCGAACCCTTCGCCGCGGGCGCGCGCGTGCTCGATGCGCATTGCTACGCGGGCGCGTGGAGCCTGCACGCGGCGAAGTACGGCGCGCGCGAGGTACTCGGCGTCGATACCTCGCACGCCGCGATCGAGCAGGCGATGGCCAACGCGCGCGACAACCACGTAGCGGACATCTGCGCGTTCCTCTGCGCGGACATTCGCGACGTGCTCAAGAGCGCCGAGCCCTACGACGTGGTCGTGCTCGATCCGCCAGCGCTCGCGAAGAGCCGCAATCACCTGCAAAAGGCGCTCGGGCTCTACCAGGCGCTCAATCGCGACGCGATGAAGATCCTTGCGCCCGGGGGCGTGCTGATTACGTCTTCCTGTTCGCAGGCGCTCGACGAGGCGGCCTTCTTCGAAACGCTCAAGCGCGCCGCGACGGCGGCCGGCCGCCGCTTTCAAGTGCTCGACATCCGCGGCGCCGCGCCGGACCATCCTGCCCTGCTCGCCATGCCCGAGACGCGGTATCTCACCTGCGCCGTGCTGCGGTTCGTATAGCGTCCGGAAAATTTCCCACGCGTTCGGCTGTCTCTGCCGGTATTGATCGTCGCCCCGGGGAGTGACATGCTGGATCCGAAGGCCACACCAATCAAGGAGCGTTTCCATGAGCCAGCCGATCGAGCGCCTGATTGACGCGTTTGCTGCGGGGCGATTGTCCCGGCGCGAGCTGATTGCCGGTGTGAGCGGATTGGTAGCGGCCGCGGCGGCCGGATCGGGCGGAGCCGCCCGCGCGCAGGACGCCGCGTCCACGTTTCGCGCGGCGGGGCTGAACCACATCGCATTGCGGACGCCCAACGTGCCGCGCGCCCGCGACTTCTACCTGAAGCACCTCGGCATGACGCTCTCCGGCGACTCGCCGTCGAACGCGTTCCTGAATTTCCCGAACGGTTTTCTCGCGCTGTTCCGCGGCGACGAGGCGCGCATGGACCACTACTGTTACGGTATCGAGAACTACGACGTGACCGATGCCGCGGACAAGCTGCGCGCGCAGGGTATCGAGCCGCGGATCGAAGACGGGCGAATCTATTTCCCTGACGCCGACGGCTACACGGTCCAGCTCGCCGCACCGGACCATCGAGCATAGCGACGTCCGGTTGAACCACGGACGGAGTTCGATCAAGCCGGCGTCGAATTCGAAGCTAAACCGCGAATTACATGCCGTGCAGTACGTCAGGACGCTGCGAGACCGATCGACGCGCCGCGCACTTTCATCGGGTTGGAAGAGCGAGCGGGCTGCGGACGATTCCCCTCGCCTCACCATCCGGCACGACGACCGCGACCGAGATCGGACCCGCCGGCAAGTCCGCCTTTCGGACGCAAACGACGTGTGTAGTGCCCGCCGGACTCTCGTTTCGGTACGTGACAGCGTCACCGGGCAGGCTCGCGAAATCGATCGCCTTGAACATGAACTCGTCGCCGCCAGCGGAAGTCAGCAACACGCAGGGCGCATCGGTGTGCGGTACGGGTCCCGTGAGTTTGGCGGGCCCAAGGTGAAACGTGTAATTCAGCGCGTTTTCTCCCACATGGACGAGCCGCCAGGGGATCGCGCGCTCGGGAATGTACTCCATACGGCCACCAACTGGCTCGCCCACCAGACCCGCGACGGTGGATTCGATCGGCGCGATGTACACGCCCGTGCGCACGGCCTCGGAAAACGAACGGAAGTAGTACTTGAAGAGGTAAATCGAGGGTTCGGAAAACTCGGGATCGGAGTCCTGATAGACGGCGTTGGTCATTTGGAGGATTGCGTAGCGCTGGTGCGCGGCGTATTGGCGCGCGAGCGGGAGGGAGACGCTATACGAAAGAAGACAGAAGATCGCCGAGAGGGCGAGCGCACAGGGCGCCATTCGCTTGAACAGTCCGGGATGAATCTCCGCCAGCGCGAGATAGAGCAGTGCGGTGGCGAAGACTGAATTGATGGCATACCTCGGCAGAAACGGAGAGACCGAGTGCGCACTTCCCGTGCTTCGCCAGCGGGCCGCGGCCAGCGCGCCCACGAAGATCAGGGCGAGAAGTCCGTAGATCGTCAGGTTGCGCCTCCAGTACCGCCGCAAGGTGAGGTAAACGAACCCCAGAACCAGGGCCGCTCCCATTGAGCGCGCCAGCCAGTACGTTGCCGCATGAGCCTGCGGATCGGGCATGACTTCGTTGCCGGCATCGGCAAATTGGCCCAACGTCGCGCACGATCCCAGGAACGTGAGGAAGTACCCAAC
>CAYPNI010000060.1:12384-26260 GCA_964411925.1 uncultured Nitrospirales bacterium
GAAAGGCCCCAGAGCGACAACTGTCCGTACTGAGGCACGAAGAGGATCAACAGAAAGGGGACAAAGACGGCAGGAGTGCGGACGGAAGAGGCAACGCCTCGATAGACAAGGACTACGGTCGCCAATTGGACAACGAAACTCATCCATACGAGGTGGAGAAAATTGATGTGCCCGGTCAGCGCATGAAACGCCAGGAAGAAGAGTCGAAATGTCGTGATGCGGTGGGCGGCGTTGTGAGCCTCGAACAGCGCGCTAACGGTCTCCCTGCCAGAGAGTCTCGAGAAATCGTCGAGCCACTTCAACACCACGAAGTACTCGTCCAGAAAGGGTAGGTTCTCGGCCAGTTGCAGAATCATGCCCGCCAGACCGCCGACCGCGCCGATCCCAAACGCGATCGCGATATAGCGTAGCGCGCTGTCCGGTCGTCCGCGTACGCCGGCCTGGTTCGCGCGTCCCGCGACCAGGCACCAGCCGAACGCGATCGCGGCCGCGCTGGCGAACAGTAGCGAGACCTCGACGGGTGGGTGTGGGAACAACAACGCTGCGATCGCCAAATTGGCGAACCCAAAGGCAGCGGCGAGAAGGCGCGCGTGATTGCCTGCGAATTCGGTCACGCGGTTCGCGAATTGATCGATGCGAGTAACGAGCGTGGTCGTTTTGCGTTGGAGTCGGGGGCCTGCGATATCGCGCGCTGTCACCGCGACGGCAAGCGCGATCGTGGCGAGGCCGAACACCTTGCCCTGCGTCGGGGCGAATACGGTCAGTCCAAGACCGACAGCCATGAGCAGACCGCAAAACAAAACGGCCGCGTTGATCGTTGATCGTGTCCGCGCGACGTTGACTTCAGGTTTGTCCACGCGGAATCTCCACGCCGGCGAGCGCGGGCGCGAGCGGAACGGCAGGGCGGCCAGCTCGGATCATCTGCAAACGGTAGAGAAATTCCACGGGCGTATCAAAGGACAGCGACCGGCCGGGGGCCGCATGTAGTCAATACATTCTGGCGCTTCGTTGTCGCACGTAAGTCTATTATTTACAAGCACTTAAGCCCTGCGCATTCTCGAAACCACCGATGTCGGCGCACTTTTTGCCCGGATCTCGTGTTTTATTTCATTGGAGTTCGTGTAAAAGGCGGATTCTCACAACCTAATTCGGGAGCAGACGATGAATCGACTTCTTGTCTTTGCTTTGGCGGTCGCCGCAGTCCCGGCGTTGGCCGAGGACAGCAAACCCACGTTCTACAAAGACGTGCTGCCCATCATGCAGGAGAACTGTCAGGTGTGCCATCGCCCGGGTGGCGCCAACCTTGGCGGCATGGTCGCGCCGATGGCGTTCGTCACGTACGAAGAGACGCGTCCCTGGGCCAAGGCGATGGCGAAGCAGGTGGCCGACCGCACGATGCCGCCGTGGCACGCCGCGCCGGAGCAGCATGGCCTGTTCGATAACGAGCGCACACTCACTGACGAGCAGATCGCGACAATCGTGCGCTGGGCCGAGACAGGCGCCAGCCGCGGCGCCCCGACCGACGCCCCGGCGATCAAGGAATGGCCGGACTTTGATGGTTGGACGATCGGCGAGCCCGATCTGGTCCTGACCATGCCGGAAAAATACTTCGTCGAAGACGATGTCGAAGACATCTACGTGGACTTCAACCAGACGATCACGAAAGAGATGCTCCCGAACGATCGCTGGATCAAGGCGCTCGAGTTCCGCCCCGGCAGTCCCGTGGTGCACCACATCATCGCGTTCCCGCTCGGCGGTATCGCGCCGGGGAATGAAGCGTCCGTCTATCCTGACGGCGTGAGCCGCAAGCTGTCCCCCGGCGAAAACATCCGCTGGCAGATGCATTACCACAAGGAGCCGGGCCCCGGCACCGGCACGTGGGACCAGTCCCAGATGGCGCTGACGTTCTATCCTGAGGGCGCGGAAATCGAGTATCAGATGCAGGGCAATCACCTCGGCCGGTTCGATTTCTCGATCCCCGCGGGCGACCCCAATTACACAATTCAGGCCGAGTACACGTTCAAGCACGACTCGCAGATCGTCGAGCTGATGCCGCACATGCACGTCCGCGGCAAGTCCGCGTTGTACGAGGCGTTCTACCCGGACGGCACGTCCGAGGTGCTGCTCAATGTCCCGAAATATGATTTCAACTGGCAGACCGCTTACCAGTACACCGACTTCAAGAAAGTCCCGGCCGGCACCAAGATCGTGTTCACGTCCAGCTGGGACAACTCCGCCGACAACCCGTACAACCCGGACCCGTCCAAGACCGTCCGGTGGGGCGAACCCACGACGGACGAGATGAGCTTCGGCTACATGTCGTTCATCAACAACTCGGGCGAATACGAGGGCATGTTCAGCGGCGGCGACGATGACGACGACGATCGCGGCGGCGGTCCTACGCTTACGCAGGTCATCAGTATGTTCGACAAGAACGGCGACGGCCTGCTGCAGAAGGACGAAGCCCCCGGCCAGATGGCCAACTTCTTCGACATGATCGACCAGAACAAGGACGGCGCGGTGGACCTGAAAGAAGCCGAGGCCGCCCAGAAGTTCCGCGAGCAGCAACAGAAACAACAGCCCAGTCTCTAATTCCGCGCGTCCCGACACGCGTTTTCGGGCGCAGGGGCCCCCAGGCCCCTGCGCCCGGTTCGTTTCTTCACGCGCTCGTCCGCAGATTACGCAGATGATCGCAGATAAGAACGGAGAGGAATTTCAATCGGTGTTCGTCATCATTCATCTGTGGTTAAATGAGTCCTTCATCTGCGATCATCTGCGTAATCTGCGGACGAGGGATTGAACTCCATTGTCGGTACCCGTTCCGAATCGCTGGCTCCTCGCCACGCGCCCGAAGACACTGCCCGCCGGCGCGTGCCCCGTGATCATCGCCGGCGTGCTCGCCGCCGACGCGGGGATGTTTCACGCAGCGTCATTCATCGCCTGCCTCGCGGGCGCGCTTCTGCTGCAAATCCTCGCGAACTTCGCGAACGACTACTCCGACGGCGTCCGCGGGACCGACGCCGTTCGCCTCGGCCCGCCGCGCGCAGTCGCGTCGGGCCTCATCAAGCCGCAGGTGATGAAGGGCGCGATCATCCTCACCGTCATCGCCGTGTTTATCCCGGGAACCTACATCATGCTCCGCGGCGGCTGGCCGTATTTCTGGATCGGCGTCGCGTCCATCGTCAGCGCGCTCGCCTACACCGGCGGGCCGTATCCGCTGGGCTACCACGGCTGGGGCGAAGTCTTCGCGTTCGCGTTCTTCGGCCCGGTCGCAGTCTGCGGCACGTACTTCCTGATGGCCGCGGACCTGCCCGACGCCGTCATCGCTGCATCCGTCGCGCCGGGGCTGTTCTCCGTCGCGATCCTCACCATAAACAACCTGCGCGACATCGAGCCCGACCGCGCCGCCGGTAAACGTACACTGCCCGCGCGATTCGGCAGGCTCTTCGCGCGCGCCGAATATCTCGTTTGCCTGATCGCCGCCACCATCGGCGTCCCCGCCTACCTTTACCTCGAACTCAAATACCCCGCACAGATCTTCATCGCGTCCGCCGCGCTGGTCTTTGCCGTCCCCGCAATCCTGCGCGTATTTCGCTACGCCGATCCGCGCGATCTCAATCCCGTCCTCGGCCGGACGGGACAGCTCCTGCTCGCGTACACAATGTTGTTCGCCCTCGGCGTGTTGCTGTAGCGTTCAAAGCAGGTATGAAGCTGAAGCTGCACTACAAGATCGCGTTGCTTGTCGCGGGTGTCGCCGTCCTCAGCTACGTCGCGCTCGTCGGCGCGCGGATCATCTCGTACACCGGTGGCGAGTTCAGTCAATCGGCACTCAACAAAGGATTGATCGCAGCAACCGAATCGCAGGACCTGTTGGCGATGCGTATATTGATCGCCACAGGAGCGGATCCAGATGCGCGGGGAAAGGGAATCGCAGTTCCACCGTTGTCCGTCGCTGCGCGAGAGAACTTAACACGATCGGTGCGTGTTCTGGTTTCCCAGGGGGCGAATCCCAACGGCGGCGATGTCGTGTTTGAGAATCCGGCCTCTCCGCCGGCATCCGCGCCGGGGAAGACTTCAATCTTCACATTCGACCGTCCGATGTTTGTCGCGGCATCGCGGGGGCATCGTGACGTTGCCGAGTTACTTCGGTCGCGGGGCGCACGTTACGAATTAATCGATGCTGTATTTCTATTGGATGACGCATCGATCCGTCGAATTCAACGCGATTCGGACGCCGTGAGCCGCTTTAACAATGTACGTGATTTCGCTCTAATCCTCGCGGTGAATACCGGGAATCTCAACGCAGTACGCAAGTTACTCGAGTTGGGCGCGGATCCCTATTCTTCGCGAGTTACGGGGACGAGCGCCTGGGACGACGCGTTGGATCAAGGACGGACAGAAGTCGTGAAATTGATCGAATCAACGGTTCAGGCCAACGAAAGCGAGGATGAGTAGCAGCTTTTTCTTGTCTTGTTCGCTGTCGGCGGGTTGCTGTAACGTCTGAGTCGGCATGAAGCTGAAGAAGCCGTACACGATTGTCCTGATACTCGCGGGTGTCGCCGTCCTCAGCTACGTCGCGCTCGTCGGCGCGCGGATCATCTCGTACACCAACGGCTACTTCGGGACTGGCGCCGGCGACCTCGCGTTGATGGAATCAATCGCCAGGGGGGATCGAACTGTAGCCCGCCTCATGCTCGTCATCGGCGTCAAACCGGATACGGTCCAGCCCGCTACGGGGCATTCGCCGCTTTCGGGTGCCGCGTACCAAGGTGACATTTGGGCCGTGCGCAAACTACTCGAGGCCGGTGCAGATCCAAACGGCGTCGGCCAGGTTTTGGACAATTTCAGCGACCCTTACGTCGTTCCCTCATGGGCTGACAACACCGGTTATCCGCCGCCGCACGTTTACCTGTTGGATCGTCCTCTGTGCATGGCGGCGCGCGCGGGCAATCATGAAACGGCCGCCCTGCTGCGCGAGCATGGCGCGCGATACGAATTCGTGGATGCGCTGTTCCTCGCGGACGAGCCGTTCGTGCGAGAAGCGCTCGAGAAGGACGGTGAATTGGCGGAGACGCTCAATCGCGTCGGCCCAAGAATGCTCAACTTGGCAATCGACGAGGACAACGTTCCGGCCGCGAAACTCATGATCGATCTCGGCGTCGATCCGGCACGAAAACCCGAGTATGGACCCAGTCCGCTGGAGACCGCGCAACTACGTCAACGGCCGGAGCTGGTCGCGCTCTTCGAGGGCTACCAGGACCGAGTCCCGGCCCGGGAATGAGTGGACCCCGCGTCGCGATAACTTCAGGTCATGCGGCCGGCCAACTCGAAGCGATTCGCCGGGTGTGGGCTTGTGGTAACGTGCCGGTGCCATTGAATCCCCGCTGGCCCGACGAGCTTAAAGCGGCGGCTGTCGGACTCTCGGCAGCGCGCGAGAGCGATGGACGAGATGACCGCGAGCCGTCCTCCGCGCACTCCGATTTTTCGATTCTTACCCGTGACGATGCGGCGATTGCGATCGTAATCTTCACGTCGGGCAGCTCGGCCGCGCCCAAGGCCGCCGCCTTGTCGTATCGGAATCTGAACCGCGCAGCCCTGGCCGCAAACCGTGCCATTCCGCTCGGTTCGGGTGACCGCTGGCTGCTGTCGCTGCCGCTGTACCACGTGGGCGGCATCGGCGTCATTATGCGATGCGCGCAGGCGGGCGCGGAGATCGCGGTGCCGGATTCGGGTGAACCGCTTGTGGAATCGATCCTGAAACACGAACCCACCCACGTCTCACTCGTCGCGACGCAGCTCTATCGCCTGCTGCGGGACCGGGCCGCGTCTGCCGCGCTCGCGCGGTGCAAGGCCGTCGTGATGGGCGGCGGACCGACGCCGGAGTCGCTCGTGCGCGAGGCGATGGCGCGGAGAATTCCGCTCGTGATGAGTTACGGTTTGACGGAGACCACCGCGATGATTTGCTGCACGCGCCCGGGCGATCCACTGGAGCGGTTGTTATCGTCGGGCAAGCCGCTCGTGGATGGCGCGGTGTCGATCTCCGCCGAAGGCGAGATCCTCGTGCGCAGCGACCAGTTGTTCCTGGGCTACTTGCAACCGGACGGGTCGGTGCACCGGCCGCTCACGGGCGACGGCTGGTTTCGCACGGGCGACCTCGGCCGATTCGACGACGCCGGCTACCTCCACGTCACAGGCCGCAAGGACAACATGTTCATCAGCGGCGGCGAGAATATTCACCCCGAAGAAGTCGAACTCGCGCTGCGCGATCTCGACGGCATCGAAGAGGCCGTCGTCGTCGCGGTTGACGACGCCGAATGGGGGAGACGCCCTGTCGCGTTTGTGCGCACGGCCGAAGGCCGGCCACTCGACCCCGCCGCGTTGGAACACGCACTTCGCGCGTCGCTACCGGGCTACAAGGTTCCCCGTACGTACCATTCGTGGCCCGAGGATATCGTTCAGCCCGGCCTCAAGCCCGCCCGCCGCGATTTCGAGAAACGAGCAGAGAAACTGGCCACGGATGAACACAGATAGACACCGATGTCCGCACGAAGTCGATGCAGCGCCTCTTCAGTGTCCACTTGTGGTTGAATGACAAAAGCACCAGGAGATAACGCGTGCGCATCCTAATCGTCGGCGGCGGCATCGGCGGGCTTACGCTCGCGGCCGCGCTGCAACAGCGCGGGATGGTCGCGCTCGTCGTCGAGCGCGCGCCGAAGTTCGCGCCGGTTGGCGCGGGCATCGTGCTGGGCGTCAACGCGATGAAAGTCATGGCGCAAATCGGCGTCGCCGGCGCGATCGCCGCGCGCGGAGTCGAGGTCGGCATGGCTCGCATCGCCGATTTTCGCGGCCGCACGCTGACCGCGCTTGATTTTCCGTCGCTGCCACCCGACGTGGGCCGCTCGATTGCGATCCATCGCGCGAAACTCCACGACGCGATTCTGACCGGCGTCGATCCCGCCTCGATCAGGCTGGGGACAACCGTGGCCGATCTCGACAACCTCGACGACCGCGTGCGCGTCCGATTCAGCGACGACACCGAGGACGACTTCGACGTCGTCATCGGCGCGGACGGCATTCGCTCCGCGGTCCGCGAGATGATCTTCGGAGACTTCCCGCTGCAGTATTCGGGCTACACCTGTTGGCGCTTCGTCGTTCGCACGCAATTGCCGAACAACGACAGTTGGGAAATGTGGGGTCCGGGCCGGCGATTCGGCGTGGTGCCGATCGGCCACGGCCTGGTCTATTGCTTCACCACGCTCAACGCGCCGCCGAACGATCCCACGATGCGCGACCTGCCCCTGGACGCATTCAAGGAGCTGTTCGCGGGTTTCGGCGGCCCGGTTCCCACTGTTCTGGCGGCGTTATCGTCGGCAAGCGATCTAATTTGGAACGATTTGGAGGAGATCGTTCTGCCGCGCTGGACCGTCAGCCGGGTCGCACTCCTGGGCGACGCCGCGCACGCCATGACTCCCAACATGGGCCAGGGCGCGGCGATGGCGATCGAAGACGCAATCGTGCTCGCGGAACTCCTGGCCGAAACGTCCGATATTCGCGCCGCGCTAACGAACTACGAACAACGCCGCCGGCCGAGGGTCACCGTGATCCAAACCCGTTCACGCCGGCTCGGCCGGGTGGCCCAGTTGCAATCCAGGCCCGCGGCCGCGATCCGAAATGCAATGGTAGCCCTCACGCCGGACCGGCTCGGGCGTCGCGCCATCGAACAGTTGGCGCGGTTCGACCCGTGACAACCCCACTGCGGGGCCAGTCTAGGTTGGCAGAATGGGATTGCGTTGTTTTATCGATTCGCGTAAACTTTTGTCGGTGAAATAGGCCGGGTTTTCTCGCGTCTGTCCCGGAGGCGCCCGGCTGATTGTCACAGCGGGACAGGGCAAGGCCCGGGCAAGTGGGCGAGAAGGAATACGTGAGTGGCCATCGGCACGGTAAAGTGGTTCAATAATGAGAAGGGCTACGGGTTCATCACGCCGGACGGCGGCGGCAAGGATCTATTCGTCCACTTCTCGAACATCACGGGTGAAGGCTATCGCAGCCTGTCCGACAACCAGAAGGTCGAGTATGAGGAGCGCCAAGGCCGCAAAGGCCCAGAAGCCGCAAACGTGCGGCCGATGTAAGGCGCCTTCCAGACATATCGATCCAGAAACCCCGGCGCGGATACTCGCCGGGGTTTCTCTTTTGTAATGCCGTGATCGTGGTCGTTATCGTACTCGTCATCGTGATCGATCCCGCCCCGCTCGCACGATGCGGTTACGATGGCGAATTCGGGTGAGAAGAGCGGTTGCACGGCGATTCACAGGAGTCCCATGTTTCTATCGGGTATCAGCGACGAAGCTGGAAAAGACATCGGCACGCAGATCCGCGCGCATAAGGAACTCGGCTGGGGCCACATCGAGCTGCGCATGGTCGAAGGCGCGAACATCACGCAGATCGACGACGACGCGTTCGGCCGGATTGCCGGCGTGCTCGACGAGTCCGGGCTGCGCGTGTCGTGTTTCGGCAGCGCGATCGCGAATTGGGCCCGGCCGATCACGTGCGACGAGCAGATTGACCGCGACGACCTCAAGCGCGCGATTCCACGCATGAAGCGCCTGAAGTGCCCGTTCATCCGCGTGATGAGTTACCCGAACAATCCCGACGCGCCGATGCCCGAGCGCGAGTGGCGGCGCGAGGCCATCCGGCGTATGAAATACCTCGCGGGCATGGCCGAGGACGGCGGCGTCACGCTCGTGCACGAGAACTGCAGCGGGTGGGGGGGCCAGAGCGCCGAGAACAGCACGGTCTTGCTTGGGGAGGTCGCCAGCCCCGCGCTGAAACTCGTCTTTGACACCGGCAACCCCGTTGACTACCGCCAGGACGCCTGGGACTACTACCGGGCCGTCCTGCCGGACATCGTGTACGTTCACGTCAAGGACGCGCGGCGGCTCAGCAGCGGCGAGATCGAGTACGTCTATTGCGGCGAAGGCGAAGGCCACGTGCGCGAAATCCTTGCGGACCTCGCCGAGCGCGGCTACGACGGCGGCGTGTCCATCGAACCCCATCTCGCCGCCATCATCCACACCGGCAAAGCGGCGGACAGCGCCGCGCAGCTCTACGACTCCTACGTGTCGTATGGCCGCCGGCTGATGGCCCTCCTGGACGAGGTTGGCGCAGCACGCGTCGTGTAGGGCCTGTGTGGCAGCTCGCCCGCTGGCCCCTGGTTGCAATCCGGGAATACGGGCGTTATCCTTGATTGTTCGCATGTAAACTATCACCCAAGAGGACTTTCATCCATGGCACAAGAAGCGTACGTATTCGACGCTATCCGGACTCCGCGCGGGCGGGGCAAGGCCAACGGTTCATTGCACAACACGGCGCCGGTGGAATTGTTGCGCCAGTTGTTCGTGGCGATGAAGGAGCGCAACCAGCTCGACACGTCGCAAGTGGATGACGTGATTCTGGGTTGCGTGACGCCGGTGAGCGATCAAGGCGCGGACATCGCGAAAACCGCGGCGCTGTACGCTGACTGGGACCTCGATGTGCCCGGCGTGCAGGTGAACCGCTTCTGCGCTTCCGGACTCGAAGCCTGCAACACAGGGGCGATGAAGGTCCGCTCGGGCTGGGAAAATCTCGTCGTCGCGGGCGGCGTCGAGTCGATGTCGCGCGTGCCCATGGGCAGCGACGGCGGCGCGATGATGCAGGACCCGGCCGTGGCCGGCAAGCTCAAGTTCGTGCCGCAGGGCATCAGCGCGGACCTCATCGCGACGCTCGAGAAGTGGAACCGCGAAGACGTGGACCGTTTCGCCGTGATGTCGCAGGAGCGCGCGGCGGCGGCGACGGCCGACAAGCGGTTCAAGTCGATCATTCCGATCAAGGACGACAAGGGCAACGTGGTACTCGAACGCGACGAGCATTTCCGCCCCGGCACGACGGTCGAGTCGCTCTCGGGCCTGCAGCCGTCGTTCGAGGCGATGGGCAAGGGCATGGGCTTCGACGATATCGCGCTCAGCAAGTATCCGCAGGCCAAACAGATCAACCATGTGCACACCGCGGGCAATTCGTCGGGCATTGTGGACGGCGCCTCGCTGGTGCTCATCGGTTCGAAGGAAAAAGGCAAGGAACTCGGCCTGAAACCGCGCGCGAAGATCCGCGCCGCCGCGCTCGTGGGCACGGAGCCGACGATCATGCTCATCGGCCCCGCGCCGGCCTCGCAAAAGGCGCTCAAGCTCGCCGGCATGACGATCGGCGACATCGACCTCATCGAGGTGAACGAGGCGTTTGCCGTGGTGCCGCTGAAGTTCATGCGCGAGATGGGCATCGAAGGCGACTTCAGCAAGATCAATGTCAACGGCGGCGCGATTGCGCTGGGCCATCCGCTCGGCGCGACCGGCGCGATGCTCATTGGCACGGCGATCGACGAACTCGAACGCCAGGACAAGGAAACGGCGCTGCTCACGCTCTGCGTCGGCGGCGGCATGGGTATCGCCACGATTATCGAGCGCGCGAACTAGACAGGCCCGTCGAGAATAGTTCGGCCCCGGCACGATGCCGGGGCCTTTTTATTTCTTCAGCCGACTTGCGGCGAGAGCAAGCGGGATTCCGCCCGGGCGCGCGTCTAGCGCGCGGCGACCGCTTCCGGCTCTTCGTTCCAGGCGAATCGCGCGCGATCGAGCTGCACGACAAGGTCGTACGCCACATTCGCCGCGCGTTTGTCCAACCCGATGGATTCGAGCCATGCGACGGGTACATCGAGGCCGCGTTTGCGATCGCGCGTGTTCGGGTAGCGCGTCCACGCTTCGGCCACCGCCACGATCGTCGATTCCCTCCGGCATTCCTTGGCACTGTCGGGGCTGTGATGGTAGCGGATGGGGTAGGCGATGGCCTTGGGCAGATTCCAGTGTTGCGCGAGCTCGTAGCCCGCTTCCGTGTGGCTGAGGCCGACGATTTTTTGTTCCGCTTCCACCAGGTCCTCACCGTACAAGTTCGACGGGACGTTCGCGTAAAGATCCGGCACGGTCTCCAGGAGCGCAATGCGGCCGATGTCGTGGAGCAGGCCGGCGGTGAACGCACCGCCTTCCGTGCCTTTGCCGCAGGCGTGCGCGACGATCCGCGCGGCCGCGGCCGTGTTCATGGACTCTTCCCAGAACGAGCGGTAGTCGAAACGCTTACTCATTTCGAAAAGATTGAGCACCGCCGCCGACAAGACCGCGGCGTACGTCTCACGCAATCCGAGCAGCGCGACGGCGAGTTCGATGGTGTTCACCTGGCTGGCAAATCCGTATGCGGGCGAATTCGCCACGCTCAGTACTTTGGCCGCGACGGGCGGGTCCTGCGCGATGAATCCGGCGACTTCCTTGGGCGAGATCGAGACGTCTCCCAGCGACTCCTGCACCCTCGCCACGGTCGATGGCAGCGCCGGGAGCGACGTCAACTGGCGGATCGTCTCGGAGATGTTCTGAAGTTTCAGGCCCGTCCGCGCTTTCGAGACGGTCGCCGACTGCACTTCTTTCTCGATCATCGACTGCACGCGGCTCGTGCCGAACGAGCGCGACCCGTCACCGGGATAGTAATGCTCGATCGCCTCGCGAATGTCGCCCGGCGCGCAGAGAATCGGCTTGACGCGCAGTCCGGTGCGTTCCTGGATCGTGCCGATCGTCTCCGAGTCCAGCGGACACGCCATGGCCAGCGTCAGCAGACGGCCCATGCGGTCGATTGGAAAAATCTCGTGTTTGACGGCCAGTTCGCGCGGGATCAGATCGACGACTTCGGCGGAGATGTGGTAGCGCCGCAGGTCGAGGCTGGCGATGCCCGGCTGGCGCGAGAGGAAGTTGACGAACTCGTCCACGGTCACGTGGCCGAGATGGATCAGCGTCTCGACGATTTTCGTGCCGCGCGTGCGCTGGACCTCGAGCGCCTCGTTCAGCATCGCAGGCGTGATCACGCCCGCGTCCACCATCATGTCGCCGATGCGTTTCTTCGTGACCGGCTTCGCCGGCGGTGTTGCTTTCACGGTGCGCGATCCCCCGAACTGCACCCCCGCGCCGAGAACACGCGCGGACTCACGGTCCCCACCATGGGGTACCTGAAGTGTAGAACCGCGGCCGAAAATCTGTCAAATTCGACCCGCCCCAAGGCATTCAGTTGCAACGAGTTGCCGCAATTCCGATTGCTTCGATCCAGACGCGTCGCCGGGGCGCCGATCGCACCCGCCGAATCGACTCGATCAAGCGTCGATCCGCGAGGCTTCGCGGAACGGTTCGCGAGGCTGAGCCCTCGGCCCGACCGGTTTGCCCGCGAACCATTCCATTCTCCACCGCAATGCGCGCGACACAATTCGTGGAATTCGCGTCTGCGCTCGGGCGAAATCTGCGTCCGGTTACGGTGAAACGAGTATAATCCGCGCATGGACATCCTGCCGAACCCGCCGGAGAACCAGGTCGCCGATGGCGCCGCGCTGCGCGGGCTGATTGCGCAATCGCCGCGGATGTTCTCGCTCAATCTCGCGGTGTGCGACGACGCGTCCCTACGCAACACCACGGTGCGCCAGCTCCGCGCGGAGTTTCCCGCCGCCGAGGCCGTCGCGCTGTGGCCGTACGACAAAGACGTATTCGATCACGTCCACGCGACCGCGTCTCGCGATCCGAAGGACGCGCTCTTCGTCTTCGGACTCGACGACGCGCTCGCCGCGGACATCGACCGCGCCGCGCTGCTCGCGGGGCTCAACGCGTCGCCGCCGCGTTGGAAGGCATGGTTCGCGTGCCCGGTCGTGTTCTGGGTCGATCGGCATACCGCGGACATCCTGCGCCTGCGCGCGGCCGACTTCTGGGAGTGGCAGCAGGACGTCTACCGGCTGGACGGTTAGCCTGCGACTCGAAGCGTCACGCGGACGGCCTGCTAGATTTCGCGATAATGCGTTCGAATTTGAGATCGCCGGCGGCCATTTCGTCTTCTATTTCGCGTCTTAGAACGGAGAATTGCCGCTGCAATTTCTTCGTAGACCGATTCAACGATTGCCCAGACCGTGGCAAGGAGAAAGAGCAATCCCAAACCGATGAGTCCGCCTCCGTTAGCGTTCGAACCAAAGCGAGCTCCTCGCCAGACGCTCTCGCTGAAATCCGCCCTTCGGTGCTCGCGCTGGGAGCGAACGAAGATGCGCCGCGCGAGCGCGTCGTCAAACGAATCTGCCGTGAGTTTTTCTCGCCTGCGCCACATGGCCGGGCCTCCATGTGGAATACCGGGGAAGCGCCGGATCTATTCGAGCGCTGACTACTTGCAGAATCGCGCCTCGCGTTCGGTTGAACCTCCACAGGCTGGAAGCCTGCGCCACCGGCCCTCATGGTGATCAGCGGTCGACGATCGTCTTGAAGCCGCCGAAGGCCATCCGTTTCGGGTCGAACGGCATCCCTTTGGGAGGCATCTTCATGCGCGGGTCGGCCATGACTTTTTTGTTCACGGCGTCGCGGTGCTTGCGCGACTTGTACACGATGAACGAGAACACGGCGGTCTCGCCCGGCTTTAGCTTCATCTGCTTCGGAAACGTCAGCACGCCCCTGATGTCCAAGTCGTCGCCAACCGCCTCGATGTACTGCAGGGCGCCGTGATCCATCCAAACTTTACCGCCCAGGCGCGCCATCTTCAGGTAGTCCTTGAGGTTTTTCTTTGGAATCGGCAACAAGAATCCATCCACGTATTTCATATTGTGAATCTCCGGTTGGTTTATAGAGTGAGCGCCCTGATACGCCGGCACGCACGTGGGCGTCTACGGCTCGCGAGTACGCTCGCCCTCCCATCACTGTTTGTTAGTCAACCACCGGCGATCGCGCCGATGATCATCAACGGTTCCTTGCCGGACACGACGTCAGGCGGCAGCGGCGTCTCCGGCGGG
>CAYPNI010000061.1:0-25677 GCA_964411925.1 uncultured Nitrospirales bacterium
CCTCGCGACGACAGGGTGGGAGGGCGAGCGTACCCGCGAGCCGATCGTTCCGGTGAAGGAGATTGCTTCGTCGTCACGCCGCTGGCGTGACTCCTCGCAATGACAGAGGGGGAACCCGCGTGGGGCTGCTTCTACCTTCGTGCAGGAATGCTCCGCGGGCGTTTGAATGTTCCGGATTCGGGCGTCGTCTATACTGGCAGAGGGTCGAACCACGGCTTGGGGAGCCGTTTAACGTTCAATAATTGCGGGCAAAAATTGCGAGGTTTCCGAAATGAATATGCGTAGTCTTGGTGCATTGTTGCTGGCATTGGCGCTGGTCGCCGGCATGTCCGGCTGCGAGACGACCGGGGAATCGGCCGGCCTGGGCGCGCTGATCGGCGCGGGCGCCGGCGGCGCCATCGGCGGCATCGCCGGCGGCGGCAAGGGCGCGGCCATCGGCGCGGCGGTGGGCGCGGGTGTGGGTGCGGCGGGCGGCGCCATCGCGCATGATGTGCGCGAATCGCGCGCGGAACGCATCGCGACGCCGGCGCAGACCGCGCAGACGTACAGCTACCAGCCGAGCGCGGGCCAGAGCATGGTGTTCGAGGATGCGCGCGTTCAGCCGACGGTGGCCCGGCGCGGCCAGTTCGTGGACGTGCGCATGCAGTACGCGCTGCTTGGCGCGCCCGACGGAGTGGAGCTCACCGAACGGCGTACGGTGCTGAAGAACGGCGAGGTCATCTCGCAGATCTCGGCCGAGGAGCACGTCCGCAACGACGGCACCTGGGTCAGCTCGCAGGAATTCCGCATTCCAGACAGCTGGACCCCGGGCGAGTACATCATCGAGCAATCGGCGTCATCCTCGCGGCTGACGGTATCCGGGCGCGTGCGGCTGATGGTGAATTAGAAAACCGTGTGGCAGGCTTAAGCGCTGTTTGCTTAAGCCTGTTCTATTCTCGGGTGACGCACAGGCTTAAGCTGAACCCCGCTTAAGCCTGCCACCCTCGCGATCTAGAGTTTGTCGAGCAGGCTTGCCAGGAACTGCTCGCCGAAGACCGTGCGGACGATGTCCGCGACGCCTTTGTCCAATCCTTTCCCGGTCGCGCGTCGCGCGTGGTTGCACGGAAACGCGAGCGCGCCTTCCTGCACGGTCAGCACGGGGTGTTTGCCCTCGATGAGGTACAGCGGCCACAGCGCGCAGGCCTTCGGCTTTACTTTGAACGGATCGAGGCCGAGATCGAGGCCGGCCGAGTGCAATGAGCACAGCGTCGCGCCCTCCGCGTTCCGATACGCGAACACGCAGCGGCCGTCGCGGTGCGTCGCGAGACAATTCCCGCCATCGGTGTCCTCGACCGGATCGATGTACTCGCCGTACTGGCGGAGATGCCGCGCGTACTTCGCGGCGTCCGGCAGCGTGCCGACGATGGTCCCAATCTCGGCGCGGTCAACGTAGACCTCGTACGTCTCGCAGCAGCCGCGCTCGCGTCCAATGCATTTCTTCGGCACGCACTCGTGGCGAAGTGAGCGCAGCGCGGCGAGGTCAACTCGGATTCCGTCGATCGTGCAGGCGTTCATCGTGGCCGGGCGGGACGGCGCCTACCCCGCCTGCTGCGCGAGTTCGAGCATCTTCGTGACCGTGCGCCAGTTGCGCGCGGTCGCTTCGACCCCGAGCCGGCGCTCGATCGCCGCGGCGAGCTTCGACTTGCCGAACCCGTCGGGCGTATGCAGGTAGAGCAGCTTGTCCTTCACAGCGAGGCGTTCGGTCTTTGTCCGGAGTTCCTCGAGCGACTCGACGTTAGACGATTTCGGTTTTGCGGAGAGGAAGAACACGTGCAGGCTCTTGGGGTCGACGGTCGCTTTCGGGAAGGGGTTGCCCGCGACGGCCTTCGCGAGGTCCTTCTCGCCCAGGACGATGACGGCCGGCTCGAAGCCCTTCTCTCGCGCGATCGTGGACGTGATGCGCCGCGACAGCGACTCGGGCTTGCCCTCGGAGCATTGAAACACGACATTGCCGCTCTGGATGTAGGTGCGGATGTCCGCGCAGTTGAGTTTCTTGAGGTAGGCCGTGAGGTCGCGCATCGGCAACGAGTTCTTTCCGAGCACATTGACGCCGCGGAGAAATGCAATCCAGGTGGGCATGCGCACAACCCTATCACAAGCGCCCGATTTGTTATCGTCTCCGCGGCCCTGGAGGCGATTCCATGCCCGAAAACATTCTCGTGTCCGATGTGCGGGACGCGGTGGCGACCATCACGCTCAACCGTCCCCAGAAAAAGAACGCGTTGTCGATCGCGCTGCGCGACGAGGTGAGCGACGCGCTCGACGCGCTCGCGGCGAACCGGGACGTGAAGGCGGTCGTAATCACGGGCGCGGGCGACGTGTTCTCCGCGGGGTTCGACCTGTCCGAGTTTCAAACGGCTGCGCAGGACCCGGCGTTACACAAGAAGCTCTGGGCGTCGAGCGACCGGTTCCACCAGACCTGCATCCACTTTCCGCTGGCGACGATCGCCGCGGTGAACGGGTCCGCGATCGCGGGCGGGTTCGACCTCGCGACCATGTGCGACCTGCGCATCGCGGTGCCCGGGGCGAAGTTCAGCCATCCGGAGATCGGGTTCGGGCAGGTGATTTACTCGCTGCTGCATGACCTCGCCGGCGGGGCGGTCGCGCGCGACTTGTGCCTTACCGGCCGCGAAGTGACGGCGGACGAAGCGCTAGCGCTGGGCGTTGTCAACAAAGTCGTGCCGCGGGATCGTTTAATCGACGAAGTCACGGCGACCGCCGCGCTCATCACGCGCGCGCCGCGCGAGGTCGTGATGAGTACCAAGGCGAAGATTATCGCGCGGGCGGGCATCGCGAAGGCGGGGACGCTGGAGTTGTGACGCGCGGATGACAGGACGAATAGGACCGATAGGACCTATGGGAAAGCGTGTGGATCCGTGGTGCGGCCCGATATCTCGTTAATCGTTCCAGCGTACAACGAGGAGCGGCTGTTGCCGCGCCTGCTCCAGAGCGTTGCCGTCGCGCGCGGGCAATACCGTGGTGGGCCGGATGCGATCGAGGTGGTCGTCGCCGACAACGTCTCGACCGACGGCACGGCGTCGATCGCGTACGCGGCGGGCTGCCGCGTGGCGCGCGTCGAACCGCGGCGCATCGGGGCGGTGCGCAATGGCGGCGCGGCGATGGCGACGGGCCGCGTGCTCGCGTTCACGGACGCGGACATCGTGATTCATCCCGAAACATTCAATGCAATCGCCGGCCACATGGATGACGCGCGCTGCGCCGGGGGCGCGACGGGCTGGAAATTCGAGCGCAACTCGTGGGGCCTCGCGGCGACGCGGTTCTTCGTGCGCACGTTCGTGCTGATCCCGATGCGCGTGGACGGCGGCGTGGTGTTTTTCCGGCACGAGGCCTTCGACGCGCTCGGCGGTTACAACGCGGCGCAGGACGTCGCCGAAGACGTCGAATTTCTTCGCCGCCTGCGCAAGCACGCGAAACGCCGCGGCGAGTACCTGCGGTTCGGCCTCTCCGGCGTCGAGGCGACGGTCTCGACTCGGAAATGGGACGAGCACGGCGACTGGCACATGTTTCTGATGCCGTTCTGGCCGATCACGAAGCGGCTGACGAAGGACGAGATCGTCGAGCAGTATTGGTATCCCAAGGAGCGGTAGCGCTACTTCTTTCCGAATAGCCGCTGGAGCAGCGATTTCCTGGGTTTGTACCCGAAAATGGGCAGAGCGCCCCAGCGCTTGATGTCTTCCGGCGACCGAGCGCGGCCCCAGGCGAATCCATCGCCAATCTCCGGTCTACGCAGATCGACAATCAGCCATTCGTCCTGCAGAGTCTGCGCAAAGGCGCGAAGTTCCGCATCAGGATTAGAGAGTACCGCAGCGCGGTCGATGGCGCCGGGCTGCTGGTCCCAGATTCGACGAACCGCGGCATCATGCGTAAATTCGATTGGACCCTTGAACGGCGGTTGCAGGAATTCAAGCAGTTGATCGAAGAACTCGTTCAAATCGGCGCTCTGATACACGATGACGGGCGCGTCGTGCGAGGCGAAGTAAATCGGTCCCCACGACGTCGAGGTGGACAACAAATCGACCACCCAGTAATTTCCGAATCCATCGTGGCCGATGTCCAGCGCGCTCGGAAAGATCTCCTCGAGACCGAACCCGCCCTCCGACATCCCGGCAACATCGAACGGTTCAATAGCGCAACCGTTGAACCCGCGCGTCACCTTCAAGAGCGCGCGAATATCGTCTGGAATCGGACATGGAATCCGCCTCTCCAGGGCGGCGAGCTCCGAGTCGGTCATGCCGGGCAGGAATTCGAGTTCGTAGTCGTCGCCGTCTTCGGTCTTGAACGTACGGCCTTTGAGTTCGAGAAAGCGTTCGGCAATGTTCATCGTTCGTGCTCCAGCTGAATCCCTAGCTTCCAAGCCGCACGAGATACTTGTGTTCGCCGTCGAGGACGAGCTCACCGTGCTGGTTGTGAATGGTCGAGCGCAGGGTGATGACGCCGGTGGTGCGCTGGCGCTTGAGATCGGTGACGATCAGTTTTGGGTGGAGCGTGTCGCCGGGAAAGACGCCTTTCAGGAACCGGCTCGACTGTGCGACGAAGCCGATGAGCGACTCGCCCAGCACGTGCGGGAACTGGCCCGCGCCGGCGGCCGTGAACGCAAGCACCTGGAACCCGTGCGCGAGCAGATCGCGGTGGCCCTGGGCCTTGCAGTATTCGCGGTCGTAGTGGATGGGATGGTTGTCGCCCGAGAGCGCCTGGAAGAGCGCGAAATGCGCCTCGGTGACGGTGCGGGAGGGGATGGGGAACTCGTCGCCCACGCGGAAGTCGTCGAACGATCTCATTGATTCAGTTCTCTTCGGTTCACGCGGAGAGGAGAGGACGCGGAGGGAACATGATGATTGACCACGCGTTCAAGACCTTCCTTCATCGTTGAAGCACCAAAGTTAATGAGTAATCCGACCCGGAGATTCAAGAGTTTCAGGTACGTTAGAAGTTGCTTCGGATACACCCGCGACATTCGCTCCACCGATTTCAGCTCGACGACAACCATGCTCTCCACGAGAAGATCCACTCTAAATCCTTCTTCGAATGTCAGTCCATCGAATTCGAACGAGATCGGTTTCTGCCGTTCAACTACAAAGCCCAGTTGTTCAAGCCGTTTGGCAAGCACCGCTTCATAGACAGACTCAAGCAATCCTGGCCCCAGTTCTTTGTGGATGTGATAAGCGCAATCCACAACGGCTCCTGACACTTCATCGACGTCTCTGATGCCCGTCATAGGTCTTCTCCGCGTCTCGTTTTCTCCGCGTGAGACTAGGTCTTGTCAGAGCCGCGGTGCTTGAGTTCGTCGACGGCCTTGCGGACGTCCTGGGCGCGGTCTTTGGGGATGACGAGCACGCCGTCCCTGGACACGACTACGACGACGTTGTCCATGCCGACGACGCTGACGGCGATCGCGTCAGCGCCGGCTTCGTTGTAGACGATGGAGTTGCGGGTGTCGACGAGGACCGGGCCGCCTTCGGAGACGTTGCCCCGTGCGTCGTGATCGCGCGTACGGTCGAGACTGGTCCACGCGCCCACGTCGTCCCAGGGGTAGTCCGCGCGGACGACGACGACGCGTTTCGCGCGCTCGAGCAAAGCGTAGTCGATCGAGATGCTTTCGAGGGACTCGAAGACGTTCGCGGCCCGCTTCGAGTCGCCCGCGCGGAGCGCATCGGCCATCGCGCGCGTCTTGTTCGCGAGGTCGGGGTTGGCGGCGTCCAGTTCGGAGAGAAACGTGCTCACGCGCCAGAAGAACATGCCGCTGTTCCAGAAGTACCGGCCGCTTTCCACGAACTTTCGTGCGACGTCCTGCGTCGGTTTTTCCTGGAACGCCGCCACGTCGTACACGGCGATGCCGTCCGACGTGCTGAGCGGTTTCTTGAGATCCGCGACTTCGATGTAGCCGTAGCCCGTCTCGGGCCGGTCCGGGACGATCCCTTGCGTGACCAGAGCGTCGCGCGTCTCCGCGGCGTCTAGCGAAGCGGCGATCGTCGCGCGGAACCGGTCCGGCTCGCCGATGAGGTGGTCCGCGGTCACGACCGCCATCGACAACGTCTCCGGCGCGCCGTGATCCGCGATGAGGTGCGCCGCGGCATAGGCGAGGCATCCGGAGGTGTTGCGTTTGCACGGCTCCGCGAGCACGTTGGCGTCGGGGAGGCCGACGTTGGCTGCGCGGATCGGCGCGACGAGATGTTCGCCGGTCACGACGAGGATGCGCTCCGGCGGGATGATGGGCCGCAAGCGTTCGACCGCCTCGCCGAGCATCGTCTGGTCGGGCCGGGTCAGCCGGAGCAACTGCTTGGGTCGGTCGCGCCGGGACACCGGCCAGAACCGTTCGCCCGACCCGCCGGCCATGATCACGCCGAAGCGTTGGGTGAAGTGGGAGGTGGTCATGAATAGGGTCCTTCTGGGCGCGGTATCATACGTGTGCGTGAGCGCGACAAACACGGACGGGCACCGAGTTCGGGCCGCCGGGATTGTTCTGCCCGCCAGCGTGTGTTACCATGAGACTAACGAAGCTCACCGCGGCGCCGCCACCTAAGACGAGGTATACGAAGCGGTTATGAATGGATTTTTCAAGCAGATCTCGATTTGGATCATCCTGCTCATCATCGTGCTGCTCGGCCTGTCCACATTCTCCAAGCAATCGGGCAGCAAGGCCCAGTTGTGGTCGAAGCAGTTCGAGGAACAGCTCTTCAAAGAGCCTCCCAATATCGAATCCGTGCAGATTTCCCGCCTGCCGGAGGAGCAGTTCCGGTTCAAAGTGAAGTTCAAGGACGCCGTCGAGGGCCATTCCTCGATGGAATTCGAGACGCACGAGTATCCCGAAGCCTGGAAGGCGCGGCTGGATAACGCCAATATCCCGTCGGATACCCACACCGAAAACATGGTCTGGCAGGGGCTCCTGTTCAACCTGTTGCCGGTCATCATCATCATCGGCCTGTTCTGGTTTTTCATGTTCCGGCAGATGCAGGGCGGCAGTAACAAGGCCCTCTCCTTCGGCAAGAGCCGCGCGCGGCGCATCAGCCCCGGTGACAAGATGGTCACGTTCAAGGACGTGGCCGGCGTGGACGAGGCGAAGGAAGAATTGCAGGAAATCATCGAGTTCCTGCGAGATCCCAAGAAATTCACCAAGCTCGGCGGTCGCATCCCCAAGGGCGTGTTGCTGATCGGCCCTCCGGGGTCGGGCAAGACGCTCCTGGCGCGCGCCGTGGCCGGCGAGGCGAACGTGCCCTTTTTCGCGATCAGCGGGTCCGACTTCGTCGAGATGTTCGTGGGCGTGGGCGCGAGCCGCGTGCGCGATTTGTTCCAGCAGGGGCAGAAGAACGCGCCGTGCATCATCTTCAACGACGAGATTGACGCGGTCGGCCGACAGCGCGGCGCCGGCTTAGGCGGCGGTCACGACGAACGCGAACAGACGCTGAACCAGTTGCTCGTCGAGATGGACGGGTTTAATTCCAACGAAGGCGTCATTCTGATGGCGGCGACCAACCGGCCCGACGTGCTCGACAAGGCGTTGCTGCGCCCGGGACGTTTCGACCGCCAGGTCGTCGTGCCCAATCCCGATATCGTCGGCCGCGAAGCGATCCTCAACATCCACATCCGCAACAACAAGGTGCCGGTGGACGGCGACGTTGACGTGCGCACGATCGCGCGCGGGACACCGGGCTTCTCGGGCGCCGACCTCGCCAACCTCGTGAACGAGGCGGCGCTGCTCGCCGCGCGCCGCAACCAGGAAACGGTGTCGCGCCACGACTTCGACGAGGCCAAGGACCGCGTGATGATGGGTCCGGAACGCCGCAGCATGGTGATCAGCGCGAAGGAAGCGCGCATGACGGCCGTGCACGAGGCGGGCCATGCGCTGGTGTGCCGGCTGATGCCCGAGGCGGACCCGGTGCACAAGGTGACGATCATTCCGCGCGGGCCGTCGCTCGGCCTGACCAGTTGGCTGCCCGAGGAAGACCGGCACAGCCTGTCACGTCGTTATCTGGCCGCGATGCTGCGCGTGGCGATGGGCGGGCGCGCCGCCGAGGAGATCGTCTACAACGAGTTCACCACGGGCGCCGCGGGCGACCTTCAGATGGCGACGAACCAGGCGCACGCGATGGTCTGCGAGTACGGCATGAGCGATCTTGGCCCGGTCGCGTTCACGGGCGGCAAGGAGATTTTCCTCGGCCGCGATTTCAGCAAGGAGCGCGACTTCTCCGAAGAGACGGCCGCGCGGATCGACGCGGAAATCCGCAATATGCTCGAGCGCGCGTACAGCGATTCGAAGGAGTTGCTGACCACGCACCGCAAGGTGCTCGACGCGATCACGGACGCGCTCGTCGAACGCGAGACGCTTGACGGCAAGGAACTCGACGAGATCATCGTCCGCATCGGCGGCCGGCAGATCCTGCCCATCAAGGAAGAGCCCAAACCGCCTACGAAACCCAGCGCGACCGTAACCCCCGAGCCGCGCCGCCGCATCGTCGAGGACGACGAGCGCGGCATCGATCCTGTTCCGCCGGGCGACATCGTCCCCGGGACGGCGTGAGACTCATGTCGCAAGGGACTGGTTGCGTATAGCCCCGCAAAGGCGATTGATAGTAGCCCGCCGATTCTTCGGCGGGTTTCGTCATTTTAAGTGAGGCACGACTCCCGCAGGGACGACTGAATCGGCGGCTCAGCCGTTCCTTCGGGACTTCTAGATTGATTGGGTGTCCGAATCTATGAAGACGTTGGTCATGGGCGTGCTCAACGCCACGCCGGACTCATTCTATGCGCCGAGCCGTGTCAGAGATCCGCGTACGGCGCTGAATCGCGCTCGACAAATGATCGCCGACGGCGCGGACATTCTCGATGTCGGCGGCGAATCGTCGCGACCCGGTTCTGACCCGGTCACTCAGGGCGAGGAACTGCGCCGCGTTGTCCCAGTGCTCGAATCGATCTCGGGACACGGATACCGGATTTCCATCGACACTTACCGCGCGGAGACCGTCCGGCAGGCGCTGGCCTTCGGCGTGACAATGGTCAACGACATCACCGCGCTTCGAGGGGACGCGGAAACGGCCGCGGTCGTGGCGGAATCGGGCGTGGACTGCGTGCTGATGCATATGCTAGGCACGCCAAAAAACATGCAAACCGCACCGGAATACAAGGACGTAGTGGACGATATTTGCCGCTTTTTCGAGGAACGCCTCGCGTTCGCGGTCCGCGCGGGAATCGCCGAAAACAGGCTCTGGCTCGACCCCGGCTTTGGCTTTGGGAAGACGGTGCGGCATAATTTAGACATGCTCCGGCGACTGGCCGAGTTCAAGCGGTTTGGCCGGCCGCTGCTGGTGGGCACGTCGAACAAGGCGACCCTGGGGGCCGTCCTGGGCGGCGCGGAGCCGAACGATCGCGCGGAGGGGACCGCGGCGAGCGTAGCCATCGCCGTGATGAACGGCGCGGACGCCGTGCGCGTGCACGATGTCCGCGCGATGGCGCGGGTGGTGCGGGTGTGCGATACGGTGGCGGGGAGGCGCGAGTATGAGTGAGCGGTTGTTCGGCACGGACGGCATACGCGGCGAGGCCAATGTCTACCCGATGACGCCCGAGGTGGCGTTGCGCGTCGGACGCGCCGCGGGCTACCTCTTCCGCAAGGACGACAACCCGCACACGGTGCTCATCGGCAAAGACACGCGCCAGTCGGGCTACATGATCGAGACCGCGCTTACGGCCGGGTTCTGTTCCATGGGCATCAACGTGCGTCTCGTCGGCCCGCTACCGACGCCCGGCGTGTCCTACATCATGCGCAGCCTGCGCGCGGATGCGGGCGTGATGATCTCCGCCTCGCACAATCCGTATTACGACAACGGCATCAAGTTTTTCGCGCGCGACGGTTACAAACTGCCCGACGAAATCGAGGACGAGATCGAGCGGCTCGTCCTGGGCACGGAAATCGACAGCGTGCGCCCCACCGGCACGCGCCTCGGCCGCGCACGGCGGATCGAGGACGCCGGTGGGCGGTTCATCGAGTACGCGAAGTCCACTTTCCCCCGGGGTATGCGCCTCGACGGGCTCAAGATCGTCTGCGACGCGGCGAACGGCGCGGCATACCACGTCGGGCCGGACACGCTCTCCGAACTCGGCGCGGAAGTCGTGCCGCTCGGCGTCAACCCGGACGGGACGAACATCAACGCGAACTGCGGGTCGATGTTCCCCGAGGTGATGCGGTCGAAGGTCATCACCGAGAAGGCCCACCTCGGCATCGCGTTCGACGGCGACGGCGACCGCGTGCTCATGGCGGACGAAGACGGCCGCATGCTCGACGGCAATGCGCTGCTCGCCATCCTGGCGACGGACATGATCGAGCGCAAGGCGCTGCCCAAGAAGACACTCGTGACGACGATTATGGCGAACGGGGGCCTCGAACGCGTCCTCGCGCCGATCGGCGGCAAGCTCGTCCGCACGAAGGTCGGCGACCGCTACGTCGTCGAGGCGATGCGCCGCGAGGGGTTTATGCTCGGCGGCGAGTCGTCAGGCCACATCATCATGCTCGACTACAACACGACCGGCGACGCGCTCATCACCGTGCTGCAACTCCTCGCGACGATGGTGCGCCGCGAGCGCCGGCTGTCCGACCTTGCTCGCGGTTACGAGGCCATGCCCGAACGCCACGCCAAGGTGCCGATCCAGCACGGCGCGCGTCCGTCCGAAGAGGCGCTGGACAAGGTGCGCAAGAAGGCGGAGGCGGAGCTCAACGGCCAGGGCCGCGTGGTCATTCGCCCGTCGGGCACGGAGCCCGTCATCCGCGTGATGGTCCAGCACGTGTCAGACCGGGCCGCGGAGACGCTCGTGCAGGAACTCGCGGACGACATCAGCGCGCTGTAGATCCTCTCATTCATCCTATTCCTCGCATGGGCGTCATGGGAAGAATGGGACGAATAGGAAGCGGACACCTCAGGGCTCAACCACGACCACGCGCATGCCGATGTGGTCGTAGCGCCGCTCGGGCTCGAATCGCTGGCGAAACGCCGAGCGCGACGGCCAGCCGGGGTCGGTCCAGGCGCTGCCGCGGCGGGATCGCGAGTAGTTACCGTCATCGTTCGGCGTGCCGCGCGCGTCGTACAGGTCGGGGTCGATGCCCCCGGGCAATCGCGATCGCGCCCAGTCGCGGCACCACTCAACCTCGTTGCCGTGCATGTCGTGAATGCCCCAGGCGTTCGGCGGATAGCTGCCGACGGGACAGGCCCGGTTCAGTGCAGGCGCCTCCGGCGCACCGCCGTAGGGCGGATTCTTGATGTTTGCCTGCGTGCTGTTGATCGAGTCGCCGAACGCCGTCGCCGTCGTCGTCCCCGCGCGGCACGCGTACTCCCATTGCGCCTCGGTCGGCAGGCGAAACTCCCACGTGTCGGACAGTTCACCTGCGGCGCGCGCCGCGGCGGTCGCGCGCCGGCAGAAGTCCTCCGCTTCGGCGTAGTTCACGTTGTACAGCGCGAAGTTGTCGCCGATCCCCGCGATTTCGGTCACCTCGCCCGGCAACTCGCCCACGATTCGCTTCCAGTCGCCCTGCGTAACCTCGAATTGCCCGATCCAGAAACCCTTGGTGAGCGTGACCTCAACCTGATCCTCGCCCGGCCGGCGCTCGGGCTCGGTGCGCGGGCTGCCCATCGTGAACGTGCCCGGCGGACACCACCGCATCGGCATCCCGGCGACGACGCGCGCGTCGCCCGCCGTTTCGCCGCGGATTTCGTCCGAGGCCGTCGCGCAGCCCGGCGCGCCGGCGACAAGTAACACGAGCCCAACGGTATAGTGCCAACTCCGCGCGCGCATATCGGTCCTCCATCGAGCAACAACGATTGAGGTGAAACTTTCGTTGACGTGTACACCCTCATCGTAGTCTTTATCGTCATCGTTATCGTAATCGGGAGTTTGAGGGGCCGTGCGGTCGGAATCAGTCGATTACGATTATGATGAAGATAAGGATGAGGATAAGGATAAGGAAGAGGGTTACGGTGAACATATTGATGACTTAGTCCGGGCGCGCTTCTTGATCCTCCTCGTTTGTGTTCGTCTCCTGCAGTGCTTCAGACTGGGCGCCTATGTCCTTGCGCGATCAACTCTTCCGCGAAATTCTCATGGCGCGCCAGCGCGTCTACCAGATCGGCCGTCCCGCACCGGTCGAGTTGCTGCATCTGCCCGTCGTCGAGGCCGAGGTGTACGTCAAACGCGAGGACCTGAGCCCGATCCACTCCTACAAGTGGCGCGGCGCGTACAACCGCATGGTCCAGCTCGACGCCATCTCGCGCGAGCGCGGCGTCGTCGCGGCCTCCGCGGGCAACCACGCGCAGGGCGTCGCGCTGGCCGCGTGTCAGCTCGGCATCCCCGCGCGCATCTACATGCCGGTGTCGTCGCCCCGCATGAAACAGCTCGCCGTCAAGCGCCACGGACAGAACCGGGTCGAGGTCATCCTGCACGGTGACAGTTACAGCGATGCCGCCGCGCGTGCGCTCGAGGACGTGGCCGAGTCGAAGAGCCCGTTCATCCACCCGTACGACGACCTGAGCACGATGGGCGGCCAGGGGACACTGGCGGACGAGGCCATCATGTCGGGCCACGGCCCGTTCGACGTCGCCTACCTGCAAATCGGCGGCGGGGGCATGGCGGCGTCGGTCGCGTGCTGGCTCAAGGCCTACCACCCCGGCACGCGCATCGTCGGCGTGCAGAACGCCGGCCAGGCGTCGATGGCGGCCGCGTTCAGCGCGGGCAAGCCGGTCGAGCTGCCCTATGTCGATGTGTTCTGCGACGGCACGGCGGTCAAACAAGCGGGTCAACTGACGTATCCGCTGTGCCGGGAACTGCTTGACGAGATTGTGACCGTGACGAACGAAGAGGTGTGCGCGGCGATCCAGTGCGTGTGGGAGGCGACGCGCTGCATCCCGGAGCCGTCGGGCGCGATGGGCATCGCGGGCCTGATGAAGCAGCAGGGGCAGGTCAAGGGGCGCAAGGCGCTCACCGTGCTCACGGGCAGCAACCTCGATTTCGGCCAGCTCGCGTGGATCGGGCGACACGCGGGCATCGGCGGCGGCCGGCGCCGATACATGCGATTCGAGATTCCCGAGAAACCCGGCGGGATGTTGTACCTGCTCGACAACGCGCTCGAAGGCGTGAACATCATCGAGTTCCAGTACGGCAAGGTGCACGCGACCAAGGCGTGGCCCGTGATCGGTTTCGAGGCCTCGCCGATCGAGCTTGACCTGCTGCACAAACGGCTCACGGAGATGGGCGTGCCACACGAAGACGTGACGTCCGAGGCCGACGTGGATTTCCGCATCATCCACTACGAGCCGGCGCTGTTCACCCACCCGTATTTCATCACCTTCGAGTTCCCGGAGCGCCCCGGCGCGCTGCACGACTTCCTGACGACCGTGCGCGGCCGCGCGAACCTGTGTTACTTCAATTACACGTTTACGGGCGAACTCGTCGGCCGCGCGCTGATGGGCTTCGAGTTCGACTCCGAAGACGCGCGCGGGGCGTTCAGGAAGGTGCTCGAAGAGTCGCACCACGCCTGGCGCGAGATCCCCGAGAGCGCGGTCAAGCGCATCTTGTAGCAGACGCGGCTTGGATTGGCGGGTATGCACGCGTTACAAGGTGATGGCCCTCCCCGCAAAGTCAAAGCTCCCTTTTGTCATCCTCGCGAAGGTCGGGATCTCATCAGACAGTGACGCCAAATTCGCGTAGAGATTCCCGCCTTCGCGGGAATGACAGGTGGTAGTGGCTGCTACTGGCAGCGAATAGCGACTCGCGCATCGAAGCCAGTTTCGTCCATACTCTGTCGCTTCCCTTCGCAAAGGAGTATCGCCGCATGTCCGCACCCCAAATCACTCCCGACAAGATCATGCAACTCGGCATGGCGTTCTGGGGCTCGAAGACCCTGCTGAGCGCCGTCGAACTTGGCCTGTTCACCGAGCTCGCGCGCGGTCCGAAAAGCGGGGAGGACCTGCGCAAGAAACTCGGGCTGCACGCGCGCAGCGCGCGCGATTTTTTTGATGCGCTGGTTGCGTTGGGGATGCTGAAACGTGACGGCGGCGTGTACTCGAACACACCGGAGACCGACGTGTTTCTCGATCGCGCCAAGCCGTCATACATCGGCGGCCTGCTGGAGATGGGCAACGCGCGGCTCTACCCCTTCTGGGCGAAACTGACAGAAGGCCTGAAGACGGGCAAACCGCAGAACGAGATTGCGGGGGGTGAGGACCTGTTTGCCGCTCTGTACGCAGACCCGGTGCGGCTCAAACAGTTTGCGTCCGCGATGACCGGCATCAGCATCGGGACGGGCAAAGTCGCCGCGGAGAAGTTTCCCTGGGGCGACTTCAAGTCGTTCATCGACGTCGGCTGCGCCCAGGGCGGGTTCACCGCGCAAGTCGCGCTGGCCCATCCGCATCTGAAGGGCGGCGGGTTTGACCTGCCCAAAATCGGGCCGGTTTTCGACGAGTATATGAAGTCGCACGGGCTCGACGGCCGCATGAAATTCCATGGCGGGAGTTTCTTCGACGATCCGCTGCCGAAGGCCGATGTGATCGTCATGGGCCACATCCTGCATGACTGGGACCTCGCCGAGAAGAGAATGCTGACGAAGAAGGCATTCGACGCGTTGCCGGCGGGCGGTGCGTTCGTCGTGTACGAGGCGATCATCGACAACGACCGGCGCGAAAACGCGTTCGGGCTGTTGATGAGCCTCAACATGCTGATCGAGACCCAGGGCGGGTTCGACTTCACTGGTGCCGACTGCGAAGGGTGGATGAAGGAGGCCGGGTTCCGCGCGACGCGCGTCGTCCACCTCGCCGGGCCGGATTCGATGGTGATTGGGATTAAGTAGCGCCGCCCTCTCGGCGGCATGCAGCTGATGTGCACTTACGCTCCCATAGGTCCAATGTGTCCTATAGGACCTATGGGGTGACCGCTGACGCCGCTTCGCTTCGACGACGAGGCGTCGCCCCTACGAAGCAATCGTCGTGGGTTAGCCGCCGGGACGGCGGCGCTACGGTTTTTCGTTCACCCAGTCGCGCGGTGTGAGGTAGTAGTCCGTCAGTTCATGCTCGCGCGAGCCCTTCTCCGCGTGCCAGTCGTAGCGCCAGTGCGCGCGGGCAGGCAGACTCATCAGGATGGACTCCGTGCGGCCCTGGGATTGCAGGCCGAAGAGCGTGCCGCGATCGTAGATGAGGTTGAACTCGACGTAGCGGCCGCGGCGGTAAAGCTGGAACTCGCGCTCGGCGTCGGTGTGGCGGGTGTCGCGGTTTGCCTCGATGAACGGCCGGTACAGATTCGGGAACGACAGGCCAAGCGCAACGCAGTAATTGAATGCTTTTTGCTTGTCGTCGCGCACGTGGTCGAAAAACACTCCGCCGATGCCGCGCGTCTCGCCGCGGTGCCTGAGGTAGAAGTACTCGTCGCAGTTTTTCTTGTGTTCGGAATACGAGTAACCGGATTCGTCGCAGATCGCCTGCAACGCCTGGTGGAACTCGACGACCTGCTCGAGCACGGGGTAGTACGGCGTCACGTCGATGCCGCCGCCGAACCACCACACATCGCCCGCCTCGAAGTAACGGATGTTCATGTGGATCGTCGGGATGTGCGGGTTCCAGGGATGGATGACGAGACTGACGCCGGTCGCGAGGAACGGCGCGCCGGCGGGGACCTGAATTTGCGTCGCCGCGGCCTGCGGCAGGCCCGAGCCGCGGATGCCGGAGAAGTTTACGCCGCCCTTCTCGAGCAGCGTGGACAGTTCCCAGACGCGCGTGCGCCCGCCGCCCGAGCCCTTGTCGTAATTCCAGACATCCTCGCGAAATGCTGCGCCGTCCTCCTCGCTCAAGAAGTCGCAGATGATGTCCTGGACTTGCTTGAATCCTTCCTGGATCTGAACGGCATCGGGCATCGTTGGGTCACTTCTCCACGAGCAGCGGCTTGATCAGCGCGTTCCACAGGTCGTAACCCGCTTGGTTCATATGCAGGCCGTCCTGGAGGAAGATCTCCGGTTTGGGCTTGCCGTCGGGGCCGAGCATGACGGGCTCGACGTCGAGGAAGTGAATGTAGTCGTGCTTCGCGGCGTAGTCGCGCACGAGTCCGTTCGTCTTGCGAATCTGGTCGATCAATTGCCAGCGCGCGATGCTGGGTTTGATGGCGACGTAGATGATTTTCGTGTCCGGCAAGGCCGCGTGGACCTTTTCGAAGAACTGGACGGTGTCGGCGAATACCGTTTCGGGTGTCTTGCCGTAGCTGAGGTCGTTGTCGCCCTCGTAAAAGACCACGAGCCGTGGCGCGTACTTGATGACAATGCGGTCGACGTACTGCACCGCGTCGGCGGTTTGCGACCCGCCAAAGCCGCGATTGATGATGCCGAGGTCCGGGAAGTCCTGATCCGTATTCCAGAAACGGATGCTGGAACTGCCCACGAAGACGATCCCGTGCTTCGCGGGCGGGTTCTCGGCATCCTGCGCCTCGAACGCGGCAATCGCCGGTTCCCAGCGGTCCTCGGCCGGCGCGAGAGGCGCGAGCGAAAGCGCCAGTAGCAGCGCGAGACCGATCGGTTTCAGTTTCATGTTTCGTCCTCCGTCACGCTTTGAAAATTCTCTCGCGGTTCTTCTTCACGCCGTGCGTCGCATTGCGCGTATCCAGCACGATCCGCGCGTGCTCGACGATGAATTCGAAGTCGTATTTCGCGTGCGCGGTTACGATCAGCACCGCGTCGTATCGGGAGATCGATTTTGCCGTGAGTTCCACCGAATCCTTCTTGAGCTTGTGCTTGCGCGTCGGCGGCAGCGAAGGCACGTACGGGTCATTGTAGTCCACTTCCGCGCCGCGATCCTGCAACAGGTCGATGAGCGTCAGCCCGGGCGATTCGCGCGGGTCGCCGATATTGGGCTTGTACGCGACGCCTAGCACGAGCACGCGCGAACCCTTGAGCGCCTTGCCGTGGTCGTTCAGCACGTTCATCAGTTCGGACACGACGTACTCGGGCATCGAGGTGTTAATCTCGCCCGCGAGCTCAATGAAGCGCGTCGAGATGCCGTACTCGCGCGCCTTCCATGTGAGGTAGAACGGATCGATAGGGATGCAGTGCCCGCCGAGACCCGGCCCGGGATAAAACGGCATGAACCCGAAGGGTTTCGTCTTCGCCGCCTCGATGACTTCCCAGATATCGATGCCCATTTTCGTGTAGATGAGTTTCAATTCGTTCACGAGCGCGATGTTGACGCCGCGGAACACGTTCTCCAGCAGTTTGACCGCCTCCGCCGTGCGGGCGTTCGAGACGCGGATCGTCGAGACCACGACCTGCCGGTAAAGCGCGTCCGCCGCGTCGAGCGCATCCAGCGTGCAGCCGCCGACGACCTTGGGAATCTTGCCGGTCGAAAACTGCGCGTTGCCGGGGTCCTCGCGCTCGGGCGAGTACGCGAGCAAAAAGTCGGACCCGGACAGCAGCCCGCCCGCCTCGAGTTCCGGCTGCAGGACTTCCTCCGTCGTTCCGGGATACGTCGTCGATTCGAGCACGACGAGCTGGCCCGCGCGCAGGTATTTGCCGAGCACCTTGCCGGTGTTCGAAATGTACGAGAGGTCCGGCTCGTGATGCTCGGAGAGCGGCGTCGGCACGCAGATGAGCAGCGCGTCCGCCTCGGCCGTCCGCGAGAAGTCCGCGGTCGCTTCGAACAGGCCGCCCGCGTGCAACTCGGCGACCTCGCTCGCGGGGATGTGGCCGATGTAGCTCTCGCCGCGGTTGAGGGCGCTGGTCTTCGCTTCGTCGATGTCGAACCCGAGCACGCGAAACCGATTCCGACAAAACGTCATCGCCAGCGGTAGGCCGACATAGCCGAGCCCGACGATGCCGACGACGGCTTCGCGGGATTCGATGCGTCTGATGAGGGCAGCCGAGTCCACAGGATTCCTGTACGGATGAAAATCGCGGCCATTAGAACCCAACGCGGCGATTTGGGGCAAACGCCGCGCGCGCCGTATAATTCAGCGCACCAGGGAAGGGAATCCCCGCATTGAACGTGCCTCTGCTCGATCTGCGCCCGCAATTCCGCGAACTCGAGACGGAGATCCGCGCGGCGGTGGATGAAGTTCTCGCGTCCACGCAGTACATCCTCGGTCCGAAGGTCGAGGCGCTCGAAGCGGCCATCGCGGACTATTGCGACGTACGCCACGCCATCGGCGTGTCCTCGGGTACTGACGCGCTGCTCGCCGCGCTCATGGCGCTCGACGTCGGCCCCGGCGACACCGTCATCACGACGCCGTACTCCTTCTTCGCGACGGCCGGCACCGTTGCCCGGCTGCATGCGACCCCGGTCTTCATCGACATCGACCCGGTATCGTTCAATATGTGCCCGGCGGCGCTGCGCACCTGGTTGAACACCGATTCGCCCGAACGCGCGCGCCTGAAGGCGATCATGCCTGTGCACCTCTACGGCCAGTGCGCCGAGATGGACCCCATCCGCGACGCCGCGCGGCAGGCCGGCGTGCCGATCATCGAAGACGCGGCACAGGCGATCGGCGCGACGTATCCCGGCCGCGCGGGCGTGCACCGGGCCGGCGGCATGGGCGAATTCGGCTGTTTCTCGTTCTTCCCGAGCAAGAACCTGGGTGGCATCGGGGACGGAGGGATGGTCGTCACGAACGATGCAAACCTTGCCGAGCGTGTGCGGCGGCTGCGCAACCACGGGATGCACCCGAAATATTTTCACAGCGAGATCGGCGGCAACTTCCGGCTCGACCCGATCCAGGCGGCGGTGCTGCTCGTGAAACTGCCGCACCTCGATCGCTGGACGAACCTGCGCCGCGACAACGCGCTGCGGTACGACACGCAACTCAACGGCGATGGCCTCGAAACGCCGCGCACGAGTTTTGGCCGCGAACACCACACGTACAACCAGTACGTCGTCCGCGCGCCCGGCCGCCGCGAAGAGTTGCGCGCGCATTTGACCGCGAACGGCGTCGGCCACGAGATTTATTACCCGCTGCCGCTCCACCTGCAGGAATGCTTCCGCGCCCTCGGCCTCAAGCCCGGCGACTTCCCCCACAGCGAAGCCGCCGCCGCCGAGACGCTCGCCCTGCCCGTCTACCCGGGCCTCACCGAGGCGCAACAGGACTACGTCATCGAGACGCTGGCGAGCTTTTACGCGGCGGTGGTTTGAGGGGCGGCTGAACAGAAGGTAACAGAGGAAACAGAGAATGAAGTCTCCGTTTCCTCTGTTACCTCCTGTTCAATTCAGGCGTGAATAACTGCCGCCCATCCGAGTATTCTCCCTCAACATACCGGAGGAAACGATGCCGCCTGAGACCGCGATCGAAGCCGTCGGCCTGCGGTTTCGTTATGGCCGCGAATGGGCGGTCGATGGCGTCAGCCTCGACATCGCGCGCGGCGAAGTGCTCTGCGTCATCGGCGCGAACGGCGCGGGAAAGACGACGCTGCTGTCACTACTGGGCGGGATGGTGCTGCCGCAACAGGGCCACGTGCGCGTGTTCGGCCTCGACCGCTGGCGCGACAACTTCGCGATTCGCAAGCGCTCGACGTTCCTGCTGGCCGAGCCCGCGTTCGGCGAGAGCCTCACGCCCTACGAGTTCCTGCGATTCTTCGCGCAGATCTACGGCGTGCCCAAGCAAACGTTCCTCGAGCGCGTCAAACGCCTCGCCGCGGACATGAACATGACCGAGCACTGGAACAAGCCCTGGGCGAAGCTGTCGCTCGGCATGCTCAAAAAGACGGGTCTCATCGCCGCATTCCTGCCGGACGCGGAACTGCGCATCATGGACGAACCGTTCGCAGGCGGCATCGACCCCATGGCGATGGAGACGCTCTACGCCTGGATCGCCGAGGCCAAGTCGCGCGACGAGACCATCCTTTTCTCCACGCAGGTCCTCGAACAGGCCGAGGCTGTGACCGACCGATTGCTGCTGCTGGCGAACGGACACGTCCGAGCGCTCGGCAGACCTGACGAGCTGATCGTCGCGGCGGGAATTGCGGCCAACGAACCGCGAGCGCTGTCCAAGGCCTTCCTGAGACTGACCAGTAACGCTAAGGAGCCGATGTAGATGCTCGCCTCGCGCTGGGTGCGCTTCAAGCGGAGCGGCTGGCGACTCGCGTGCGCGTTTCTTGGCACGGTGATGAGTGCGGGCTTGGGCACGAGCCTGTTAGCGGGCACAGACATCGACGACGACGCGGGCCGGGTACTCGCGGCGGTTCCGATCTCGCTGTTACTTTGGGTGTGGGGCGCCTTTCTAAGTCCTGCAATCTATCGGAGTGACGACGAGATACTCTTCGCGCTGACGCCATTGACGCCACGGCGATTTTTCGCGCGCAATCTTCGCAATTTCTTCTCTGTGCATGTCTATTTGTTCGTCGCCGTTCCGTGGTTGTTGTGGTGGTTGGTGTCGCATGACAGTGGTGACACGATCGACCCGCTAATCCCAGTCAGCGGATTCCTAACGTATTACGTGCTATTGCTCGGCCCAGCATCAGAGTACCTCGGTGGTCAATGGTCCCCGTCTCGGATTCTTTTCGTCCCCCGGCACATTTTGCGATTCGGAGTCGTCCCCGTCCTCCTCGTGGCGGCCGCCGGAGCGATGAGTCTGTTCCTGGCAATGCGTTCATCTCTGGACGTGCTTCGATCGATAGTCGACTCGCTTCTCCAGGCGGGCGCATTGGGCCTCGCGACGATTACGGTCGTCTCGCCGGCTTCAGGCGTGGCGGCGCTGGCGGAACGTGATGCGAATCATGAACTGCTTCTTGCGTTCTGCGTGTCATTCGCACTGATTCTCGCCTGGCAACTGATTGACATTGCCCGCGCGGTTCGCTCGTCCGTTACGCAATCGGAGAACCGTCAACTCGAAGCGTGGCTAGACCATCGCACGGAGTTGATCGAACAAGCCGATGAGTTTTCGGAAATGGAAGAGGGTGCCCTACAAGCCTGGTCCGCGGAACGTGCGAAGCTGGAAATTTCGGCTCAGCCGAACGATGCGGCATACCACACCGATCCGCCTCCGGTTTTGAATGATTCCGGACCGTTGGAGTACGACACCTCGTACTCGCCAGAGAACCAGATGCTCCGCCACGCCAAATACGCGCAAAGCGCGGCAGGTGTATCTGGCGTACTCCCGTTTCTGCGTCGCAACTCGATTCGTATTGCCTGGTTCACTCTAGTCCTTGTGCTCATTGGACTTGGTGACCGTTCATCGCGCGGCGATGGTAAAGCGACGATGAATATCGCCGCTTTCGTCGTGTTCGGTCGTGGAATGCTTATTCTGGCGCGCTCGGCTGCATGGGAACCCATCACTCGAATGTGCCTTGCCGTCCCGGTGCGTGTGCCGAGACTTGCGGCATTCGCGTGGCGCGCACAGTTTGGTTTTGATTTCGTATGGGATCTCGTATTCGCCGCTGCGTTCGTCTTTCTCTCAGGGGCGCCGATTTGGTCCATGGCGGCGCTGCTCATCGGATTTCAATTCGTGCGGCTGAGCGGGCATCTCAGCACGTTTGTCAGGCTGACCCGCCGCAAGGGTGCGTTGCAGGATTTATCGCTGCATCAATGCCTCGAACTGTTCGTGGGAACAGGTACTGTCGTATGGTTCGCAGTCGTTTCGACGAGCGACGATCTGCGCCCAGCCTTATCAGACCCGACGCTCTACGTGATTCTTCTCTTAGCATGGATCTTACCTGTCGCATACGGCTCCTTGACGATTCTGTGGCGTCACCGCCGGGCCGACATGTCCTTGATGCGCAACAGGCTTGCGCAATGGGGAGTTTAACTTGTTTGCCTCACGCGTAAGGTGAACCGTAAACTGCATTGGTTCATTAAGAGGACTCTATGGGCAATACGATCGCTTCGAATGCATGGGCAGAAATGTTGCGGCACGACTGGACGGTCGATGAACTGCGCGGGATTCATGACGCGCCGTTGACGGACCTGCTGTACCGCGCGCAGACGGTGCACCGGCGGTATCACGAGCCGGGGACGGTGCAGCAGTGCACGCTGCTGTCGATCAAGACGGGCCATTGCCCGGAGGATTGCGGGTACTGCCCGCAGAGCGCGCATTACGAGACTGGGGTGGACGGCCACGGGCTGCTGGACGTGGACGCGGTGCTCGAGGCGGCGCGGCGCGCGAAGGATCACGGCGCGACGCGGTTTTGCATGGGCGCGGCGTGGCGGGACGCGCCGGAGGGGCAGCAGTTCGATCGCGTGCTGGACATGGTGCGCGGCGTGCGCGGGCTGGGGATGGAGGCATGCTGCACGCTGGGGATGCTGAACCGCGACCAGGCGCAGCGTCTCGCGGACGCGGGGCTGACGGCCTACAACCACAACCTCGACTCGTCGCCGGAGTTCTACGGCCAGGTCGTCTCGACACGGACGTACGAAGACCGGTTGCGGACGCTGGCCAATGTGCGCGAGTCGGGCGTGACGCTGTGTTGCGGCGGCATCATTGGCATGGGGGAGACGATCACGGACCGCATGCGGCTGTTGCAGGTGCTCGCGGGGCACGACCCGCATCCCGAAAGCGTGCCGATCAACGTGCTGGTGCGCGTGCCGGGCACGCCGATGGCGGACAAGCCGCCGGTGGACCCCTTCGAGATGGTACGCATGATCGCGACCGCGCGGATCGCGATGCCGGCGAGCATGGTGCGTTTCGCGGCGGGGCGCATGGGCCTCTCGCACGAGGTGCAGGCGCTGTGTTTCATGGCCGGCGCGAACAGTATTTTCACGGGCGATCGGCTGCTCACGACGCCGAACCCCGGCGAGGACCAGGACGCGGCGCTCTTCAGGAAGACGGGGCTGAAAGCGATGGAGGCTACCGTCTAAGGGTGGTGGCGCAGGCTTCCAGCCTGCGGGGTTTCCACTGAACGCGAGCGCAGGCCGGCCGGTTGGAACGTCTCGGTCGTTTCACATCACACTGACGCGCCCTCGCGTTCGGTTGAACCCCCCGCGGCAAGATGCCTGCGCCACCAGACCAGTTCCCGGCAAAGGCTCGTACCCCGATCGGTACTCAGTGGTGGTGATGGACGTGGCCGTGGAAGAACGGCGAGGGATACATCGGTCCGTAGTAGCGCGGCTGCTGGAGAGACGCGCGGTACTTCGCGCGTGTCGCATCCGCCTCATTCTTGAGCGAGAGGTACTGCTCGGTGGTCAGTTCGTCGTTTGCATGGGCAGCGTCGATCTCCGCGATGCGCTGTTCGTGCCAGCCGCGCGAGCCGACCTCGGGCGGACCGTTCGTGGCACAGCCACCGGCGATCAGGATCGTCGCGAGCAATGCGTGCGACGCCCGCAGAAGGCGGCGGCGCGGCCGCGCGTCAGACGAACCGCAGAATGAGCGGGAACTGAAAGTTTTCGCCGTCATATGCGCGAATGGCCCCGACGATAATTCCGCCGACCTGCACAACGGTGACCAGGCCCGGCAGCCAGAAGAACAGGTAGCCGACGTAAATGGTTTTCAGCAACCAGACGAGCGCCACTGCCGCCGCGTAACAGATCAGGATCGACGCCTGAAAATTGACCGCCTCGCGGCCCTGCTGGTCGATGTAAGCACTGTCGCGGCGCCGGGCGAGCCACAGCACGAGCGGCACGACCAGCCCCCCGATCGGGGGCAACACGAAACACGCCAGGCCCCCCAAATGACAGAACATCGCCCATCGGCGGATCTCAACGTCTGGTAATTCGCGATCGAGTTCGATGGGCATGTCGGGGCGCCAACCACCTCTTTGGCACCCATTATGCCGGAATTTCGGGATTTTATGAAGAGCGATCCCTGACGCCTTCGAACTGTCTTCGCCACGGATCAAGCCAGTGTTGCCGCGTACCTCCCGTCATTGCGAGGAACGAGGGTTGCGAAGGAACCATCGCCTTAGCGCAAGTCGGCTACCTCCGGCGCGTCAGCGCGCGATTTCCCGGCGGCGGCTACCGGGGGCGGAGGTGATTCGCTCGCGCGTTCCTATAGGTCATGCTCGAACTCCGGTCTCTCCACCGCGTCGTCCCGACTGGTGTCCGTCGTCTTCGTTCGCGCTGCATTCAAGTCGCGCAATACATCGCGCAGCGCCAGCAACTCCGTGTCCGCGCCGAGACAATGATAGAAATCCGCGCAACCCTGACACACCTCGGGCGAGTCGAGCAGTAGTGCGAAATCCGCGACCTGCCGCGCGTCGGTATACACACAATGCACCCCCGGTGGATGCCGCAGATCCTCGGGACGCAGCAGCGGGTTCGAGTCCAGCACGCGCCAGTGCGCGATTCCGACCAGACTGCAAATCAGGAGATATGTCTGTTCATCGATCCCCGCATAGCGGCATGCGCCTTCGACATCCCATGTGCTGACCTCTACGCCGCGGTCCGCATCGACAACGATCGGTTCGGGCAACCGCCCAGCCGTAAAGTGAAGCCGCACCGGCTTGCGCTCGACGCTCGCCGGCCGCTGCTGGGTGGGTACCAGCCGGATATGCCGTTCCAGCCCGCGCGCAATCTCCACCAGCCGGACGAAGTCGATGTCGGTGGCCGTCAAACACGCCTCAATCATGCGTAACCTCGCCATTCGGGCCGGGGACCCCACCCACTACATCCTTAACGACACCGCGGGCGCCGACTTTCTTGCAGTCAACGGCCCCGCGAGCCGCCGCCGAGCCAGCCCTTCCGCGATCCGTACCTGCTTGAACTGCGGTCCATGCGTTTCGTAAAATACAGCGTTCGTGTACATTTGTTACGCGCGCGTCGAAGACCGCCGGCGGCCTTAGGGCCTTAATGAATGCCTGCCGAGATTGCGCCATCCGGACGCGGAGAAATGCGCCCGGAGCAGGGGTCAAACCGTCCCCGCGCCGTCTCCATTGCGGCGCGGGTTTTTTGTTTGGCGCGCACGTACGTATCCCTGTCGAAAGGAGGTGGAAACACATGGCACGACCCGAAAAAGAAGCGTCGGTTGCCGAGCTGAAGGAGCACCTTCAGAACAGCACCGTCGCCATTATGTCCAAGTATCAGGGGATCACGGTTGAGGAAGTCACCCGGCTTCGCTCGAGCATGCGCGCGGAAAACGTCAGTTTTAAGGTGTACAAAAACACGCTTGCCCGGCGCGCATTGAAAGAGCTGGAACTTTCCGGCGCCGCGGATTTCATGGAAGGCCCGACCGTCTGGGCGTTCAGCGACGATCCCGTGGCTCCCGCGCGGATCCTGAAGAAGTTCGCCAAAGAAATCGAGGTGCTCCAGGTGCGCGGTGGCATTCTCGACGGCAAGCCCGTCGACGCCGCCATGCTCGATGCACTGGCCGATCTGCCTTCGCGCGATCAACTTATCGCGCAGGTCGTCGGCGTTTTTGCCGCGCCGTTGCGCAATTTCATGGGAACGCTGTCCGCGGTTCCGCGCAATTTCCTCGGCGTACTCGAGGCGATCAAGAAACAGAAAGAAGAAGGCGGGGCCGCGGCATGACGCCGGCGCTCCATACGCTCAACGAACACACGACTGCGGCCGCGTGATGGCCCGAGGAGATTGGAAATGTCAGAGAAGATTAGCGCGATGCTTGACCAGATTGCGGGGATGACCGTCCTCGAACTCAGCGAGCTCATCAAGGCCGCCGAGGAGAAGTTCGGCGTTCAGGCCGCCGCCCCGATGATGATGGGCGCGATGCCGATGGGCGGCGGTGGCGGCGGTGGCG
>CAYPNI010000062.1:0-24664 GCA_964411925.1 uncultured Nitrospirales bacterium
AGGATCCACTCGGGCCAGTTCGTTGCCCAGATGCCGACGTGGTCGCCCTTGCCGATGCGATAGGCCATGAGTGCCTTCGCTGTCGCTCGCACGCGCAGATCGAATTCGGCGTAGGGCCAGCGCAATCCGAGCTGGGGGAACACAACGGCGTCGCGATCGCCATGGCGCTCGACCGTGAGGCGGAGGACGTCCCCGAAGGTCTTGCCGTCGACGAAGGGCTTGCCGGTAGCCGTCATGCGGACGCCTCGTTTTCGTGCCGGGGACATGGTAACCCGGCGCGGCCCGTGCGACAACGTGGGACGGCCCTGTGATCGTTGCGCCTCGTGAACGCGGGGGGTCGCATATGCAGGCGAGGATAGTCGCGCGCGGGGTGTTCGGAGTTCGCGTTCAGAGGGACGGGACTGGATCGGGGGCGTACTTCTGTTGCACGAGAGATTTCCGCCTTCGCGGGAATGACTAGGGTGGTGGAATCGCGTCGAGGTCGACGATCCACGGCGGTTGGATTTCCGAATCGACAACGCGCCAGGGACGCGCGAAGATTGCCCAGCATGTCGCGGCCTGTTTCGGAGCCGTGGCGCTATTTCTTTTGGGCGGGTGGATAGAGACGGTCGAGTTCGCTGCTTAGGTAATCGAAAGCGGCGTCCACGTCGTCGAAGAAGCGAAACAGCGAGAGGTCTTCGTGATCGATCATGCCCCAACGGGCGAGCGCTTCGAAGTTCAGGATTTCATTCCAGTATTCGGAACCGAAGAGCACAATCGGCATGTATTTGGAGGTCTTCTGCGTCTGGACGATGGTCAAGAGTTCGAAGAGTTCGTCCATGGTGCCGAACCCGCCGGGGAAAACGACCAGTGCCTTGGCGAGATACACGAACCAGAACTTTCGCATGAAGAAGTAATGGAAATGCATGGTGAGTTCGGAGGATTGGTACGTGTTGGGCAATTGCTCGAGCGGTAGTGTGATGTTCAGCCCGATGGATCGGCCACCGACGTCGCCCGCTCCGCGGTTCGCCGCTTCCATGATGCCCGGCCCGCCGCCGGAACAAATGTAGTAGCGCTGCGAGGGCCGGCGCGTCGCGAGGGACCACTCCGTGAGTTTAGCGGCGAGGCCGCGCGCGGCGTCATAGTACCTGGCCATTTGCGCGGCGAGTTTTGCGGACTGGTACTCGCGTTCGATCTCCTCCGTCTCGCGGCCGGTCTTGCGATTGTTCTCCGCGGCCTTGAGTCGGACGCTGGCTTCTTCGGGAGACTTGATGCGGGCCGAACCGAACATGACGATGGTGTTCTTGATGCTGAGCCTTCGGAACGAGGTATCGGGCTGAATGTATTCGGCGAGGATGCGCAGCGCGCGGGCCTCGGGGCTGTCGATAAATTTCGCGTCATGGAAGGAATTGTGAGGAAGCGGCGGGTTGCTTCCGAGCGGTTCAGGCTCCATAAACGGCTCCTAGATGGGTCTCGCGACACGTTCGGGCGGCTACGTGCTCTGCGTTCGCAACACATGCTACCGCAATGACTTACGCGATGTAATCTCTTTACATGGTAACATATTGGAAGCGAGAAATACGGTCAATTTTTCGACCTTCCGCACGCGGTGGAGACGACCTGATATCCATGGACTCAGACCCTTTGGCGAACGAATTTCCGCCTTCCATGCCGCGCCAGAGCGTGCTCGTGGTAGATGACAGTCCGACCGATGCGCTTTATCTGCGCAAGCTGCTCGAGCAGCCGGACCGGCACATTCTGACGGCGCGCAGCGGCGAGGAAGCGCTGAACGTACTAAAGGGCTTCGAGTGCGCGCTGGTGCTGCTCGATATCGAACTCGAAGGCTTGAACGGGTTCCAGACGGCGGAGCAGATCCGCATGAACGAACGCACGCGGAATCTGCCGATCATCTTCATCTCGGCGACGAACCGCGAACAGGAGCACGTGTTCCGCGGCTATCACGCGGGGGCGGTTGACTACCTGTTCAAACCGGTGGAGCCCAGCCTGCTGCGCAGCAAGGTGAGTATTTTTTGTGAACTCGCTGCGCAGCGCTTCGTCATCCAGCAACAACTGAGCGAGATTCAGGCGAAGAACGAAGTCTTGTTGCAACAGCTCGAAGAGATCAAGACGCTGAGGGGGCTGGTCCCGATCTGCGCGCGCTGCAAGAACGTGAGAGACGACTCGGGATTCTGGCAGACGATCGAGGCCTACGTGTGCGAGCATTCGGAGGCTGAATTCAGCCATTCGCTGTGTCCGGATTGCGCGAGCATGTTGTATCCGGGCATTGGCGCGACCGCGACCACTGCGGCGGGCGTGCGCGCGGGGCGGCGGCATGGCTGAGACGATGCCGATCGATGTCGAGCGGTTGCGGAAGACGTTCGATGACGATGGGGTGCTTGCGGAGTTGTACGCGATGTATCTCGAAGACACGGGACAGCGTCTGACCGAGCTTCGCGTGGCGCTTGAGTCGGGCCAGCTCGATCGGGTCAACCGGACGGGCCACACGCTGAAAGGTTCCAGCGCGAACATCGGCGCCGGGATCATGCGGGACGTGGCGGCGGAACTCGAAACCGCCGACATCCGCGACGGCGGCGCCGCGGCGTCCAGACTGGTCGGGACGTTGGAACGCGAGTTCGAGCGGGTGGAGCGGTTCATCAACGAGTTCATCGCACGGTCGCAGTCGCTGACCTAGCTCGCGCCTTGCCGGGGTCACACTCGACTCGGTCACGTTTCAAGCGAATTTCCGGCGGATCCAGTTCGAGAGATTTCGTCGTCGCGTTCCCTGCATATCGCCGCTGCGAGCCTGTCCGTGCGCATGGCGCTGATAGAATACGTCCGACAAACTGCCGCCCCGGAACCTCTTGATGACGCTGTTGAGTGTGAATCTGAACAAGGTTGCGTTGTTGCGCAACAGCCGAGGGCGCGATCTGCCGAGTGTAATGCATGCCGCGCGCACGGTCATCGCGGCGGGCGCGAGCGGCATCACGATGCACCCGCGGCCCGATGCCCGCCACGCGACGCACGCGGATGTGCGCGAGTTGAAGGCTGAACTCGACGTCGAGCTGAACGTCGAGGGGTATCCTGCGCCCGCGTTTCTGGATTTGATGGAAGAGATCCGGCCGGCGCAGTGCACGCTCGTGCCCGACGATCCCGGCCAGCTTACTTCGGACCACGGCTGGGACCTCTCGCGGCACGGCGAGACGCTCGAACCGATCGTCGCGCAACTGCGGGCGATGGACATTCGCGTCAGCCTGTTCATGGATCCCGTGGCCGAGAACATCGGCCGTGCGCGCGATGCCGGCGCGGATCGGATTGAACTGTACACGGAGGCGTACGCGTCGGCGTTCGCCGCGGGCGATTACGCCGATATACTCGCGGACTACGTCTCCGCGGCCGAGGCGGCACGCGCGGCGGGTCTTGGGATCAACGCGGGGCACGACCTCAACCAGGCGAACCTCGGCGCGTTGCTCGACGCGATTCCGGACATTGCGGAGGTATCCATCGGCCATGCGCTGATCTGCGAGGCGCTCTACGAGGGCCTGGAACCGACGGTGCGCAACTACGCGGCCATCTGCGCGCGACGGCGCGGCTGAGGCGGGAACAACAGTGGCGGAACCTGTGGGACTGTGCCGAACGTGCCGGCATTCCCAACAAATTCCGCATCCGCGCGGGGCGGGGCATTACTGGCGATGTCTGCTCGCCGACACCGACCCGCGATTTGTGAAATACCCGCCGTTGCCGGTGTTGAGGTGCGGCGGGTATGAGCGGGACGAAAAAAAAGAACAGGGGTAAGCAAAGCTTACCCCTGCCACACCGCTGTCGTTATTCGTGCAATTTGAGCCAGGCGCGCATCATGTCGGTGACTTCTTTGGGCTTCTCGTGGTGAGCCCAATGACCGACGCCCGGGAAGGTGACGAGCGTCCAGTCCTGTTCGAGGTAATCCCAGGTGTTGTTGAGACCGCCGGGCATGAGCGCGGTGTCGGTGAGGCCGTGGAACTGAAGCACGGGCATCTTGATCTTGGGCAAGCGCGGCTCGCCGCCGGTTTCGGTGCCGCTGGGGTAATTGCGGCGGTAGTAGTTCATCATTGAGTCGAAGCTCGAATTCTCGAAGGCCTTCTGATAGATCGCCTTGTCTTCCGGATTGCCGCGCGAGACCATCGTCGCGAGCATCGTCGCGTTGAGCTTCGTGTGCGAGTCGGGCGCCTGGAAGTTGCGCGCGTACTGCGAGTTGGACTGTTGCGCGGGGCTGTTCGCAAGTTCGCGCGCCATGCAGTCGAGGTGCGGCAGATTGACGATGATGAGCTTGTCGGTCATTTGCGGGACCATGGCCGCGAAGCTCCACGCGATCGCGCCGCCCCAGTCGTGGCCGACGATGACGGCCTTTTGCGCACCCTCGGCCTTGATCACGGAGGCGACATCGCCGACGAGGAGGCTCATGTCGTAGTTCTCGACGCCGGTGGGCTTGTCGCTGAGGTTGTATCCGCGTGTGTCGAGGGCGACGACAGTGTAGTCGCTCATCAACCCTTCCATCTGGTTGTGCCACGAATACCAGAAATCCGGGAATCCGTGGATGAAGACGATCAGCGGGCCCTTACCAGCCTTGACGTAATGGATTTTGACGCCATTGCTGTCGGCGTAATGATCGGTCACTTTGGTCGTGAAATCGGCCGCCTGCGCCGCCGCGCAGACGAGCGCGAATGCCAGTCCCATTGCAGCTTTCCGCACCATGCTGAGTCTCCTTGATGGCCCGATGGGCCCCGCGCCTGAACTCCGTAGAAGGGGAAACCCCGCCATGGTAACAACGGTGCCGTAGCGCGAACCAGCTTTGCATGCTAGAATATCCGGCTGCTGTCTCTGGCGCGGTTGGATGATTGACCTGAGTACATATACGTGGGCCGTGGCGTCGCTCGCGGCCATCGCGATTATTTTCTTTTTCGTCAAGGTCGTATTACCGGTCGCGTCGGTGGGCGCGCACATGGTGGTGCGGCGGTATTTCAGGTTTCTGGTCCCGGCGGGCCGGACGTACCGGCAGGAAGTCGGCGAGTACGCCGCCGAGGCGCGCGTGCTTGCGCTGGCCGAACGCTTCGAGTTCGTCGATGTGTACCGTCCCTTTCGCGGTCCGTGGCTCGGGCGGCGCGTCGAGATTTGGCGGGCGGAGGACTTCCGGACGATCGCGCTCGTGAGCGAGTCGCCGACGGAAGTCCCGACGCTGAACGAGACGGTCTTGTATTCCGCGCTCGAAAACGGCAAACGCCTCACGACGACCGACAACGAGCGCGTGGGCGATCCGCGCGGATGGCGCGGCGTGTTGGCGCGGCCGGATGCGACGTTTCGCGAGTTGTACCGGACCCATCTCGCACGAATGCGATCGCTCGGGGCCGAATCGGTCACGATGGGCGACACGGACCCGGTCGCGGCGATCGAGGACCTGGAACGCGAACACGTGCAGAAACTCGTCGACGCGGGCCTGGCGCGGTATCGCAACGAACGTCAGACGTCGTGGAGTTACACGCTGCGGGGCGGCTACGAGATGTATTACCTGGCGCGGCCGAAAATCGTCCGGCTTGCGCCGAAACGGCCCGGCCACGCCGTTGAGTGAGGCGGCCCGCCCCGCGCCGATCGCGCGCACGGTGGCGATAGTCCCGACGTACAACGTGGGGTCGCGCGTAGAGGGCGTGGTCCGGGGCCTGGCGGCGGTGGGCTGCCGCGCGATCGTGATCGATGACGGATCCACCGACTCCGGCTCCCGGGATTTCGGCGATGCCGATGCCGTCTACCTGCGGGTCTCGCACAACCAGGGAAAAGGCCATACGATTCTGCGTGGGCTCAAGACGGCGCTCGAAGATCCGGGCGTCGGCCGCATCGCGGTGCTGGATGCGGATGGGCAGCACGATCCCGCGGAGTTGCCGCGATTGCTCGCTGCGTTCGACCGGGAGAATGCCGACCTGCTGATCGGCGCGCGCGAATTTACCGGTGGACAGGTCCCGTTTCGCAGCCGGTTCGGCAATGTGTTGACGGTGCACTTGTTGCGCTTGCTGCTCGGTGTGCGATTGGCGGACACGCAGTCCGGTTATCGCGTGATGTCGCGGCGATTCGCGGAGGCGGTGTTGCGCGAAGTGCCGGGCGGGCGATACGAGACGGAGATGCGGATCGTGGGTCTGGCGATCCGCGGCGGATACCGGATCGCTTCCGAGCCGATCCGGACGATCTACGAGCCGGGGAATCAGACATCGCACTTCCGGAAGATCGAGGATTCGATCCGGGTGTACGGCGCGCTGGTGACGGCGGCGTTCGCGCGGCGGCGGAAGTAGGGTGAGATCGCCGGTTAAAGAGATTCCCGCCTTCGCGGGAATGACAAAAATGGGACAGACGGCGAGGCGTCGTGGTCGTCGGTTTGTGAGATTGCTTCGTCGCGCTTCGCGCTCCTCGCGATGACGGGACGAAGACATTCGCGCGTTCATCGGAACCCCCCGCAGTCTGGAGGCCTGCTCCACCAAGGGGGCCTACCAGCGGACGACGGCGGATCCCCAGGTGAGGCCGGCGCCAAAGGACGCGAACAGCAGCGTGGAGCCGTCCTTGATCCGGCCGGCCTTGTTGGTCTCGTCGAGCGCGATGGGGATGCTTGCGGCGGTGGTGTTGCCTTTTTTCTGGATATTGATGATGACCTTTTCCATGGGCAGGCCCATGCGTTCGCTGGCCGCCTCGATGATGCGCGCGTTCGCCTGGTGCGGAATGAACAGGTCGATGTCTTCGAGCGCGAGCCCCGCTGCGTCGAGCGCCTGTTTGCCAACTTCGACAAACTTGACCACGGCACGCTTAAACAATTCGGGGCCCTTCATATAAATCGTGTAGGCGTCCTCGTCCATATTCTGGATGGAGTACGGGTCGCGCGATCCGCCGCGTGGCAGAAAAAGAACCTCGTAATTCGCGCCGTCCGATCCCAAGTGGGTGGTCAGCACGCCGCGGTCGCCCTGGTCCGCGCGCAAGACGACGGCGCCGGCGCCGTCACCGAACAACACGGCGGTGTCGCGATTCTTCCAGGTCATGCGGTTGGTCTGGATCTCCGCGCCGACGACAAGCACGGTCTTGCACATGCCCATTTCGACGAGACCGCGGCCGACGGAAAGCCCGGCGATGAATCCGCTGCAGGCGGCGTTCACGTCGAACGAGCCGGCATTTTTTGCGCCGAGCATGCCTTGCAGCAGATTGCCCGAGGCGGGGAGCAGCATATCGGGACTGAGCGTGCAGCAGACGACCATGTCGAGTTGTTCGGGCGTGACGCCTGCGTCCGCTAGGGCGTTTTTGGAGGCTTCAAACGCGAGGTGCGAAACCCCCTGGCCGGGCGCGGCCTGGTGGCGCTGCTCGATGCCGGTGCGCTGACGAATCCACTCGTCGCTGGTCTCGCAGATTTTCATGAGGTCCTCGTTGGTGAGGACCTTCTCGGGCACATAGCTTCCGGTGCCGATAACGCGCGCGCGCTTCATACCCCGAACCCCTCGAAACCCTGCCGTCGCACTTCCGCGGGCCGTCGTGAGACGGCCGATGTCTCGCCCACGTGCCCCCAAGAGACGGCATCAAGACCGAGGGTAGGCTATCACAGAGGCCGCGCGGCGGGCGAAACGGAACGACCCGGGCCGGCGATTGACACCCCCGCGGATTCGCTTCTAAAATATGGCTGGGAAGGGGCCGGATCGCTGCGGTTTCGGCGGCTTCCCCGGAGAGGTGAATGAAACAGACCCTGTCGAAGCTGGTCGATGTAATCCTTCAGAAATTGGCCGAGGAACCGGGCGCGTCGCCGAGCGAGACCGGACTGCGGACGTGGCTGCTGCGGCAGGGGTATGCTCAGCCGGATATCGAAGCGGCGATGAGCGTGGTGCGCCGCGGCGCGGCGCCGATCCAGCCTTCCGAATCGCGCCTGGGCAAGGTGCGCCATCTGTCGGATTACGAAGAGTTTCGCCTGCTGCCCGAAGCGCGGGCTGCGCTGGCGCGCCTCGAGATGTACGAGCTCATTCAGCCGCAGGAACGCGAGGCAATGCTCGAGCGGCTCGATCAATTCGAGGGCCCGATCGGCCTTGCGGATCTGGAGTATCTCGTGAATTGGGTCGTCTGCCCGACGCGCGACGTCGAAACGCAACAGACCATCTACCAAGTGCTGGATGGCCGGAAGGGCGCCGGGAACTGATCCGGCGCACCGCGTGGGGGCGCGGTCATGGAACGCGGGGGTCTGCGTCAGTTTCTGGACTACCTGTCCGTCGAGCGCGGTTTCTCCGTCCATACCGTGCGCGCATATGAGCGTGACGTGTGGCAATTCTGCGGCTATCTTCGGCTGGGACCGAAGGCATTTTCCGGCGCGGAGGCCGCCGATGCGGCGCGAGAAGATCGGGACGCGGTAAAGCGCCTGGGCAAGGCGACGCGGAACGATGTGCGCGCTTTTCTGGGGCACGTGCAGACGACGGGCGGATCGACGCGGACGGCGGCGCGCAAGCTGGCGTCGTTGCGGGCGGCGTACCGGTTCTACACCAAGGTCGGTGCGATTGCGGACAACCCCGCGCGCGAGGTGAAGTCGCCCAAGTTGTCGCGTGACTTGCCGGAGGTGCTGTCGATCCCGGAAGTCTCGGCATTGTTGGAGGCGCCGGACGCGTCGGACGCGATCGGCCGGCGCGACCGCGCGATCCTCGAGGTGCTGTATTCGACGGGCACGCGCGCGGCGGAATTGGCCGGGCTGACGTTGCGCGACGTTGACCTCGCGGGCGGCACGATCACGGTGCTGGGCAAGCGCGGCAAGGAACGCATGGCGTACCTCGGCGAACCGGCCGCGGATGCGCTGCGCACCTACCTCAAAGTACGCGGCGAGCTGGGCAAGCCGTCACACAACAAGGTGTACGTGAACGCGCGGGGCGGGCCGCTGACGACGCGAAGCGTGCAGCGTGTGGTGGACCGGTACGTGCGGGACGCATTGCCGGACCGGCGGGGAGTTTCGCCGCACACGCTGCGACACACGTTCGCGACGCATCTGCTGAACGCGGGAGCGGACCTTCGCGCGATTCAGGAGCTCCTGGGCCACGCGAGCCTTAGCAGCACGCAGATTTATACCCATCTCGGCATCGACCGGCTCAAGGAAATCTACAAGCAGGCGCATCCGCACGCGTAGAGCGGCAGGAAGCAAGAAGCGGGGAGCGAGCCGCGATACGTGCGCTACGGGTCGCGAGGGATCCCGGGTTTTGTGTCGCGCGTTCAGCCGCCGGCGGGCTGGCGGGCGGGCAGGCGCAGTTCGGCGACGATGGGACAATGGTCCGAGCCGATGCGATCGGTCAGGCGCGAGCCGGTAATGTCCATTCCGCGGGCGAGCACGTGGTCGAGCGGCAGGAAGAACAACGCGCCGCCGAGCGGCATCCAGGACGGCATGATGCCGCGGCCTTCGCGCGCGTTGACCAGCTTGCCGCTTTTTACGAGCGCGGTGTAGAGCGGCGACCACATGGTGCAGTTGAAGTCTCCGGCGACGATCATCGGCCCGTCCACGCTCGCGACATAGCCGGTCAGCCAGGGATATTGCGCGAGGCGGATTTTCGTGAGCGACCCGCCTTCGGGCGGCGAGAGATGAACGTTGACCAGGTGAACGCGCCGGCCTTCGACGACGATGTCCGCGCGCATCAGCGGCACGTCCCAACCGACCGGATCTTCCATTTCCACGTTTTGGATCGGAAAACGACTGTAGAGTCCAAGCCCGAAGAAGTCCTTGCGCTCGGACTCGACTTTGTACGGATACGTATTGGCAAGCGTGTCGGCCCAGGCGCGGTTGAGTTCCTGGACGAAGACGACGTCCGGCTTCTCGCGTGCGATGAGATCGAGCATGCGTTCTTTGTGCTTGTTGCGGACACTGACGTTTGCCGTGAGCACTTTGAGCGTGACGCCCGGGGCGGCGGCTTCCGCCGGGGCCGGGCGGATGTACCACGGGACGATGCCGGCCAGGAGCCAGGTGAGCAGCACGGCGGTGGCGGCGGTGAACAGCCAGCGCCGCGTGAGGACTGCCAGCACCAGCGCAACGAAGGTCGCGAGTGCATAGACGACCCGGAAGTGCGTGAAAATCTCGGCGAGCACGGACCAGGCGGCAAAGAAGCCGAGCACCGTGGTCAGCGCTGCGCCGCCGAACAGCAAGCGGGACGCGACAATGGCCGCGCCGGCGAGCCGGTTCAGCTCGGGCTGCGCCGCCTTGTCGGAATTCGTATCGACAGGACGAACCACTATATAAACCGCCGGGCGCCGGCGGCGTCTAACCAGAGGACGGTGCTGTGCACTGCGTTCACCCCAACTACACCAAGGGAGGCACTATGCTGAAGGGTCTGCACCTGCCGATCAAGTTGGCCGCGATCGCCACGTTGCTCACCGGCGTGTCGGCGATATGCGGCGCCGAGGACGCGCTGGTGTCGCGCGCCCAGGCGCTGCTGGACGCTGCCCGCGCGGGCGACAACCTGGCCGGCATGACGGCCGGCATCGCGAAGGACGGGAAGATCGTCTGGGTGGGGGCGTCCGGCTTCAGCGACATCGAAAACCAGATCGCCGCAACACCCGACATGGTGCATCGAATCGCGTCGATTTCGAAACCGATGACGGCTGTGGCGGCGATGCAGCTCGTCGAACGCGGGCAAATGAAGCTGGACGACCCGTTGCGCAAGTTCGTACCGGAGTGGCCGGAGTCTCCGATGGGCGAAATTCAAGTCATTCATCTGCTTACACACACTTCGGGGATCAAGCACTACGCGGGCGACGCCACTCGTACCTATACACGATACGACGAACTCACGGACGCCGTGGCCTTCATCATGAATCGGCGCAGCGGGATCGCACTCCCGCCGCAGGAGCGTTACATCTATACGACGTATGGCTACACCGTGCTGTCCCTGGTCATCGAACGGGCATCCGGGCGTCGCTTCCCGGAATACATGCGCGAGAGTGTGTGGTTACCGGCGGGAATGCAGAATACGAGCCTCGAAGTGACGGGGGAATCCGTGCCAAATAAGTCGAAGCTCTATCGTAAAGGTGAGGACGGGAGTATCGAGGACGACGACTACGATGACTTGAGCGCGAAGGCCGGCGGTGGCGGGATCCAGTCGACCGCGCCGGATCTCCTTCGATTCGCGATCGCCTTCGAAGGAGAAGCGCTGCTCACGCGCGCCACGATGGATTCGATGCTCGATGTGCCGCCACTGAAGAACCCGCGTGGAGAGGAGCGCGAGCAATACGGCTCCGGGTGGGGGTTCGGCAATAATTCGACGCTGGGCAATATTCTCTCCCATAGCGGAGGGCAGTCCGGCACAAGCACCTATCTGCTCATATGCCGCGACCACAAGGTCGCGGTATCCGTCCTTTCGAATACAGCCGGAACCGGCGCTCCGTTTGACCTGGCGTTCCAGCTCGCGCGGTTGGCGGCCGGCGTTCCGGGACCGGAATCCCAACCCGCCGCGAACTGAATCTTTTCCTCCGGGCGCCGGTATTTGATACAACGTGCTGCGGAGGATCGTATGGAGCAATTTCACGCTACCACCGTGATCTCGGTGCGCAAGGACGGCAAGGTCGCGATCGGCGGGGACGGCCAGGTCACCTTCGGCAACACGGTGATGAAGGGCAAGGCGACGAAGGTCCGGCGGTTGGCGGACGGCCGCGTGCTCGCGGGATTCGCGGGTTCCGTGGCGGATGCGTTCACGCTGTTCGAGAGGTTCGAGGCGAAACTGAAGGAATTTAACGGAAACCTGTTGCGGTCCGCGGTCGAACTCGGAAAGGACTGGCGGACGGACAAGTTTCTGCGCCAGCTTGAGGCGCATCTGGCCGTGTGCGACCGCGAGAAGTCGCTGCTGGTCGCGGGGTCGGGCGAAATCATCGAGCCGGACGACGGCATCCTCGCGATCGGTTCGGGCGGGCCGTTTGCGCTCGCGGCGGCGCGGGGGTTGTCGCGGCATTCGAGCCTGTCCGCGGAGCAACTGGTGCGCGAGGCGCTCGAGATTGCCGCAGGGATCTGCATTTACACGAACACGAACATCGAGGTGTTGACGCTGGAGTAGCGGGTTTCCCCGTTGCGTCGCGGGTGAGGAGACGGCTCGCGAGTACGCTCGCCCTCCCACGCGCCTCGGATCGCGAGTACGTTCCGCTCCCAGTCGTGTGACTACTCTTTATACTCGGCGTTGAGACGGCGGACGATGTTGGTGGTGGACCGCCCGTCAACGCCGGGGAGAATGGCAATCCGCCCGCCGTATCCCTCGACGAGTCGGCGTTCGTCCTGGTTGATCGTGTCCACGGTGTAGTCGCCGCCCTTGGCGTAGACATCGGGCCGAAGTGTCTCAATGGCGCCGAGGGGCGACGCATCGTCGAACACGGTCACGTAATCGACCGACGCGAACGCGGCGAGGATGATGGCGCGCTCGGCCTCTGGAACGATGGGGCGCTCGGGGCCCTTGATGGCGGTGACAGACCGATCGCTGTTGAGGCCGACGACGAGCACGTCGCCCTCGCGCGCGGCGCGATCCAGGTAGGCGACGTGGCCGGCATGAATGATGTCGAAGCATCCGTTCGTCCAGACGACGCGCCGGTTCGACGCGCGCAGGCGATCGAGTGTGTGTTTGAGCAGGGGCAGCGGCTGAATCTTCTCTGACCGGCCGTTTCCCTCGAACAGTTCGATCACTTCCTCGCGCGTGACGGTGACCACGCCCGGTTGCGCGACCGCGACGGCGGCGGCGGCGTTGCCGGCGTAGGCCGCGTCCTCGAGCGAGGCGCCGGCGAGAAGCGCCAGAGTGACCGCGGCGGTGACGGTGTCGCCTGCGCCGGTGACATCGACGACGCGGTGGGCGAGTGCCCCGCTGGTGAAGTTGCCTTGCCGGCTGATACCGGAAATGCCGCGCTCGCCGCGGGTGACGAGGCCGGACTCGCAGACTTCGAGCAGGCGGGTCCCGGCCTGGGCGAAGCCGGTGGTTGTGCGCGTGTCGATGTCGAACGCCTGGCCGAGTTCGGCGTCATTCGGGACGGCGATGCGAAACCCGCGAAACCGGTTGATGCGTCCGCGCGAATCGGCGACGGTCAGAATCGTGCGCGATTTTGCCGCTTCGACGATCGCGTCGATGACGCCGGGCGTCGCGACGGACCCGACCTGGTCCACGACGACGATCGCATCGGCGTTCGCGGCGGCGTCGTTGATGGCCTCGATGACGTACCGCTCGATGCCCGAGGTCAACGGCGGCGGCGTGGGGGTATCCGTGCGAAGAATCTCCTGGGGGACGCCGTTCGCGGCGTGGGCAAGCAGTTTGCCGTACGTATTCGTCGGTCGGCCGAAATCGGTGACGAGGTGCGACGTCTCCACGCCGAACTTCGCGAATTCCTCCCGCAGGATCTGCGCGTTGTTGTCCGCCCCGACGACGCCAATCATGGTGGTGCGCGCGCCGAGCGTGGCGACGTTGCACGCGGCATTGCCCGCGGCGCCGGGGTTATACCGGCGCTCGGTCATTTCGACGATCGGCACGGGGGTTTCGAGACTGGTGCCGGTCATCAGGCCATGCGATATTTCGTCGAGATAGATGTCGCCGACGACGACGACGCGCAGTCCGTCGAATTTTGCGAAGAGTTCTTTAAGCCGATCGAGCGTCACGGAGGTTTCCGCCGGGTATCGTGAGACCGGGATTGTACGGGAGCGCGACACGGGCGTCCAACGGCGTGTCCTCATTGAGACGCCATGCGCGCGGCGACTATACTTCCGGCGGCGACGCGCGGGCGCCCGAGGCGGCCCCGGCGCCCGCCCTCCCACGCTCCCGCGCATCATCATTGGACGCAACCCGGTAAGGGCCGCGCGGATCAATGCTTTCAGGTACTTTAGCATCATGAACGCTGCGAATTCGGTGACCGTCGCCAGGCTCGCGCTGCTCCCCGTGTTCGTCCTGCTGCTGATGATGTATCAGCCGGACGCGGGACGGGAGGGCATTCGCATCGCCGCGTTCATCGTGTTCGTGGCCGCGGCGGCGTCGGACGGTATCGACGGGTTCATCGCGCGGCGGTTCAAGCAGAAGACGCGTCTCGGGGCGATGCTCGATCCGATGGCGGACAAGCTGCTCACGAACGTCAGCTTCGTGTTCCTGGCGGCGCTGGACACGTTTGAGACGCGCGTGCCGTTTTGGGTGCCGGTGCTGATCCTGGGCCGGGACATCACGATCGCGGGCGGCTCGTACGTGCTCGCGAAACATCTTGGGCCGTTGCGCCCGCGGCCGCGGCTCCTGGGGAAGCTGGCGACGTGGGCGCACAGCGTCGCGATCGCGGCCGTGGTGATCAACTTCCCCTACGCCTACGAAATTCTGATGGTGACGGTCGCGATTTCGGTGTATTCGATGGCGGACTACCTGCTGCACGGCTATGAAATTGTCGGTTCGACGGCGGCGGGCGGGGACGCGGCCTGATGTCCAAACCGGTGAAACTGCCCATGGTCGCGATCTGCGGCCGGCCCAACGTCGGCAAATCGACGCTGTACAACCGCCTCGTGAAGAAGGCGGAGGCGATCGTGCACGACGAAGAGGGCATCACGCGCGACCGGCACATCGCGGCGACGCAGTGGAACGGCCGGGCGTTTCGCGTGGTGGATACGGGCGGAATCGTGGAATCGCCGATTGACCCGATCGTCAAGAAAATGCAGGAGCAGGTGCGCGTGGCGATCGCGGAGTCGGCCGTGGTGGTGTTCCTGGTGGACGGGCGCGCGCCGCTGACGCGGACGGACTACGAAGTTCGGGACGAATTGCTGAAGACGGGCAAACCCATCGTGCTCGCGGTCAACAAACTCGACAACGAGGCGATGGAACCGGAACGGCACGAGTTTCACGAGCTTGGCGTGGGCGAACCGATCGCGATTTCGGCGACGCACGGGTTGGGGACGCAGACGCTGGTGGACGCGATCCTTGCGCGGCTGCCGCATGTTCAGGCGCGGGCGGACGCCGAGCCGGTGGACGGCGAGGACGTCAAACGCGAAGGCGTGACGTATGTGGCGGTGGTCGGCCGGCCGAACGCGGGCAAGTCATCGTACATCAACGCGATCCTGAACGAGGAGCGCGTGATCGTGGATGAGACGCCCGGCACGACCCGCGACGCGATCGACATCGAGTTCCGGTGGGAAGAACGGGAATATGTGCTCATCGACACGGCGGGGCTGCGCAAAAAGGCGGGGATCAAGCGGCAGGTGGAACACTTCAGCGTCGCGCGATCGCTGCGGGCGGTGCGTCGCGCGGACGTGTGCCTGCTGATGATCGACGCGACGGACGGCCCGGGCGAGCAGGACATTCGCATCGCGTCATACTGCCGCGACCAGGGGACGGCGATTGCGCTGGTGTGGACGAAGTGGGACCTGATCGAGGACAAGGAGCAGCGGCTCAAGGAATTGAAGGAACAGGTGGACCTCAAGGCGCCGTTTCTGGCGTATGCGCCGATGATCTCGATTTCGAATACGGCGCGCATCCGGTTGTTCAAGACGCTGGAGGTCGTGGATCGGCTCGCGGAGCAGGCGCGGACGCGCATCGCCACGGCCAAGCTGAACCAGTTTCTGTCGCGCATCAAGTCTGAGCACCGGCCGGCGTCCGGACAGGGCAAGGCGCCGAAGATCCTGTACATGACGCAGGCGAGCGCGCAGCCGACGGTGTTCGTGTTGTTCGTGAACCAGCGCAAGCTCTTTCACTTCAGTTACCTCCGCTTCATTGAGAACCGGCTCCGCGAGGAGTACGGTTTCGAGGGCGTGCCGATCAAACTCGAACTGCGCGAAGGTGAACCGCAACCATGATGGCGACGATCGCGGCGGTGCTGCTGTCGTATCTGCTCGGCTCGGTGCCGACGGGGCTGTGGCTCGGGTTGTGGCTTCGCAAGGTGGACATCCGCGAGCATGGCAGCCGCAACATCGGCGCGACGAACACGCTGCGCGTGCTGGGCAAGCCGCTGGGCGCGATGGCGCTCACGGGCGACATGGCCAAGGGCGTGGTTTCAGTCCTGCTGATTTCGCGGCTGTCCCATTGGGAGTACGCGCCGATCGCGTGCGGGCTGGCGGCGATCTGCGGTCACACCTTCTCGGTCTTCCTGAAATTTCGCGGAGGCAAGGGCGTCGCGACGAGCGCGGGCGTGTTCGCCGGGCTCGCGCCGCTGCCGATGGGGATCGCGATCGCGGTGTTCGTTGCCGTGGTCGCGGTTTCGCGCATGGTCAGCGCAGGGAGCATCCTGGGTGCGATCGCGTTCGCGATCGGTGTGTTCGCGTTTCCCGTGGACAACGTGGTGCGCGGAATCGCGGTGGCGATTGCGCTGCTCGTGATCGTGCGGCATCGGGAGAACGTCCAGCGAATCCTCGCGGGAACCGAGAACCGGCTGGGCGGCACGAAACGCCCGGGGCCTCCGCCGGATCGTTGACCGCGCCAAACGGTTTTGTTAGCGTGATTTCCACCGGGGTATGGAGGATTCGACGATGACAGGCTCGGACATCATGGAATTCGTGAGCGCAAACAAATTCTGGCTCGCCGTGGCGGTGCCGGTCGTGATCGCGGTGATCGTGATCAAGATTCTGAGCTGACCGCGGCGTCCAGCGTTTTGAGGCGGCGCTCCATCTCGCGCATGGGCATCAAATCTCCTTTTCGGGAAGCGACCGCAATCCCGGCGCGGTACGTCGCCGCCGCGGCGCCGGCGTGGCCCAGAAATTCGTGGCACTTGCCGAGGTCGAGGTAGGCCGCGGAGTAGTCCTTCTGGACCTGGGTGGCGCGTTCGAGGTGCGGCAGCGCATCTTCGAACTGATTGAGCTGGATGTAGGCCTTGCCGAGGCCGAACGTCGCGAGCGGGTCGTCCGGGTCGATCTCTAGGACTTCGGTGAACATACGAATGCGCTCGCGCGCTTCGCTCTCCAGACGGTGACGCTCAGACTCGGCGACTTCTTTGGCGCGGCGCTCCGCACCGGCGCGCTCGATTTGCAGCACGGCGGCCCTGGCCTTTTCTTCCTCGGCTTCGGGAATCATGCCCTTGGCGACATAGAACACGCTCAGGTTCGTGTGCGCCATGAGGCAATCCGGATTACGCGCGGCGAGTTGGCGCATGATGCGGATCGCGTGATCGGTGCGGCCGTGGCGGTGCAGGATGACGCCGAGCACTTCGTAGGCGTCTTCGAACGCGGGATCGAACAGGAGCGCCTCTTCGAGCAGCGGTATCGCGGAGGGATCGGTGTCTTCGCGGTCGCGCTCGAAGAGCTCGAGCGCGCGATGGTACCGGTCGCGCGCCATGTCCTCGCGCGAAGGCGCTTCGTACAGCGGTAGCGCGCGCACTTCGGCGTCCGCGCCGTCCACGCGCACAACGGTGCCCGGCGCGCGGTGGTCGCGGTCGAGCGAGGCGAGGGCAATGTCAGCGTTGAGCATTGGGGAGTAACACGTAGAAGTGATCGTGCCGACGGGCTGTCTCGAATCGATATCCGAGACCGAGGTGGCACGGGCTTCCAGCCCGTGCGTCTGGCTCAGTGTGGCGAGTTCACCGAAATAAGCAAAGAGATCGCGAGAGCCGCTCCAAGGCCAATCGATTAGTCCCGCCCTTTCAGGATTTTCGAGCGTGTAGCGAACGCATCTCCAATACCCCTTCTCGTTTCTTATCAGGTGGTCGTAGTACTCGTCCTGCCAAAAGGTTCCTCGCCGGTTGAGTACTTCGTTTGCACGCGTGGCGGACCACGATTTCCAGGAGTGCAGAATGTCGTTCAAGGAATGCCCGTGATTCGGCCGAAATACAACATGCACATGATTCGAGAGAATCGACCATGCGCACAAGAAATAACGATCCGGGTGAAAGTGCAACAGCGTGTCTTGGACGATCTTCGCTACACGAGGATCAGCCAGGTAGGCGGGCCCCGACCACGAGTGAAGTGAATCCTCGAGCGTGCGGAATGCAGAACGAGCATCGCCGGAAGTGCTTTGCCGCCTGTTTACCGGAAGAGTTCCGGCCAGCCGAAACGTGACGAAATACGTCGCATGATCACGCGTCCAGTGAGGCAAATACGCTCCTTGGCGTCGCGTTACTTCGCCATTCGGATTTTCGAACGGATCGAACGTCTCTGCCGCGTCTCGCTCGGGCTGGAAGCCCGAGCCACCTTTGGCAATCAATCCCACCAATGCCCGCTTGGGGGAACCGTAGGTTTTGAGGCGTGCGACGACTTCCTGGCCTAGGTAGCAACCTTTGGTGTGAGAGACGGCGTCACGGTCGAGCGTCGTCTCGGCGATGACATTGGTGGTGTCGATGTCAATGCCGAATTTTGGAATGCCGGCTTCAATACGCAGGATTTCCTGCGCGTCGGGTCCGATGTTCGCCACATCGATTCCCTGTTCGCGCGCGAGCGAGTCGAGTTCGCCGAGCAGGGCCTCTCCCCTGCCGCGTTCGACGACGAGCACGTAGCCGTCCTCGCCGGTGTGCGTCTCGCGAAACGCGAGCGCCTCGACCCCGAGTAGTTCGACGGGGTGTACGCCGTGGGGCGCGCGCGGCAGGAGTTCGTTCGCGGCGATGTGATCCACGCCGAGCACCTGCGCGAGACACGGGAGCGATTTCGGGCCCTGAATGACGATTTGGTCGAGTTCGTCGCCGGTCTCCTGAACTTGGACCTCTTCGATGAACAAGTGATCGTCCAGATGCTTCAGCAGATGCGGCGCCTGCACGCGCTCGACGAGCATCCAGTATTCGTCCTGCCACCGGTGCAGCGTGAAATGGGCCTGAAGGCGGCCCTGGCGGTCCAGCGCGGCGTTGCGGTGGCCCTGGCCGGATTCGAGCGCGAGCACGTCGTTCGTGGTCTGCGACTGGAGCCAGGACGCGGCGTCCGTGCCGGTGAAGCGGACGAACGTGTGATCATTGCGGAGCCAGAACCCCAACGACGACCTCGCCACGCGGACCTGCTGCGCCGCTTCGTCCGTATTGTCCATGTCATCCATCGTGTCCATGATCGCACGCGCACGGACGACGCCTCAATGGCGCTCCGCGCGCTGTATACTCCCACGAGGCTGCCTGGAGGGAACGATTCGATGCGCGAGGTCATTCCGCTGCGGGAACGCAAGCTGGATATCGTCCTTTGGATTTTCTTTTTCATCAACCTGACGTTCATCTCGTACCAGGTCGATACGGAGCAATTGGTGGTGAAGGACCCGGCCGACTTCGAGTATCCCGTGTGGCCGTTGCCGTTCATCATCGATCTCGTGCACTGGTGGGGCCGGAATTTCGACCCGGCGCTGATGGCACGGCCCGTGTGGTTCAAGATGACGATCTGGATCGACCAGATTTTCTTCGGGCCGTTTTACGCGGCGGCGCTGTATGCGTTCTGGCGCGGGCGTGAGTGGATCCGGAATTGGTGCCTGCTGTGGGCGGCGACGATGATGACGAACGTGACAATCATCATGGGCGAGGAGGCCTGGGGCCAGCACGCGACGGATCATCTCGCAATTGTGGCGTTCGCGAACGGGTGGTGGTTTTTCATGCCGGTGGTGGTGATTGTCCGGATGTGGCGCGAGCATCCGTTTACGCGGGAGGTGGGTGCGAGGTGAGGCGACGGCGCACGACCGAAAGTGCCCCGGTGGCGCAGGCTTCCAGCCTGCGGAAGTTCCAGCCCTCGTGTGATCAACTGTCGTCTCGCGTTCCACGGAACCCTCTCAGGCAAGATGCCTGCGCCACCAAGAGCTTGGAACCGGGGTGGGATCAGACGTGAATACGTTCAAGGATCGCTACGGTCCCTGGGCCGTTGTCGCGGGCGCTTCCGAGGGTCTGGGCGAGGCGTTTGCCCGGGCGTGCGCGGCGCGGGGTGTCAATGTCGTGCTGGTGGCGCGGCGCGAGGCGGTGTTGCGCGCGCTCGCGGACGACATCGCGCATGAGGCGGGCGTCTCGACGCGCGTGGTCACGGCGGACTTGGGCACGGGCGATGGACTCGCGCGGGTTCTGGACGAAACGCGCGATCTCGACGTGGGGCTGCTTGTGTACAACGCGATTTATCCGTTCATCGGGCCGTTCTGGTCGGCCGGCGTCGAGGAGCACGTCAAGGAAATCGACGTGAACGTTCGGGGGCCGCTGGTGCTCGCCCACGCGTTCGGCGAGCGGTTGCGCGCGCGCGGGCGTGGCGGGATCGTGCTGCTGTCGTCGATGGCGGGGTTCCAGGGCGCGGCGCGGCTCGTGAACTATGCGGCGACAAAGGCGTACAACCTCGTGCTCGGTGAAGGACTCTGGGAGGAACTGCGCGGGAGCGGAGTCGATGCGCTCGTGTGCGCGCCGGGCGCGACGCGCACGCCGAACTACGAGCGCAGCGATCCGTCCGAGGACGGCTCGTGGATGGTGTACGTGCAGGAGCCGCGCGATGTGGCCAACGAGACGCTGGACTACCTCGGCCGCGGGCCGCTGCTGATTCCCGGGCGGATGAATCGGTTGCAGGGATTTCTCATGCGGCGGATTTTCTCGCGGCGGATGGCAGTGCGCGTGCTGGGGTGGAGCATGCGCAAACAGTACGACCGTGGGAACTGAGCGGCGGACGGCGCGACCGCTACTCCGCGTAACCGAGCGCTTCCATCCGTTCGCGCTGTTCGTCGAATGACTCGATGGGCGCGGCGGACGACGACGTGCGGAAGATCAGATGACCGATGACGGCGTCATCCTCGGGATTTCCGGGGTCAACCCAAAGGGCAAACTGGCCGTCCGTCACACGCACCGTGCCCAGTTCGAGCCAAGCCTCGGCGATCGTGCCCGGCGCCGGCGCCGGTAACCCTACGATTCGCGCGGTCGCTCCGGGCGCGGGGATCGTGTACGAGAACGAAGCGCCGCGCGGCGGGTCGGCCGGCTGCGTTGCGCAATAGGCTGCGACGTAGTATTCGCCATTGGGCACGGGCCGGGCGAAGAGGAGCGCCGGCACCGGCTCGGTCGCGGGGTGCGCGACGTAGAGCACGTCGTGGTACGCGGCGGTCGCGAACCGGCTCCGCTTGCGCGTCCATTTGCCGTCGCGCGGATCGGGGTCATCCGTGGCCACGCTCCTGTCGTACGGCCGGCCAAGCTGGAGCCGGAACCACGGCGGGACTTCAACGGGCTGCGCTTCGACGGACTGCCACGACGGGAGTAGCGTGTCGTGCAGTACGGTGAGCGCGCGGGACCGCTGCGACGCGTCGGGCGAAATCGGCCGGCGCGCACCGGCGCGATCGGGCATGGCGTATGCCGCCTCATCCGGGGGATCCGCATGGGCCTCCGGCGACGCGCGCCCGGCGTTTGGGCTGAAATCGAACTTGACGTCGTCGAAGAGGATGACGCGGCCCGGCTCCGCGGAGAGCGATTCGCCCTGCGTGCGTGCGACGGCGTACTCGTGCAGCCGTGCGTGCCCGCCCGACATGATCGGGGCAAGCGAGCGGCCGTCGAAGGTGGCGGAGGTCTGGAGCTCGAAGAGTCCGACGAGCGTCGGCACGATGTCCGCGTTTTGCGCCAGCGCGTTCACGCGAACACCCGCAGGCACGCCGGGTCCCGCGAGAAGCAACGGCACATGGAGCACGTCATCGTGCGAATCGCGCGGGGGATGGCTCACGGTGTGGCCGTCTTCGCCGAGCAGCTCGCCGTGATCGCTCCCGAGAACGACAAGGGTGTCTTCGGTCAGGCCGGCGTCGTCCAGCGCGGCGAGGATTTCGCCAACCGACGCATCGGCGAACTGAACGCCGCCGTCGTAGAGGTCCGAAATACGCTGCTGGTCAGCGGCCGTGAAGTTCCCGTCGTCCCACGCGCGCAATTCGGCGTCGCGCTGGGCCGGGAAGGCCGGATCGAGCCAGGTGGTCGCCGTATTGTTCGTGTACCGCGGGCCGTGTGTGTCGAGCGAGTGGATGTAGAGGAAGAACGGCTTTGGACGTGGCTGCGCGATCCAGTCGAAGAGTTCGGGATTGCGTTCGCGCCAGGTGCCGCCCGGTGCTTGCTCACCGTAGTGGAGCGGCTGGAAGTGGTCGAATGACCGCGCCAGACGCGACTCGGCCGTATACCACGGCGACGCCGAGAACATCGCCGTTTCGTATCCGTTTTCCCGAAAAATGGTGGAGACGAGTGACTCGGTAGGCAGTGGTTTCCGCAGGAACCAGTCTCCCATCGCGCCCGGATAGTGGTAGCCCACGGCGGAGTATCGGCCGGTCATGTAGTTCTGGACCGACTGCGGCGTGTTGGGCCCTTGGGCGTAGTTGCGCTCGAACAACACGCCGCGCGCGGCCAACGCGTCGATGTTCGGCGAGGTTGGGCGATGGTAGCCGTAACACGAAAGGTGATCCGCGCGGCAGGCGTCGAGAACGATCCAGACGACGTTTCGCGGGGCTTCGGATTGGCTGGGGCTTGTGCCGATCGAAGGCGCGCGTTCGCACGCAACCACGCATAAAGCGATAGCAACAAAGACGACGCGCTTGGCATGGAATGATGAAATCCACATTTGTGGATGATTCCACTACTCCAAGTGCTGGGTCAATCGGAATCAGGCCCTACGTCCAAGGAATTGTCGCGCGAAGAGGTTGTTCAGGCTCACCGGAGCAGCTGTTGGGCAACGGTCTCTGGCGGCGCGAATCGGCGTAGTGAATTCTGAAACGCCGTTCGATTCGCCTGAGCCCGAAGCACGAGTATTGGCCTCTTGCCATCCTGCGCTTCGACCTGAAAGTGAGGAAGACCGAACAACACGATTGGCTTTACTTCGCGTATCGCCGAAATCTCGGACCACTCGATAAACCGGCGCGATCCGAGAAGTGTTACGCCCCCAAAACCGCGCTCATCAAAGCTGTTCGAGTACCAAAAACGCATGACGACAACGAAAACTGGGAACACGAACATCCATATGACGAAGTACTCCCGCCACGACCGGGGGTCGTACGCGAGAAGCTCCCGCAAGGCTGTGATAATTACTATGCCGATCGCGCCTAAAATCGCGCCCCACAGCCAGGGAAACCGAACAACTTGTTCTTTCGCCCCCGGCGATGCGCCCAACTGTGTCCCCCTTAAACTTTGGCGCTACACGCTAAACGACTCGCCGCAGCCGCAGGTGCTGGAGGCGTTGGGGTTGGTGAAGACGAAGCCCTTGCCCTTGAGGCCTTCTTTGTAGTCGAGGACGATGCCTTTGAGGTAGATGGTGGACTTGCGGTCCATGTAGAACCGCACGCCGTCCTGCTCGACGACGTTGTCGCCGTCGCGTTCGCGGTCGAAATCGAGCACGTAGGACAGGCCGGAGCAGCCCCCGCCCTTGACCGCCATGCGCACGCCGGTGACCTCGGCGCGCTCGGCGTCGAGCAGGCGCTTGAGTTCGGCGACGGCGGACTCGGTGGCCGAGACGATTGGCCGGCTGGGTGTCTGTGTGGCTTCCATTTCTACGAGTTCTCCACTACGACGCAATTATACCCCTCAACAGACAACAAACGCGACTGCGAAATTCCCAAAGTTCTGTAGCTCTGCTGCAGCACGCGTGAGCTTCGAGCCGGGAGCCGTCGTACATATTGCTGGAATCAAGAGTGTTCCCGCCGCGTGATCTTTCCGAGCGCTCGCCGTAGTAACTTGCGCTCCATTCGGGAGGGGCGAGACTCTACTTCTCTGTCGTTGAGTAGGAACGCCAGCGAGCGCGTCACAACGAATCGGTCGAAACACGACTCGCAAACCCAAGCGTTCGGCGATGAACTGTATCCCCAAGCCCCATGCAGTAGACAGATACACTGGTTGCAGATAGCGCAATGCTCGTGATCCCATGCGCCTTCGATACGAGTGGCCTCCGATATATCGAGACCCAATAATTCGTCCGATGTGGAATCAGATGAATATCGATATGCCGGAGCGAGATACGTTCCACCGGGGACTTTCCAACTGAATGCGTCGCTTGGCTTGAACTCAGTCCGCGCCCACCGGCGATTGCCATCGAGGACAACGTCGACTTGATGAGAGAAGTACTCGTCGACCAATGGGTAGGATTGGCCCGCGACAAGGGAGTTGCGTGACGCGGCGTCGTCCCATCCAAAACGAAAAGTTCGACCGAGACGTATTCCGCGCCGCGCCACCACCACGGATCCGTTGTCCGTAATGATGCATAGCGTCTTGTAAGTAGGGATGCTCGCCTCGAAACGGGCACGCCCGCTTCGGAGATTGCGCCCGTCGGGCAAACTCACGATCAATACCGTCGGGAGTTGCGCAAGAATCTCTTCATTGTCGTTCATCGTGAAGTCGCGCATCGTATGCGCATCGATCCCAAGAAATCTACGCCGCTAAATTACAAAAGCTGCGGGGCTCCAGCCATATCCACTGTCCTCGGCGCCGCCCATCTGCAGCATCTGCGGATAATCGGTTCAGCGGTTGATGAGACGACTAGCTGTCGCGATCTGCCGCGGCGTGTTCAGGCGCGTCGGAGTTTGCGGTTTCACGCGCCTTGGCTTCTTCTTCGGCCATCAGTTCTTCGAGGACGTCGAGGAGCATGTCTACGTCGACGCCGTAGCCCATGGTGACCTGGGCAACCGTCTCGACTTCGCTGATGCCGCAGCTCGAACAGCCGCCGAGCTGGAACGCCGCGAACACCTCGGCCACGCGCGGGTGCACGGCCATGGCTTCGCCCACGGTCATGTTCGGGTCGAAGTATTTGCGGGTCTTGATACCCCGCCGTTCGACCTCGTCCTTGACGACGTCCTGGCTCGACGGCTTGTCGGACGGGTCGGGCGGC
>CAYPNI010000063.1:0-12395 GCA_964411925.1 uncultured Nitrospirales bacterium
TGGTTAGAGCGCTTGCTTGACATGCAAGAGGTCACAGGTTCGAGTCCTGTACCGCCCACCAATTTCCCCTAATCAAAAGTCGAGTCGCTGGCCGCGACAAAGTGTCAGCCGCTTCTTCAATATCCCCGGCGATCAGGTCCAAAATAAAGCGACAGCCAAGTCCATCGTGCTGGCGACTGTGTACCGTCTGATGCTATAGTAGCACCGGTGAGAGCCTTCGAGGCTCCACGGACCATCTCGGGGGACGGGATGCCGGATCAGGGGGATCTATTCCTCGTTTTTGATGTGGGAGAGTTGCGCGCCGCGATCCCACTCGAACATGTCAGCGAGACCATGCGCCGGTTGCCGGCCGAGCCACTGGCGAACATGCCTCCTTTCGTTTTCGGCGTTTCGATCATCCGTGGCGTACCCACTCCGGTCCTGGACGGATCCGCACTCCTCTCAGGCGCTACGGGTCAAATCGGCGGCCGGCTCATCGTGCTCAAATTGGGGGATCGGCGGGCCGCGCTCGCCGTCAGTTCCGTCGTCGGAATCCGTCGCTTGCCGCGCGAGACCCGCGGCGACATGCCGCCACTGTTGAGGAGCGGCGGCGCGGGCGTCGTCCAGACGCTCGGCGCGTTGGACGATAAACTCAGCCTCGTACTCAATACGGTTCACATGATCCCCGACGACGTATGGGATGCCGTGGACGCCCGCGAGGTGGTGTCGTGAAGGCGGTGATGGACGCGGCCGGGGTTGATCGGTTCCATGCATTCGTGTCGCAGACTTTCGGTTGGAATTTCGACCAGAACCGGATCGCGTATCTCGGCGAAGTGCTTCAGCGGCGCCTGGCCGCAAACGGAGGCGGCGCCGACGAGTATCTCGCACGCCTCGAACTCAATCCGCCACGATCGGAACTGCGCGCGATCGCGCAGGAACTGACCGTCGGCGAGACGTATTTCTTCCGAAACCGGGACCAATTCAGTGCGTTGTCCGGCGCTGTACTCCCCGAGCGATTCCGGATTCAGCCGCCGAACCGGCCATTGCGGATTCTTTCGGCGGGCTGCGCTTCGGGCGAAGAAGCCTATTCAATCGCAATCCTGCTCTCGTCGCCGGACGCAAACCTCGAGAACCGCGAAGTGGTCATTCATGGCTTTGATATCAACGCCGCCGCGGTCGAACGGGCGCGCGCGGGCCGGTACTCGACCTGGTCGCTCCGCGAGGCTTCCGAAGAAATCCGGCAACGCTGGTTTCGCGGCAGCGGCAAGGAATTCGTGCTGGATGACACCATCCGGCGGATGGTGACGTTTACCGAAGCAAACCTCGCCGATGGGTCGTGGCTGCAGACCCACCCGGATCAGTACGACGTTATCTTTTGCCGAAACGTGCTGATGTACTTCGCGCCCGAGCAGGCGCGCGCGGCCATCGATCGGCTGACTCGCCAGTTGGCGCAGGGCGGCTATTTGTTCCTCGGCCACGCGGAAACTCTGCGCGGCCTGTCACAGGATTACGATCTGCGCCACACGCACGACACGTTCTACTACCGGCGGAAGAACGCGCTGGTCGATGTGGCGCCCGGCGGTGCCAACGGCTCCCCTTCGAATTCGCCGAAAACGTCCGCGACGCCGGTACATGTCGATACCCAACTCGATGACGCATGGGTACACACAATCCAGCGCGCGTCCGAGCGCATCCACAAGCTGACCGGTGCACGCCGGCCCGCGGCGGGCGCCAAAAACGGTGCGACTCCGGCGACCGTGCCGCAGCGGCCATCGTGGGACCTCGCATCGGCCATGGATCTGTTCCGCGAAGAGCGATTCGCCGAAGCCCTGACAAAAGTGCGATCGCTTCCGGCCGGCTCCGAGGCTGACCCCGACGTACTGCTGCTGATGACGATTCTCCACATTCACAACGGCGGTCTCGACGAGGCGGAAAACGTGTGCGCCACGCTGCTCCGCCTCGACGGGATGAACGCGGGCGCGCACTACCTGATGGCGCTGTGCTGCGAACACCGCGGCGACATCCGGGGGGCCATCAACCACGATCAGATGGCCGCATACCTCGATGCCACGTTCGCAATGCCGCGCCTCCACCTCGGCCTGATCGCGCGCAAGCAGGGCGATGCCGCCGCCGCGCACCGCGAGTTCGCACAGGCGCTCGTGCTGCTCCGCGGTGAAGACGTTTCGCGGCTACTCTTCTTCGGCGGCGGATTCAATCGGGACGCCCTGATATCCGTTTGCACGTCGGGCCTCGACGCGTCAAGGAAAGAATCATGAAATCGATTTCCGAGCGGGCCGACGAGCGCGCGTCTCAACTCCGGTGCGAGTTCGATCAGTCGTTCGCCGAGCCTGCGCAGCCGCCGCGGACGGACCGCGAAGACTACATCCATATCGTCGTGGCAGGCGTCGACTATGCGCTTCGCTTGAGCCAGATCGCGGGACTCCAAGCCAACCGGCGTATCGTCGACCTGCCCAAACGGGCCTCCGCCTTCCTCGGCGTGTCCAGTTTCCGGGGCGAAATCGTGCCCGTGTACAGCTTGGCGCAACTCCTGGGCTATGCACCCCACGACCCGGGCCGCTGGATGGCCGTTGTCCGCCATGACGGCGTGTTCGCGATCGAGTTCGAGGAATTAGTGGGTCATCTGCGCTTGGGACGCGGCGACGTCGTGCCGGCGAACCGGGAGGACGGTCCGAATGAGTGCGTGCGATACGCCGCGCACGTCGGGACCACGACGCTCCCGCTCATCAGCATCGGCGCGCTGTTCGAACGAATCAAACTCTTGTCAGAGGCGTGAATCGCACGGGGGACACCATGAATCAGGACTGGACATTCGGACGGCGGTTGGCGGTCGGCTTCGGCGCGCTCATCGTGATGACGATCGTAATCGGCGCGGTCGCCGTTTACTCGTTGCGGGCCGTCATCACGGCAAAAGATCAAGTCATTACCGTTGGTTCGCCGCGTCTCATCGCGGCCGAGGGCATGCGCACGGCGCGCGAGGCCTCCGGCGCCGCAGCACGCGCTTTCCTGCTCACCAAGGACGCCCGGTTCCTCGACGAGCTCGCCGACGAGCGCTCCCAGTTTCTCCGCCGGGTCGAAGAACTCAAGCAATACGACCCCGATGGCGAACTCCGGCGGCAGCTGGGTGACATCGAGCGCGCGTATACCGATCACGCACGAGCCATCGACGACGTCATCGCGATGTCGAAGTCCGGAGCGCCGCAGGACGAAGTGCTCCAGGCATACGACGACCGCGTCGGCCCGCCCCGTCAACGGCTCGAGGACGGTATCCAGACGATGTACTCCGAACAGTCGCAGTCCCTCGACGACCACCGCCAGGCATCTACGGACTCCGCGGTAAGGTCGATGTACCTCATGGTGACGATTCTCGGCCTCGCGATCGTTGTGGCCATCATCGTGGCGCTGATGCTCATTCGCACACTGAGCACGAGAATCGGTTCGGCGGTCGGCCAGATCCAAAGTTCGTCGATGGAGTTGCAATCCGCCGCGAACCAGCAGGCCGTGGGCGCCAAGGAACAGGCGACCGCGATGAACGAGGTCTCCACCACGATCACCGAGCTGCTCGCCACGTCGCGTCAGATTGCCGAGAGTGCGCAGCGCGTTGCCGAAATCGCCGAAGAGACCGCCGCGTCCGCCGGGTCAGGCGGCGTCATGCTGGAAGGCGCCGAAGCGTCGATCAGCGGCATCCGGCGCCAGGTCGAACTCGTCGTCGCACACATGCTCGACCTTGGCAAGAAATCTCAGCAGATCGGGTCCGTGCTCGATATCGTCTCCGAATTGGCCGAACAGACGAACATCCTCGCGATCAACGCGACCATCGAAGCGGCCGGGGCCGGTGAATCGGGCAAGCGATTCGCCATCGTGGCGGACGAAATCCGGAAGCTGGCCGATCGTGTCGCCGGTTCCACCAAAGAAATCCGCGGGCTGATCGAGGACATTCGCAGCGCCGTCAACACCACCGTCATGGCGACGGAGACCGGCTTCAAGACCGTCGAAGCCGGCTCGAAACAGTTTGCAGACGTCGCCGCGGGCTTCACCCGGATCCGAGGTCTCGTCTCGACGACCTCGGAAGCGGCGCGGGAAATCGAGCTCAGCACCAAGCAGCAGGCAACTGCCGTCGAGCAGGTCAACATGGCGATCGCCGGTGCCGCGCAGGCCACGAAGGAAACTGAGGCGAGCTCGAGTCAGACGTTGCAGACAGCCTCACAGTTGGCCGGACTTTCCAAGGGGCTGATGCAGTTGGTGCGACGCGAGGCGGCATGAGTCCAGGCCAGGACCCGTACAAATTTTTCAGCGTCGAAGCGCGCGAACTGCTCGAGCAAATCCAGCAGGGCATGTTGAGCATGGAGCGCGGCGAGGACCACGCGGTCATCGTGCCCAAGCTCCTGCGTCACGCGCACACGCTCAAAGGCGCTGCGCGCGTCGTGCGCCACAAGGACATCGCCGAGATCGCGCACGCCGCCGAGGACGCGCTCGTGCCGTTTCGAGATGGCGCGCGGCCGCTCGAGAGCGAGGTCGTAAACCACGTCCTGTCGCTGATCGATGCGGCCAGCAGGCACGTGTCGCAATTGGGCAAGCCGGAGGTCGAGAGGAAATCGAACGGGCCCGCGACCGAGGCCGCGCCGGACGACGCCTTCCGGATGATTCGCGCCGATGTCGCCGAGGTGGACGCCCTCCTGAACGGCATTTCCGCCGCGAGCGTCCAGTTCAACTCAGTGCGGAGCGAGGTCGCCGCGCTCGAGCGTATGGACGGCATCGCGGCCGTTCTTGCGGATCAGTTGTCGAACTCGCGCACGCGCGACGGGGCGGATCGCGGGAGCGGCGCGGCCGCCGAGCGGGCGCGGTCGCTCGCGGAAGAACTGCAGGGGTTGCTCGCCGGTCTCGAGCGCAATCTTGTCAGCGGCATGGACCGGCTCGAACGCGAAATGCACCAGTTGCGGGTGAGCGCGGAGCACTTGCGCCTGCTTCCCGCGAGTTCCCTGTTCACCTCGCTCGAGCGCACGGCCCGTGACGCGGCGCACGCGATGGGCAAACGCGTGACGTTCGAGGCCTCCGGCGGCGACGTCCGGCTCGACGCGCAAGTGCTTGCACATGTGCATTCGGCGCTGACCCAGGCGGTCCGAAACGCCGTCGCCCACGGCATCGAGGCCGAGGCCGATCGCATTCGCGTGGGCAAGCCGCCCGCAGGCAGGGTCCGCGTGGAAGTCGTCCGCCGCGGGAACCGTGTCGCGTTCCGGTGTCACGACGACGGCCGCGGCATCGATCCCGAATCGATTCGCCAGTCGATGCGCACGCGCGGCGCGCCGGCAGCAGAGATTGCCGGACTCGCCACGCCGGACTTGATCGCGAAACTGTTGCGCGGCGGTTACTCGACCGCCGGTAGCGTCACCGAGGTGTCCGGCCGCGGCATCGGACTCGATGTCATCCGGGAAGCGGCGGCGCAACTCGGCGCAAAAGTCTCGATGGAGAGCAACGCCGCGAAGGGTACAGTGCTTGAATTTGCCGCCGCCGTGTCGCGGACATCGTTCGACGCGCTCTTGCTCGAGTCCGGCGGAATGATTGGCGCGTTGCCGCTGGATTCCGTCAAGAGCGCGGTGCGGCTTGGCGCGGGCGACGTGATCGCAACGCCCACCGGCGAGTCGATCGTCTATCAGGGGCAGACCGTCCCCTTCAAAGACCTCGCCGAAGGCACGTCGCCCGCCAAGCGTGCCGCCGGGGCGTCCGCGATCGTGATCGACGGCGGCGATCGGGTTGCCGCCATCGGCGTCGACCGGCTGCTCGGCGTGGCGAACATCATGCAGCGGCCGATCCCTCGGCTGTCATGCACAACACCGGTCGTGGCCGGCGCGTCGATGAATCTCGAAGGAAATCCGCAGATCGTCTTCGACCCGCTGGCGCTCGTCGCGAGCATCTACGAGTCCGGTTCTGCCGGCGCGGAGCAGGATTCCGAGTCCGAGATCCCCGCCTTGCCCGTGTTGGTCGTGGACGACTCGCTGACGACGCGCATGCTCGAACAAAGCATTCTGGAATCGGCGGGCTACCTCGTTGAACTGGCGACGTCCGCCGAGGAAGCCCTGCGAATGGCGCGGCAGACGCGCTACTGCCTCTTTCTCGTGGACGTCGAAATGCCGGGCATGGACGGGTTCACGTTCGTACAGACGACACGCGCGGACCCGGTGCTCGGGCGCATTCCGGCCATTCTGGTCACGTCGCGAAACCTGCCCGAGGATTTCCGCCGCGGCAAGGAAGCCGGCGCGAGCGCCTACATGGTCAAGAGCGAGTTCGACCAGGTGAAGCTGTTGCGCACCATCCGCGATCTCGTGAGGCACGAGGGCGCATGAACGGGCGAATTCGCGTCCTCGTAGCGGACGATTCCGCCACGGTCCGCCACTACTTGTGCAGCGTGCTGGCGGCGGACCCGGAACTGGAAGTCGTCGGCGAGGCGGACGACGGCAAGCGGGCGATCGAACTCTGCCGGGAACTGCGGCCCGATGTGGTCACGCTGGACATGGTCATGCCCATCATGACGGGCCTCTCGGCGACCGAGTACATCATGGCGCACTTCCCAACGCCGATCCTGATCGTCTCTTCCTCCACCAACCGCGGCGAGCTGTTCAAGACCTACGAAGCACTCGCGGCCGGTGCGGTCGACGCGTTTGAAAAGCCCAGCGGCGGGGAGGGCGAATCACTCTGGGAGAAGCGCTTCGTTTCCACGGTGAAACTGGTGTCGCGAATCAAGGTAATCACCCATCCGCGCGCGCGATTGCAGGGCCTGCGTCGGCGGCCTGCGGAGGCGCCGATCGATACCGCGGGCCAATTCAACGTCGTCGGCGTCGGCGCATCCACGGGTGGCCCGGCGGCTCTCGTTGAGTTGTTGCGCGGTATTCCGCTCGATTTTTCTCCGCCGATTCTCATCGTCCTGCATCTGGGCCAGCCGTTCGGCGCGGGATTCGCCGATTGGCTCGACGGCGAATCCGATCATTCCGTATCTTCGGCGAGAGACGGTGAGCACGTGGCGGATTTGCAGCATCGTGTCGTCATGGCGCCGCCGGATACCCACATGATCGTCCGCGGCGGCCGGATCCGGCTCACCTCGACGCCGCCGCTTCATTCGTGCCGACCGTCCGTCGATGTCCTGTTCGAGTCGCTCGCCAGCGAGTACGGTGCAGCCTGCGCGGCCTGCCTGCTGACGGGGATGGGCCGTGACGGCGCCGAAGGCCTGCTGCGCATCCGGGAATCTGGAGGAATGACGATCGCCCAGGACGAGGCCACGTGCGTCGTCTACGGCATGCCCAAGGAGGCCGTCCTGCGTGGCGCGGCCAAGCGCGTCCTGCCGCTGAGCGAGATTGGGCCGGCGCTCGGCCGGCTGCGGGACGTTTCAGTTACGGGGGTCCAATGAATCTATCCGTGCTCATCGTGGACGACAGCCTCACCGTTCGCATGGATCTCGTCGAGGCGTTTCGCGACGCCGGGTTCCTCCCGCGGCCCTGCGGGACCGTCGCCGAAGCGCGGGCGATCCTCGAACAGGGCGAGGTCGCGCTAATCGTGCTCGATGTGCAGTTGCCGGACGGCGATGGAATCGAATTCATGTCCGAAATCCAGGGTTCGCCGGATTCGCCCTCCGCGCCCATCATGCTGCTGTCTTCCGAAGCCGAGGTGAGTGACCGGATACGGGGACTCAATCGCGGCGCGGACGAATACATCGGCAAACCCTACGAGCGCACCTATGTCGTCGCGCGCGCATGCGAACTGTTGCGGAACAGGCAAGGCTCAACCCCTTCCGATCGGGCCACCATCCTGCTCATCGACGACAGCCCGACCTATCGCGAAGGCCTGCGCGCCGGGCTCACCTTCGAGGGCTACGACGTACTCACCGCCGAATCGGGGGACGAAGGCTTGCGTCTCGCGGCAACGCACCGGCCGAGCGCAATCCTCGTGGACGGAATACTGCCCGGCGAGGATGGGACGACCATCATTCGGCGCATACGCCTGGATGCGGCGATTCAGCACACACCGTGCATCCTGCTGACCGCGTCCGAGGGCGATGACATCGAGGTGCTGGCGCTCAACTCGGGCGCGGACTTGTTCGTCCGGAAAGAGGAAGATCTGGGGCTGCTTCTGGCCAAGCTCGCGACCATTCTTCGCGGCGCGACCCGGCCCGACGCAGATCGCGCGAGCACCAGCATGCTGGGACCCAACCGGATACTCGCCGTGGACGACAGCGTCACCTATCTCAACGGTGTGGCCGATGAGCTGCGACAGGAAGGGTACGAGATGGTCCTCGCGAAATCGGGCGAGGAAGCGATCAAACTGCTCGAAGTGCAGTCCGTGGATTGTATTCTTCTCGATTTGCTCATGCCCGGGATGGGCGGCCACGAAACCTGCCGGCGTATCAAGGCCGACCCCAAGCTGCGCGATATCCCGCTCATCATGCTCACCGCCCTCGAAGACCGCGAAGCGATGATCGAAGGCCTGAGCGTGGGCGCGGACGACTACATCACCAAGTCGGGCGACTTCCGCGTGTTGAAGGCGCGCGTCCAGGCGCAGATTCGGCGCCGGATATTCGAGAATGAGAACAAGCGCATTCGCGATCGCCTGTTGAAATCCGAGCGCGAAGCCGCCGAAGCGCGCACCAATTACGAGGTCGCGCGGTCGCGCGCTGCGCTGGTCGAGGAACTCGAACAAAAGAACCGCGAACTCGAGGCGTTCAGTTATTCCGTCTCGCACGATCTGCGCTCGCCGTTGCGCGCGATTGACGGATTCTCCCGCGTGCTGATGGAAAAGTACCAGAACTCGTTGCCCGCGGATGGCGCGCGCTACTTGTCGCTCGTACGCGAGAACACCGCCAAAATGGGCCAATTGATCGACGATCTGCTCCAATTCTCGCGATTGTCGCGCCAGCCGCTCAAGCGCGTGCGCGTATCGGTCACGGACCTCGCCCGCGAGGTCGTCGAATCCGTGCGCGGTGAGTGCGCCGGGCGCACGGTAGACATCGACATCGACGAATTGGGTGAAACCGACGCCGATCCCGCGCTGTTGCGCCAGGTCTGGGTCAATCTCGTGTCGAACGCCATCAAGTATTCTCGCCGGCGCGAAAGGGCAACCATCGAAATCGGCCGCATGAACGAGGATTCGGACGAACCCGTGTATTTCGTCAAGGACAATGGGGCGGGTTTCGATATGAGCTATGCCGGCAAACTGTTCGGTGTCTTCCAGCGTCTGCACCGTGCCGAGGATTTCGAGGGCACGGGTGTAGGGCTGGCCACCGTCCAGCGCATCATCCAGCGTCACGGCGGGCGCATCTGGGCTGAGGCGGAGGAAGACAAGGGCGCAACATTCTTCTTTACGCTGGCCGCGCCTCACGCGGAGAGTTGGCTGGGCGCGACGTAGCGACAGTGCCGGTCTCACCAATCCGCGCGTATCAATCGGCCCGTTCAACCATTGTGTGATAGAATGCTCTGCATTGATTTGCCGTGCAGTTTCATGGGCAATCCGCACACGTGAACGCTACAGCCGACTCCAAAGTTCAACGCCTCATCCGCTGGCGCGAAGGCGAAATCCCCGGCCCGTGGCTCGTCCGCGTTTACCCCACGAACCGCTGCAATCTTCGCTGCAAGATCTGTTGGCTCCGGCGGATGGAAGAAGAGGGCATCAAGCTCGACCACTCGCTCGAACTCTCCGACGAACGCATGCTGCGCCTCGTGGACGAGGGCGCCGAGCTCGGCGTACGCGAGTGGCTCTTCATCGGCGGCGGCGAGCCGATGTTGCGCGGCGACCTCCTGATGGAAATGGCCTCGCGCATCCGTGCCCATGGCATGAACGGCGGCCTGGTATCGAACGGCACCAAATTCAACGAAGAGAATATCCGGCAGTTCGTCGAGATGGGCTGGGAACACATCAACGTCAGCATTGACGCGCCGACCCTCGAAGTCAACGACACCATCCGCAGCAAGGGCGCTTTCGAGAAAGCGACCCGCTCCATCCGGCTGCTCGTGGAGGGCAAACGCGCCGCCGGTGTTTCCAAGCCCGAAATCGCGATCAGTTCCGTCATCACCAATCGGAACTATCACCAGGTCGAAGACATGGTCCGGCTGGCGGCCGAACTCGAAATCGACGGCATGTTGCTGCTTCACGCATTGCACGACCATTGCGATTCGACCTCGCTCTTCCAGTTGGACGCAACGCAGAAAGACGACATGTGGAAGCACATGCGGGCCGCGGAGACGCTGTCGCATCAGCTCGGCGTCCGGACCAATATTCTCGACTTCACGCCCGCGACCGGCGTAAAAATGCCCGCGAAGTCCGCGCTGCACCGCAAGTCGGCCGGGCGCGACATGATCGATTCGGCCTGCTTCGAGACGCGTTACAGCATCACAATTCTCGGAAACGGCGCCGTGGGCGGATGCTGTACCTTCGACGACAACGGCGAAGCGTGCCAAAACCTGCACGACATGACCCTCGAAGAAGCCTGGACCGGCTCGTATCTCACCGATCTTCGTGCGCGCCTAGTCGACGGCAATGATCTGCCGGCCTATTGCGCGCTCTGCCCGTCCCACGTCGGACCGTGCACCAAGGCGCTGCGAACGCAGATGAAACGATCCATGTGGCGCGAACTCGCCGTTCCGGAGCTCGCCCAACTCGTCGCGGAGGGCGTGCGCAACAGCTTCGATCGCCGAGGCATTGTCGGCACGGCGAAACGCGCGCTCGAAGTCGCTGCCGCGCGCGCGCGACTGTAACGTCGCGCCATTCCGCCGGAATCCCCCGTGACGATCCGCGAAGACGACCTGCTGGGCGAGGAAATCGCGGCGCTTGTACGCGAACATCTACGGAACATGTACGAGGTCTCGCCGCCCGAGAGCGTCCATGCGCTCGGGCTGGAGGCGCTGCGCGCGCCGGGCGTCACCTTCTGGAGCGCGTGGGACGGCAGCGAATTGCTCGGTTGCGGCGCCCTCAAAGAACTCGACGCCCTGCACGGCGAAATTAAGTCGATGCGTACGGTCCGGGCCCACCTGCGCAAGGGGGTCGGAGCCGGCGTGCTCCGGCACATCATCGGCGAGGCGCGTCTCCGGGGATACCGCCAGCTTAGCCTCGAAACCGGCTCGCAGCCCGCGTTCGACCCGGCCCGAGCGCTCTACACGCGTTTCGGGTTCGAGTACTGCGGACCGTTCGCCGGTTACACGGACGATCCGAACAGCGTCTACATGACACTGTCGCTCTAACCCGCGCTCCCGCGAGGCGACGACATCCCGCGCCGGAATTGGCTATCATGGAAGGCCCGGGCCGGGCTGCGCGCCGGGCCCAACAAGGAGAGTTTCATGCGTTCGCGATTGAAAACCCCGCTGTGCGATGTCCTCGGGATCGACGTGCCGATTATCACCGCCGGCATGGCCGTTGCCGCCGGTGTTGAGCTGGCCGCCGCCGTGTCGAATGCAGGCGGCCTCGGCGTGATGGGCTGCACGACCGACAGCCCGGATGAACTTCGGGAGAAAATTCGTGCGGTGCGCAAAAAGACCGATCGCCCTTTCGGCGTTGACCTGCTGCTGCCGCCGAACGTGTCGCTCGACATGATCCGGGTCGAAGATTTGCTCGACCAGATTCCGAAGGCGCACCGTGAGTATATAGACACGCTGCGCAAGAACTTCAACGTTCCGCAACTAGCCGAAGGGGATCACCACGTCCTGGGCACCGGCGCCATTCAGCAACTCGAGGTCGTCTTCGAAGAAAAGGTCCCCGTGTTCGTGTCAGGCCTCGGCAGCCCGGCTTTTCTGATGGAGCGGGCCCGCGCCCAGGGCATGAAAGTCATGGGCGTCGTCGGCAATGTCAAGAACGCGCGCCGCGTTGCCTCGGCCGGCGTGGACGCCGTCATCGCGCAGGGGTCCGAGGGCGGCGGCCATACCGGTACCGTCGGCACCTTCGCCCTGCTTCCTCAGGCAGTGGACGCCGTCGCGCCGATGCCCGTTGTCGCGGCGGGAAGCATCACGGACGGCCGTGGACTGGCCGCCGCGCTCGTGTTCGGCTGCCAGGGCGTCTGGGTCGGCACACGCTTCCTCGCCACGCCCGAGGCGGATACGCCGCAATGGAAGAAGGAAGCTATCGTCTCCGCCACCGATGACGCTACGGTCCGCTCGCGCGCGTACACGGGCAAACCCGCACGCATGATCAAAAACGCATGGACCGAACAGTGGGAGAAGGGGGGAGTCGAACCGCTGCCCATGCCGCTGCAGGGCGCGCTCATCAGCCCGCTGATGAACGCCGCCAAGGAACGCCAGGACATCCAGGCAAACGCCGCCGGCCAGGGCGTCGGACTCATCGCTGAGATCAAGCCCGCGGCCAAGGTCGTCAAGGACATGGTCGAGGAAGCGGAGGAGATTCTCGCGCGATTCGCCGCCGAGGGTGCG
>CAYPNI010000063.1:12495-23952 GCA_964411925.1 uncultured Nitrospirales bacterium
TCGTCGCCCCCCTGGACTTCCGCAGCGAAGACGCCCTGATACCCGATCTCGTCGAAGGCACGCATGACTTCGGGCCAGTCCACGGATCCGTCCAACAGCGGCACGAAGTCTTTCGTGTCCGACTTGAAGTCTTTGATGTCCACGCGCGCGATGAGCGGCCCCAGGGTCCGGATCCAGTCCTGCGGGTAGCCGAACAGTACGACGTTGCCCACGTCGAACCAGAACCGCACGCGCTCGCTGCCGATCTCCGAGATGTAGTGACGCGCCTCAATCGGACTCAACAGAAACTTGTTCCACACATTTTCGATGCCGATCGTGATGCCGGCCTTCTCGGCGTCGTCCGCCAGCGACTTCACCCGGTCCACCGATCGGCTCCATGCTTCCATGTAGCGCACCCTCGGGTTCACCACCGCCGGCACCAGCAGCACCATGTCCGCGCCGAGGTCTTTGGCGTTCTGGAGGCTCGTGCGCATCCCCTGCATGGTCTTCTCAACCACTGCCGGATCCGCGTCGGACAGGGGAGAGGACCAGTGCGTCGAACACACAATCGCGTCAACCGTGAGGCCCGCGTCGCGCGCGCCCGACTCGACCGCGGCGAGGTTCTTCGCGTCGAATAACGTGTCCGGTTCCACGCTGACGAACCCCGCGTTCGCCGCGGCTTTCAGCCGCTCGGGAATGCTGAGCGCCCTTCCAGCCGCATCCTTATCGGCTATCATCCCCATCTTGAGCGACTTCCGGAGATGCGGACGCGTTGCCGCTTCCACCCGCGCTGCCCTCGTGTCCCAAAGCCCCCCCAGCATGGCTGCGCCGGTTGCGGCGCCGGCCGCGCCCAAAAACGCCCTGCGACTCATGCTGGTTCCCACACTCGCAACTCCGTACATCGCTCGCTCCTTAGGCGTGAACTCTCGGCCATGCTAAGCTCCGAACCGTCATAACTCAACGGGGACGCTTCTCCCCACAGGTTCCGCGGGTCGGTCATCAATTATTGACATTCGGTGTGAATCAACCGTCGATCCAAAGTGTGCGCGACACGGCGCGAAGTCAAGTAATATCGCGGTTGTATAAGTTTCTTATTGCAAGCTGATTAATCCTCTGATATGTTCCCGGCGTTACGTTATCCTGACAATCGTCATTCGTCCTGCGTCGAGCGTTGTTCGAACAGTGGGGGATCGCTCCAGACGGTGAGCGTCTCGAAGATCCGACACGATTCATTCGCTTTCGACCCATCCGACGCTGGGTCGGCCCGCCGCACTGTTCCGCTGCAGATACGCGAGAACATTACCGCCGTTCCCCCTCAATCCGAGGCAGGCGAGTTTTGGACGCAGCTCAATGTGACCTTGGACGATTTCTTTCGAACGATCAACGCGTCCAAGGAACACATCAAACGGCTTGCCAACGAACTCGCCGAACGAGACCAGCGAATCGAGATGCTCTGCGCAGAAAATGCGGCGTTGCGCGACCAGCTTGAATCCTCTACCGAACCGGCCGAGCGCACGGTGAATGAAAACCCGAAGCCTGTGCTCGCGCCGCCCCGCGGCGACGCAAAACAGGCGCCCGCCGCGCCGCCTTCGCAACCGCACTCCCGGCGCAGCATCTGGTCGCGATTGAGCGGGTTCGACGAACCGACACCGCTCGAGGACCGCGAGTTCTAGCCGATCGCTCCCGTGTCATTTGGGTTCGAGGTGTTTCCGGAAGAATTCGAGTGTCATCGGCCACGCCTTCTGGGATGCGGTCAGATTTTCCGGCACGGCCAGTTGCGCGCGCAGGAAACCGTGTCCCGCCCCATCAAAGATAGTGTATTCGAAACTTTTTCCCAGCCGATCCAATTCCTGCTTCGCCGGCTCGATGGTCACGTTAACCCGCGCGTCGTTCTCGCCGAACAGTCCGAGAGTCGGCGCGTGCACATTCGCGAGCTCCGTGATTGACGGCGCCGTGCCGTAATACACGACGGCCGCACCGAGCTCGGGTTGCGCCGTCGCGTAGAGCCATGTCGAGCTGCCGCCCCAACAGAAACCCACGCAACCGATCTTGCCGTTCGCTGCGGGAAGCGACAGACCGTGCTCGCGCACCACATTAAGCCGCTCGATGATCTGTTCCTTTGTCAGCGCGCGCACGAGCCCCATCGCGTTGCCATCCTGTCCCGTAATCATGTCCGGTGCGAGCGCGATGAAGCCCTCCGCGGCGAACCGGTCCGCGACGGAGTTTACCCAGTCCGTCATGCCGAAAATTTCGTGAATCACGATGATTACAGGCGCTTTTTCAGCCCGTTCGGGGAACACCACGAAGGTATTTACCTCGCCGCCTGACGGCAGCTTCAGGCGGACGAACTCCTGGTGGCGGGTCGAGGCCTTGAGCGCCGCCCCAGCCGCGTCCATTTCCGGCGGCAGTACGACATCCTGCGCAGCGCAGAGCAGGGGACAGATCACAATGAGATTGGCAATAACCATGCGAAACACGGGGCGTCCTCCTCCGGTGTGGGTCCGTTCCAGTCTTTCACACCCAGTCGGCCGCGTTCCATCCGCTGGCGCGCCGTGTACCTGTGAACAAAAACAAGCGCGCCGCCCGCGAACGGACGGCGCGTAAGAGATTTCGATTACGTCGCAACTGGGGCCGACTAGATCAGCCTTCGACGAATTTCACCTTGGCGTCTACCAACGGTTCGAGTCCGCTCAACTGAATCGAACCCCCGACGGCCGACTGTTTCGAGGACCAGAACGCGCTCCAGTCGGCGGCACTCGGTTGATGGGGCACTCCATCCACCCCGTCCCAGATAAGTTCCAGACTTCGGCCGATGGCTGTACGGATGACCGCATTTTCATTTTCCATCGCGGCTGCAAGGGCCGGAGTCGCTTCCTTCGCGCCCAGGTCGCCGAGCGCGTTCGCCGCCGCCAATCGCACTTCCTCGGCCGGATCGACCAATCCGCGCGCCACGAGCGCGACGCTGCCCGCGCGGGAACCCATCAGGCGAATCGCCTGCGCCCGGACTACCGGCGCCGGGTGCAGCGCCGCGTCGCTCAGCGCGCGTCTCGCCACCGAGGCGTCCGCGAGCGTGCAGAACGCCTCGAGGGCCGCCGGATACCGGGCAGGCGTCAGCGACGGCAAAAGCGACTCCAGGTACGGAACGATCTCGATTCGCCGGCCCAGCGCCACCATGTCCGCGATCGCGCTGCGTACGACCGAACGATCACTCGAATTGAATCCGTCGAGGATCCGCTGCACTTCCGCGCGCTGATTGTCCGTCAGGCCGGTCCGATCGCGCTCCGCGCGTTCGGTTTCCTCGGCGATCCGCGCCGCTTCCTGGCGGTACTCCGAACCGTTTAACTCGTTCTTTTCGTGTACGGCGATCTCGCTGTCGCGATAGATCGATCGCCGTCCCTCGACGATGAGCGTGTACGTGCCGTCGTCGTTCTTGACGACTTCGCCGTCAAGACGTACACCGCTATTCAGATGCAGGCTGTCGGCGCATACGGGCGCGGCCGCGAGGCCCGCGGCCAGTCCCAGAGCAATCCATCCGCGTTTCACGTTCAGTCCCCCTGTAATTGCGCCTGCGCCATCGTGACTTCGGCAGGCGTGATGTAACGGAAGATCCGGCGCGTCATCTGCACGTTCGCCGTGTCTTCCAGGTTGTACAGGTCCTTTACGCGCGGGTCATAGAGCAGGTCCAGGCCGCCGGGCACGAGCATCCCGAGGTCCGGCGCCACGATGCCGCCGCGCAGATTCATCTTGCCGTACGTGTTCGAGTCGTGGCGATCCTTGCTCTTCGTGATCGAGAAGATCGCGTTGTTGCTGTACAACAGTCCGTCGAACGTGAACGGCTTCTCGGATGTGCGCGACATCTCGTCGTCATACCACGCCTGCCTCAGCGTGGCTTCGCTCAGCCAGTTGCCTTTCGGATTCATGTATTGCACCGCGGCGTTGGCTAGAATCGTCTTCAGCTTCGCGATCTCCGCCGCCGTGTATTTGCTGTTGCTGGGCGTCAGCGCGTTGACCCACGTGCTCAACTTCTTCACGCGCGAGTTCGCCCCGTTTTCGTCGTACCGCACCGCGTGTTCATCGGTGTAGTCGTAAATGTAGAGGTTGCCGGGCTGCGATTCGCGCAGGCCATAGAGGCGCGCGCGATAGTTCTCCCCGGCCATGTTCTTCTTCAGCGCCTTGTCGAGTTCCAGCTCGTTGAACAGCATCAGTTCCGAAGTCGTGAAGCTGAACTGCTGGCCGTCACGGTTGACGGTAGTACCGTTCGCGAGCTTCATCGTCGACTGGATTTCGCCTGCGTCCACGACGCCCGGGTCAAAGTAGCCGTAGTACATCGTCTGTCCGCCCATCGTGCCGGTTACGTTTTTGGTCCGGCTTTCGATGCTGAACGCGATATCCGGGTACTTGTTCGTATCAGACGTCTTGTTCTTGCCGCGCACTGTGAGGTAGTCGCCCATCATGATGCTGCCGCCGGCCACCACGCCCAGCAGGTTCTCCGTCGTCGTGCCGTCGCTGTTGTAATGCACGCCGAACGGCTTTCCCGCGGGACCTTGCGTCGCGTTGTCGTCGTACTTTACGTCGCCCATCACGTAGACGTTGTTGCGTGCCTGGAGTGCGCCGCGGCCGCGTACAACGCCCTTGAGCACCAGGTCGCCGTTGACGGCCACGTTACCGTCGATGATGATCGGGTTCGACGTCGTGCCGACCAGAATCAGATTGCCGTTGTACGAACCGTTGACCCCGGACATATTGCTGCTCGTCGGCAGCGTCGAGCCGGAATACGACCCACCCGGAGCCACGCCGTACATCACGCCGCCCGAAATCTTGCCCTTGGTCTCCGACATGACGCGGTTAAATTCGCTGTCGTCCACCATCCGGTTGCTGACATCGGCCGGAACCGGGTTCATCCCGCCGCCATCGTCCTGGTACGGCGCGGGGAAGGTCTCCGGTACAAGCCCCTCGATCTGGTCGCCGACGTAGAGGTTCGCCCACGGATTGAGCTCGCCGTTCTGTTCGGTGGCGGCGACGAGGTTCGTCGTCGTCATGCTTCCCGAACCGTTTTGCGTCAGTTTACCGTTGAGCGTGTTGTCCGAATGGCCACTTGAGAAGCCGTAACCCTTGAACGTCGTCGAGGAGAGTCCGGCCAGTGCATTACCGCTCTGGTCATAGAGGTGCCCGCCGGTGTAGACGGTACCGGCCACATTCGAATCCGCCTCACCCGGGCGAATCATCAACGATTCCAGGCTGGCGATCTTGATGCGTTCGAAGGTATTGAGGTTGTCGATCCAGTCCTGCACGCCGTTTCCGTTCGCGTCGCCCGTCGGGCGCGTTGCCGGATTGTTGTTCCATTCCAACAGCGCGCTGCGGAATTTAGCGTGGCACAGAATGCAGTTGATGTTATTCGCGAGCACGGCAAACTCGAAGCCCTCGAACAGCGTGCCGCCGACGCGAATCGACTGCGTCGCCGCGCGCTGTACGCCATTGGCCATCGCAAGGCTGCGAAACGTGAGCGTCGATCCCGTGCCCGCGTCTACACGGTCCACGGTCACCTGCTGCACGCTGGCAAACCCCGAGGGAAGCTGCATCGGAAACTGAAGACCCGGAACGTTGACCGGTACGTTCGCACCGTTCGGATTGTCAGCGACGATTCCGTCGAGGAACGTCCGGTAATTGCGCAACGACGGATCCGCGCCCTGGCCCAGTTGTTGGAAGAACTGGGTCCAGAAGCGCTCGATGCCCGCATCGAGCCCGGCCTTCGCCGCCTCGTCCAGTTCCGCCTGACGCACGGCGAAATCCGTGCCGCGTTTGGACGTGGTCATGTGCAGCGTAACCAGCGCTGCCGCTCCCATGACGATGATCGCCGCTAACAACACAAATAGCAGCGCGATGCCCTCGTCTCTGCGAACGCCCGAACTCTTGTAATTCCTCTTCATTGCCCAACCTCCGATCGACACATCTTCTAGTTCAAGATGTAAACACGTGTCGTGGCTTGCGCCTGCAACACTTGACCCTGAATCTGTTGACCGAACCCGCCCTGCGGATTCTGCACCTGCGCGACGCGCCCAGTCCGTTCCATCGGCTTCCGGGCGACGAGCGTAATCGTCAGGAAGTCGCCCGCCGGGTTCAGCGTGAACTGCACCGCCTGAAACTCATTCACACCCTTCACGACGCGCCGTTCGCCGAGGCCGTTGAAGTTGCCGTCCCCGTTGAGGTCCTGTTCGCGCACAATCCAACGGGTCAATATGCCGTCACCGTTGCCATCCTGGGCGGGATCCAGCGCGTTCACCGTGTCCTCGCCAATGTCGAGGTAGCCGTTGCCGTTCACGTCTTCATTTACGAAGCGATACTGAATCGGCGTGCTCCACGTCGCCCCGGCGTCGTCCGTCGGCACCTGGAACACGATCATGTCTCCCGGCACGTTCGCCGCCATCTGCGCGCCGTCGCGGAACACGCGAATCCCGGTGACTCCGGCGAAACCCGCGGCTGTCGCCGGCCGGGCAGCGATCTCGATTTCGCGAATCACATCCGGCAACACGTCGCGCACGTTGCTCTGCACGCGCACCTTGGCGTTGGCCAGGCGCTCCGACTGCATCGAGACCTGCAACGCGCCGAACATCGCCACCATGAGAATCGACATCACGCCCACGGCGATCATCGTCTCCAGCAACGTAAACCCGCCTGTCTTCAGCTTAGACATCGGTCCCATCCTCAACGGTTCTGGCCGGTCAGCATCGAGCTCAACGACACTTGCAACTGCCGCCCCTGCATATCCGTCCACGTACTCGTCACCGTGACCCGCAAGGGATCGGCGTTGACGTTGGCATAGGTCACCCGAAGCACTTCGTTCGGCAGGCGCACCACCGCCGGGTTCTGTGTCTGAAAGTTGTTCGGCCAGAGTTGAAGCACCTGCTGCGGGAACGGCAGCACCGAGTTGTCGCGATCCTGACGCATCTGCGCCAGCACGCCGCGGCAGTGCGCCAGCGCCTCGTTGCGCTGCTCCTGCACTTGCATCGTCAGCGAGAAACCAAGCAGCGCCTGCGCCGTCACGGCCATCAGAATGGCGAACAACCCCATCGCGAGCGACACTTCGATGAGCGTGAACCCGCCCTGCTTCGATCGCCGCGCCTGCGTCAGTTTGCCCGTCATCGGTGTCTCCATTTCCCTGGTCTCCATCGGTCCGCCATCTCCTTGCCCGGCCCGATACTCCTCTTCCGCTTCACCAAGAATCTGTACCACAGAAAATGCAAGTGAGCCAATGAAACCGGGCCGATCCGGCGGTATACACCGGTCGCCGTGGACAAATTCGAACTAGAGGGACAAACTTGGACGCTTATTGACCAATCACGGCGCGGTCGCGCGGGATTCGCGGGCAAGATGTGTGCAGGCGTGCGCGATTCACGAATGGGTCGAAGGAACGAACCGCGCGACGGCCAGGACGATCAGGCGTCGGGAATCAGCACATCGGGGTTCATGAACCCGGTCGGATCGAGGGCCTGTTTCAGCGTCTTCAATAGCGCGACACCCGCGGCGCCCAAATCGTGGTGCAGATAGCCCCGCCGCACCCGCCCGACACCGTGGTGATGTGCGATCCCGCCGCCGTGCACTGCCGTCGCTTCGATCACGCGCCGCCAGCATTCGTCGTACGCGGCGCGCATCTCTTCGGGCTTCTCGGACCGGACGGCGAACGTGAAATAGAGATTGACGCCACTGCGATACGCGTGCGAACTGTGCGCGCTCGCCGCAAGCATTCCAGGGACCTTGAGCAACTCTGACGTGGCCTGGTCGTAGATCGCCCCAATCCGGTCCCAGGTGGCCGAAACTTCGACAGTATCGAGGATGATCCCGTGCTTCAGGAAGCTCTCCCAGGTCGGCACGTGGTTCCGTTCGTCGAGCCACTTACGCACCGCTTCCGACGGCCCGAAGTCCAGCCCGACCTTTGCGGCGATCGCGTTCACCGCCTGCACCTCAGCATCAACGCGCGCTGCGGGCCCTTCGTGCACCAGGAGTAGCAGGCAGTCGTTCCCGCGCGTGAATTCGGCGAAGTTTCGGCTTGCTTCGGTTGCGTCGTATTGTCGGATCACCGGGGGCAGCCATCCCGACTGCACGATGCGCCGCTGCGCCTCGAGCCCGTCGGCCATCGTCCGCGCAAAAAATGCCGTGTGCGCCGATCGCTCCGGCGCGCGACGCAGCGAGAGTGTTACGCCGGTCACAACCCCCAGCGTGCCCTCGCTCCCAAGCAACAGGTGCCGCAGATCGGGCCCCGCCGACGCCCGCGGCGCCTTGCCCAGTTGGACCACCGAGCCGTTCGGTAGCACGGCCTCGATGCTGTAAACGATGTCCTCGATGTTGCCGTACGCGGTGGAGAACTGGCCCGAAGCGCGTGTTGCGATCCATCCGCCGACGCTGCTCACCCCCACCGACTGCGGCCAATGCCCGATCGTCAGCCCCCGCTTCGCGACGGCCTTCTCGGCCTCGAGGCCGTTCTTGCCCGCGTCGAACGACGCCAGCAGGTTTCGCTCGTCGATATCCCGGACGGCGTTCATCGTGCTCATATCGAGCACCACGGCGTCCGCGCGCGCGATCACGCCGCCGCAGACGCCGCTCCCGAGGCCGAACGGAATCAGCGGCGCCCCGTGTTCCCTGCACGCGTTAACCACGGCGACGACCTCGTCGCGCGAACGCGGCCGCGCGACACAGGCAGGCCGCGGCGCCGGCCGCCCCTGGAGGTCATCCAAATGGCTGCGCACCCAGTAGTCGTGGCGGCGATTCGTTACGAGGTCGCCTTCGGTGACGATGACCTCCGAGCCGAGGGTTTCGCGCAATTGCTTAACGATCGCCGGCAGCACGGAGCGCGCCCTCCGGATGAATCGCCGACATTTCCCGGGTACGCGCGTCGTGGCACGCCGCGACCTGGCGCGCACGCCCGGCCCCGTCCCATCCCAGCAATTCACCCATCTCCTCTGCGGCCGGCTCGAGCGCGGCAGCTCCACCACGATCGTCGAACCGTGCCCGCGCGCTCCTGCGCACCCAGTAATCTTCGAGTGTCAATGCGCCTTCACGGAGCACCGCGGCCCGTGCTTCGGCGCGCACGTCCCCGCCGTCGATCGTCACCTGCTCAGCCTCACTCCCATACAAGCGCGCCAACCGCTCGGCGGCCGCCCCGCCGATGCCCCGCCGGCGCAACGCGGTTTCAACCTGAGCGGGGTCGTCCAGGTCTCCGCCGGGCAGCGGTTCATCGGCCGTCCGGCAGACGCTGGGCGTGCGACCGAGCCGTTCTTCGCACAAATCGACGATTCGCTCCGCCATCGACCGATAACTCGTCAGCTTGCCGCCGGCGATGGACATCACGCCGTGCGGCCCATCGAGAATTTCGTGCCGGCGCGAGATTTCCGACGGCGATTTCCCGGCTTGCGCCAACAACGGCCGCACTCCCGACCACATCGACATGATATCGCCGTCCGCGATGGGTGGAATGTCGAACGCCGACTCGCCACAGCGCAGCAGGTATTCGACATCGGCGCGGGAAATCTCCGGCCAGTATTCCGCGTGCGGATAAAACGTGTCCGTCGTGCCGAAATACACGAACTCGCCACGCGGCACGGCAAAGATCGACCGCTTGTCAGCTGTCACGATGATGACTGTATGCTCGATCGGCAGCCGCTCGCGCTTCACCGTGACGTGGATGCCCTTCGTGAGCTGCAGCAGCGGGGGAGAAGAGGAGTCCTCCAGTTCGCGAACGGCGTCGAGCCACGGCCCCGCTGCATTCACGATTGCGCGGGCGCGAATTTCCGCGCCCAAATCCTCGCGCGCGGGCATCGTCATGGAGTAGGTGCGGCGGTGCGTCCCTCCGCTCGCCCCCGGACGGCCACTCGCCTTGGAATTGGGACTCGTCACAACGGCGCCGATGGCGCGTCCATTGTCTGTAATGATCCTGCTGACAGGCGCGTACGTCGCCACGACCGCGCCCGCGGCCGCCGCACTTCGCGCGTTTGCGAGCGTCAGACGTGCGTCATCCGTCACGTATTCGGGATAAACGACCGCGCCGCGCAGAGGGCCAGTCCGCAACAGGGGTTCTTCTTTTCGCAAGCGTGCGACGTCCCACGTCTCGTGCCGCTCCGTCGCGTCCACTTCCCCAAGCCGCTCATACCCCAGTAGTCCCGCCCTGAATTTCAGCAATTCCGCCCGTGAATTCCCCGGAACGATGAGCCGCGTCGTCTGTGCGAGATGCGGCGCGATGCGGCGCAATGTCTTTCGTTCCGTCGCAGCCTCGCGTACGATGTTCATCTGGCCCTGGGCCAGATAGCGCACGCCGCCGTGAATCAGCTTGCTGGACCGGCTCGAGGTCCCCGCGGCAATGTCCGACGCGTCCACCAGCGCGACCCTCAACCCGCGCATCGCAGCGTCCCGCGCGACGCCGCACCCCGTGATGCCCGCACCGATGACCAGCAGGTCGAAGGTCTCCGCCTCCAACGCGCGAAAGACGGCGCGACGGTCGCGAAAATCGAGTGAACTGTTCATCAATGCGGAGCCCGTGTGGCCTCGGGATCGAGTGAGAATTCGCCTATGAACCATCTGCGCGTGTTGCACCGACTGGCAACAGCAGCGCGAATCTGCTTACATATTAACTATCCCGCACCCGTCATCCAAGGAGAGCGCCTCATGTCCAGCTACACCGTCATCCGCATCGACCGCCGCGCCCACGTCGCCGAGGTCGTTCTGAACAACCCGCAGAAACTGAACGCGATGGCACCCGTGTTCTTCGACGAGATTAAGCGCGCGTTCGAGGAACTCGATGCAGACGACACCGTGCGCGCGATTATCTTGTGGGCCGAGGGCCGCCTGTTTACCGCCGGGCTCGATCTCAAGGCTTCTGCGGGCAATCTGCTCGCCGGTGCGTCGAACGATCAGACGCCGGTCCAGCGAAACCGCGCTCTCTACCACGAAATCAAGCGGCTGCAGGCCTGCATCAGCGCTCCTGAAAAATGCCGCAAGCCCGTCATCGCCGCCGTCCACAACCATTGCATCGGCGGCGGTGTTGACCTTACGACGGCCTGCGACATCCGCCTGTGCACGGAAGACGCTACTTTCTCGATTCACGAAACCAAGATCGCCATCGTCGCCGACGTCGGCACGCTGCAGCGCATCTCGCGTGTCGTGGGCCCGGGCATGGCCCGCGAGATGGCCTACACCGGCAAACGCCTCACGGCGGATCGCGCGTTGCGCTGTGGCCTCGTGAACGACGTTTACCCCGACAAGGACGCGCTCCTCGAAGCCGCCCGCGCCATGGCCGGCGAGATTGCCGCCAACTCGCCTCTGGCGGTCCAGGGCTCCAAGCAGGTGCTGAACTACGCCGAACAGCACAACCTCGAAGACGGCCTCGAGTACATCGCGCAATTCAACGCCGCGTTCCTATTGTCCAACGACCTCACCGAGGCCGTCAGTGCGTTCATGCAAAAGCGCGCACCCGAGTTCGCCGGGAAGTAG
>CAYPNI010000064.1:0-833 GCA_964411925.1 uncultured Nitrospirales bacterium
CAGATGAAGAGCGTCGGCGAAACGATGAGCATCGGACGCACGTTCAAGGAATCACTGCAGAAGGCGGTCCGCGGGCTGGAGATCGGGCGGCACGGCCTCGGCGCGGACGGCAAAGACAAGCCGATGACCACGAACGGCGATCGCGAGGAAGAGCGGGCCGCGCTGCTGGGCGCGATGCGTACGCCGACGCCCGAGCGCATCCTGCAAGTCGCGCAAGCATTCCGCGCGGGCGTGACGGTGGACGAGATCTTCGCAGCGACCAGCATCGATCCGTGGTTCCTGCGGCAGATCCGCGACATCGTGGCCGAGGAAAAAGCGATCAAGAAAGGCAACCCGGACGATCCGGCGCTGATGCGCCGCGCGAAGGAATTTGGCTTCTCGGACCACCAGCTCGGTCACTTGTGGAAGAAACACCCGAACGATGTGCGCGCGCGGCGGCTCGCACACGGCATCAAGCCGACCTACAAACTTGTGGACACTTGCGCGGCGGAGTTCGAGGCGTACACGCCGTATTACTACTCGACCTACGGCGACGAGGACGAGGTGCGGCCGGCGTCAAAAGAAAAAATCATGATCCTTGGCGGCGGCCCGAACCGCATCGGGCAAGGCATCGAGTTCGACTACTGCTGCGTGCACGCCGCGTTTGCGTTGAAGGAAGACGGCTACGAGACCATCATGGTCAACAGCAATCCGGAGACCGTGTCCACGGACTACGACACCTCCGACCGCCTGTATTTCGAGCCGGTGACGTATGAGGACGTGCTGAACATCGTCGAGCGCGAGCGGCCGGCCGGCGTCATCGTGCAGTTCGGCGGGCAGACGCCGCTCAACCT
>CAYPNI010000064.1:843-23929 GCA_964411925.1 uncultured Nitrospirales bacterium
GGGACCTCGCCCGACAGCATCGACCGCGCGGAGGACCGCAAACGGTTCCGCGAGCTGGTGCAGAAACTGGGTCTGTTGCAGCCGGCGAACGAAACGGTCGTGTCGGCGGCCGAGGCGGTCGAAGTGGCCGAGCGCATCGGGTATCCCGTCGTCGTACGGCCGTCGTTCGTGCTCGGCGGGCGGGCGATGGAGATCGTGTACGAGCGCGCGTCGCTCGAGCGGTACATGGCGCACGCGGTGGACGCCTCGCCCGACCGGCCCGTGCTGATAGACAAGTTCCTCGAGGCGGCGGTCGAGTTCGACGTGGACGCGCTGAGCGACGGGGAGAATGTAATCGTCGCGGGGATGATGCAGCACATCGAGGAGGCGGGCATCCACTCGGGCGACAGCGCGTGCATCCTGCCGCCGCACGACATTGCGCCGAAAATCCTCGAAAAGATCCGCACGCAGACGCGGGCGCTCGCGCGCGAGCTCAAAGTCGTCGGGCTGATGAACGTTCAGTTCGCCGTCCGCGACGAAGACGTGTTTATTCTCGAGGTGAACCCGCGTGCGTCGCGCACCGTGCCGTTCGTAAGCAAGGCGGTGGGTCTGCCGCTGGCGAAGATCGCCGCGCGGCTCATGGTGGGCAAGACGCTGCCGCAGTTGGGCATTTTGCGCGATCCGCAGCCGGGTTACGTGAGTGCGAAGGAAGTTGTGCTGCCGTTCCTGAAGTTCCCGGGCGTGGATATTCTGCTCGGACCGGAGATGCGGAGCACGGGCGAGGTGATGGGCATCGCGCGCGACATGGGCTCGGCGTTCGCCAAGAGCCAGCTCGCCGCGGGAAACCGGCTGCCGGCGACGGGGACGGTGTTCCTGAGTCTCAACGATCGCGACAAGCCCAAGATCGCGCCGCTGGGTCGCGGATTGGCGGAACTTGGGTTCAGGATTGTCGCGACCGGCGGCACGGCCGCGCGGTTGCGGGCGATCGGCGTTGAGGTGCAGGACGTGTTCAAGGTCGGCGAGGGCCGGCCGAACATCGTCGATCTGCTGATTAACGGCGAAGTGGACTGGATCATCAACACGCCGCTGGGCGTGCAATCCAAATACGATGAGAAAATGATCCGGCGCACGGCGCTCGAGCTTGGGCTGCCGGTGATGACGACGTTGTCGGCGGCGCGCGCGGCGGTCGAGGGACTCAAGGCGTTGAACGCGCGGCCGCCGGACGTGATGTCGCTGCAGGAGTATCACGCGGAACTGGCCGCGCGGACCGGGACGGAAGGGTAGATTTCGCTCGAGGTCGGGAACGGGCCCAAGCTGAACCCCGCTTAGGCCTGCCACACGGTCGGTCTGAAGGGAAGGGACGGTACGTTGAACAACGAACTTGTTTCGGGGAAGGCGCTGGTGGCGCAGGGCGGCGGACCGACGGCCGTCATTAACCAGAGCTTCGTCGGGCTGGTACTCGAGGCGCGAAAGTTTCCGCAGGTGCATCGGGTGTATGGCGCCGTGCACGGGATTCAGGGCATCGTCGAAGAGACGCTGGTAGACCTCACCGAATCGACGACGCACAACCTTGAACAGGTCGCGATGACGCCGTCATCGGGACTGCGTTCGACGCGGATGAAGCCGACGCCGGAGATTTGCCGGAAAATTTTCGAAGTGTGCCGCGCGCACGACGTCCGTTACTTCTTTTATATCGGCGGAAACGACAGCGCGGACACGTGCCGCATCGTGAACCTGGAAGCGCGCAAGGCAAAGTACGAACTGCGCGTGATCCATGTGCCGAAGACGATCGACAACGACCTGCTCGTGACGGACCACTGCCCGGGGTACGGCTCGGCGGCGAAATTCGTCGCGCAGGCATTCATGGGCGCGAACCACGACAATCGCGCGCTGCCGGGCGTGTACATCGGCATCGTGATGGGACGCCATGCGGGCTACCTGACCGCGGCGGCGGCGCTCGGGCGGATGTACCCCGACGACGGCCCGCACCTGGTGTACGTGCCCGAAGTGGCGTTCACGAAGAAACAATTCATCGCCGACGTCAAATCCGCCTACAAGAAATTCGGCCGGTGTGTCGTTGCCGTCTCGGAAGGCATTCAGGACAACAAAGGCGTCGCGATCGCCGAACAATTCTCCGGCGGCGAGCGCGACTCGCACGGAAATGTTCAGCTCTCCGGCACGGGCGCGCTGGGCGACTTGCTGGCGAACTGGATCCGCGGCGAGACCGACATCAAGCGCGTTCGCGCGGACACGCTGGGCTATTTGCAGCGGAGTTTCGTCGGCTGCGCGAGTCCCGTGGACCAGGCGGAGGCGCGCGAAGTGGGCGAGAAGGCCGCGCAGTACGCGATTTGGCACCACCTGGACGGGTCTGTGGCGATCCGGCGCGTGGGCGACTACGCCGTCGAATACTTTTTGACGCCGCTCGAGACCGTCGCGCGCGAGACGAAGTCGATGCCGCGCAAGTTTATCAACAAGGACGGTAACGACGTGACGCCCGCATTCTTCCAGTACGCGCGGCCGTTGCTCGGCCCGATGCCTGTGTCCGCCCGGCTGTCGGCGCCGCCGGTGAAGAAGATTCTCAAGAAGTAGCCGGCGATGAGCGATTCGCGAGGGTGGCTGGTCGCGGAGATTGCTTCGTCGTCACGCCAGCGGCGTGACTCCTCGCAATGACGGGATGGGCAGTGTTTTCGCAATGACAGGGGTTGCATGACCACACCGCTTCGGATCGGGATCGCCGGCCTCGGGGGCATTTGCCGCACGCGGCACGTGCCCGGCTTTCGCAACATCGACGGCGTGGAGATCGTGGCGGTGGCGAACCGCACGCGCGTGTCCAGTGAATCCGCCGCGAAGGAATTCCGGATTCCGAACGTGTGCGACACGTGGCAGGAACTCGTCACGCGGCGGGACGTGGACATCGTCGTCATCGGCACGTGGCCGTACATGCACAAGGCGATGGCGATCGCGGCGCTGGACGCCGGCAAGCACGTGTTTTGCCAGGCGCGCATGGCGATGGATTTCGGCGAGGCCGCGATCATGTGGAAACACGCGACCGAGCGGCGAAAGGTGGTCGGACTGTGCCCGGTGCCGTTCGGGCTCAAGTACGACGGGGCAGTGGCGCGGCTGCTGCGCGAGGGCGCGCTGGGGCCGATCCGGCTCGTGCGTGTGCAGAGTATCGCGAACGCCTACGCTTCCGACGACGCGCCGATGAACTGGCGCAAGGACCACCGGCTGTCCGGGCTGAACATGCACACGCTGGGCATGTACATCGAGGTCGTGCACCGGTGGTTCGGGTGGACGACGAGCGTAAGCGCGCGGACGGACATCTTCGTGCGTGATCGCATCGATGCGGCGGGCGAGCGCGTCGCGGTGCAGATTCCGGACCAGGTGCTCGCGCAGACGGTGGTGGGGGACGGCGTGCCGGTGCAGTACACCATCAACGCCGCCGCGCACAAGGGCGAAGACCGGATCGAGATCTACGGCGCGCGCGGGACGATTCGCTACGACGTGCTGCCGGACGGGATGTACATCGCGCAAGGCGAGGGGGAGTTTCAGCCGGTCGAGGTTCGAAACGACGAGTTCTACGACGTGAAGGAGTGGCGCGTCGAGCGCGATTTCATCGAGGCCGTGCGCGGAACGCGCGAGTATCACCCGGACTTTTTCGACGGCATGAAGTACATGCAAGTGATCGACGCGGTGTACGAGTCGGCGCGCGAGGGGCGGACGATCGCGCTAAAGTGAGTTCTCGATAGGTCCTAAAGGACGTATAGGACCTAGGATCCGGTTTCGGATTCCGGCTGCGGCGGCAGCGTCCAGACGAGCGCGAGCGGCCAGAGGAGCGCGGCGGCGAGCAGGGCGTAGGCCGCGAGGGAACCCAGGCGCCAATAGAGCACGCAGGCGATCAGCGGGCCGACGCCGCGGGCGAGCGCGCCCAGCGAACGGAACACGCCGAGCACGCGGCCCTGATCGTGCGCGGGGGCGTAGGCGGAGGCGAGTGAGGTCAGGCAGGGGATGATCTGCGCGGACCCGACGGCCATCAGAAACAGCGCCGCATAGACCCACGGCGCGGTCGAGGCGAACGCGAGCAGCAGCACGCCGGGCGTCAGGAACGCGAAACCGTGGATGGCCATGCGTTTGGGGCCGATCGACGGCGCGCGCCGGCGGACATAGCCGCCCTGCACGAGCGCCAGCGTCACGCCGACAAACACGAACAACATCGCGTTGCGTTGCGGGCCGTAGCCGAGGCGTTCCGCGGCGAGAAACGTCAACCCGAACTCCGCGCCCGCGAAGGCGACCAGGAAGAAAAAGTTGCTGAAGTTCGTGCGCGTGACGCCGGGATATGCGGAGGTATTGAACAGCGCGATCGGGTTCGCTGTGCGGCGCGGCCGGTCGGCGTCCGCGCCGGGGCGCAGGGTCTCCTTGAAGTACACCGCGACGTACGCGAGGTTCAGCAAGGAGAGCACGAATGCGACGAGCGCCGGCATCGAGAACGGGTTGACGCCGTACGCGGCGAGCCCTGGAAGCGTCTCGGAGAGATCGAGCGCGGCGGAGAGTCCGCCGATGGCGGGGCCGATGATGAATCCCACGCCGAACGCAATGCCGATGATGGCCATGCCGCGGGGGCGGTCGCGCACGCTGGTGACGTCGGCGATGGCGGCGCTCGCCGTCGAGATGTTGCCGGCCATCATGCCGCCGATGGTGCGCGCGACGACGAGGAGCAGAAACGAGCCCGCGAAAAACCACAGGACGTAGGACAGCGCGATTCCCGCGATCGATACCAGCAACAGCGGCTTGCGCCCGTAACGATCGGACAGGCTGCCGATGACGGGCGAAAAGAAGAATTGCAGCAACGAATAGAGCGAGGCGAGTACGCCGCCGAACAACACGATGACGCCGGTGTCGGCCGAGCCGCCGGCCGCTGCGCTGAATCGCTCGAGGAAGGAAATAAATCCGCCGAGCAGCGCGCTATCGCCTTCGCGCGCGATGTAGTAGTCGAGCATCGCCGGGAACAGCGGGAAGATGATCGAAAATCCGACCAGGTCAAGGAATAATGTGACAAAGATGGTGGCGAAGACCGATCGCGTGCGGTCTGGGAGCGGCTGGGGGGTCGTGTCCGGGGCTGACATGCGCGCGAAGGATAGGGAGTGCGGCCGGCGCGATGCAACGTGGCGGTGGCGGTGCCGATTATCCCGCCGTATGCATGGGTGGGTCTTTAGTCAGACTGGCAGGATACCTCGACGATGTACATTCCGAAGCACAACGCGCAAACAGAGCGGGAAACGTTGCACGGGTTGATTCGCGACTACCCATTGGGCGCTTGGGTGACGCTGGGCGCGAGCGGGTTGGTCGCGAACCACATCCCGTTTCTGATGGACGCGTCTCGCGGCCCGAACGGTACGCTGGTGGGTCATGTCGCGCGGGCCAACGACGTGTGGAAGTCGTTCTCGACGACCCTGCCGTCCATCGTGGTCTTTCAGGGACCGCAGCGCTACATCTCTCCGAACTGGTATCCAAGCCGCATTCCGGGCGGGCCGGATGTGCCGACGTGGAATTACGCCGTCGTGCACGCTCACGGAACGCCACGCGCCATCGAGGATCCGGAGTGGCTGTTGCAGCATGTGACGCAACTCATGGAAACGCATGAGTCGCGCGAGGATGAGACCGCGAGGGCTGGCGATATCGGGCCGGCGCATCTCACGCGGCTGTTGCGGGCCATCGTGGGGATCGAAATTCCCGTCGATTCGCTGGTGGGCAAGTGGAAAGTCAGCCAGAACCGATCGGACACGGACAAGCAGGGCGTCGTCGCGGCGTTGCGGGCGGCTGGAGACGACGCGTCGCTGGCCATGGCGGCGCTCGTGGAGCGGTCCGCGGCACGGGGCCGGGTCTAGCGCGCGTTTCTGTCCCATTCGCGGACGTATCCGGCAGAAAACCGCGTTTCTGTGGTACCAATTAAATGAAGTCCGCATGAGGTGTGTCTGGGGAAGCGGACGCGAGGGGGAATCGCAGTGCAGGTCCGGGTTTCGCCGGCGGTGGGCGCGTTGATGGACGCGGCCGTGACGATCAGTCTTCGCCGCAATACCGGCTACGTCGGCGTCGAACATCTATTCGAGGCGATCCTGTCCGATTCGTCGCCGATGCCGGCGTGTGTGCAGCCGCACATCGCCGCGCTCCACCAGGCGGCTGAGCGCGCGCATCGCGATGCGTGGCGGGGGACTCCGCCCGATACGCGCGGCGATATGTACTACTCGCCGCGTTGCGCGGCGGCGGTTCACAAGGCGGCTCAATTCGCCGAACGCTTCCGCAATCCCACGACGACCGCGGCGCACGTATTGCTTGCGCTGTTGTCGGACGCGCACGCGGCGCCGAGCCGCGCGCTGGACGCGATGGGATTCGATCGCGGTGCGTTGATTCACGCGATTCATGCCACGCTGACCGCGCCAGTGGCTGTCGAAGCGCCCAAGCCGGCGCCGCATACCACCAAGCTGCGGGACAACGAAGCTGAAGAGACGCCGCCGCCGCTAATCGAGACGTTTACGCGCGACCTGACGGAACTCGCGCGATCCGGCGCGCTCGGGCCAGCCGTCGGCCGCGGGCAGGAACTGATGCAGATCGTCGAGATTCTTGCGCGCAAAGGTAAGCACAACGTGATACTGGTGGGCGAGGCGGGGACAGGCAAGACGAAGATTGTCGAGGGCCTGGCCGAGCGGATGGCCGCCGGGGCGCTCCGCGAAGTGCTCGACCAGACGCGGATCCTCGAGCTCAATCTCGCCGCCATGATGTCGGGCACGGAATACCGCGGGCGGTTCGAGGCGAAGGTGTTCGCGCTGATCGAAGAATTGCAGCGCGCGAAGGACACGATTCTGTTCATCGACGAGATTCACCTGATGATGGGCGCGGGGGCGACCGAGGGCGACTCGATGGACCTCGCAAACATGCTCAAACCCGCGCTCAGCCGCGGCGAACTGCGGTGCATCGGCGCGACGACGCTGAAGGAATACCGCAAGTTCATCGCGAGCGATCCGGCGATCGAGCGGCGGTTCCAGATGGTGCGCGTCGAGGGGCTCACGCCCGAGGGAACGCGGACGGTCGTGGAATCGATGAAGGCATCGCTCGAGTCGCACCACAAGGTCTCGATTGCGCCGGAGTCGATCGACGCGGCGATCCACCTGACGCAGCGTTACCTGCCTAACCGGCAGTTCCCGGACAAAGCCATCGACGTGATCGACCAGGCATGCGCGCGCGTGCGAATCGGCGCGGCCATGCGCAATCAGGGCGCTGGCGCGAACGAGGCGCCGGTGGCAGTGACGCCGCACGTAATCCGCAAGGTCGTCAGCGCGGTGGCCGGCGTACCCGTGAACGAAATCACGCGCGAAGAGCGGCAGGCGTTGACAGACCTCCCGGCGCGGCTCGGCCGCAAGGTGATCGGGCAGGACGAGGCCGTCGCGGCGGTATCCGCCGCGGTGAAGCGTGCGCGCGCGGGGATGGCGGACCCGAACCGGCCGGACGCGGTAATGCTGTTCCTCGGGCCGACGGGCGTCGGGAAGACGGAGCTTGCGAAGCAACTCGCCAAGCAGGTGTTCGGATCTTCGTCGCATCTGGTCCGCTTCGACATGTCGGAATTTACCGAGGAACACTCCGTCGCCAAATTGATCGGCGCGCCGCCGGGCTACGCGGGGCACGGCGAAGAGGGCCGGCTGACGGGCGCGGTCAAAGACGCGCCGTTCTCGGTGCTGTTGTTCGACGAGATTGAGAAAGCGCACCCGCGCGTGTTCGATTTGTTCCTGCCGATTCTGGACGAAGGGCGGCTGGCCGATTCCGACGGGCGCGTGGTCGATTTCCGCAATTGTATGATCGTTTTCACGTCCAATATAGGCGCGGGGCTCTTGCAGCGCGATGGCGAGGGCGGGGGCCAGGCGGCCATTTTTGACGCGCTGCGCCAGCATTTCCGGCCGGAATTCATCAACCGAATCGACGAAATCGTGCCGTTCCATTCGCTGCTGTTCGAAGACGTGCGCGCGATTCTGAAAAACATGATCGATCAGGTCCGCCTGCGCGTGCAGGACCGCGACATCAAGGTGCGGATGTTCCAGGGCGCGTACGAATACCTCGCGCAGATTGGCTACAGCCCCGAGTTTGGCGCGCGCGAACTGCGGCGCGCCGTCGAGCGGCACGTGGTGATGCCGATCAGCGAACGGTTGCTCGTCGGCGAGTTTGTTCGCGGCGACGTGATAGAGGTGTTGGTCGAGGACGGCGAGCTCATCTACCGCAAAGGCGAGCGGCGCGGCGCGGCCGTGGAGCTGGCGCGATGAACGCCGTCGCCGCGCACGACACACTGACCGTGATCAACGGGCCGGAGGACGGCACCGAGTTTCCGCTGACGCAGCGATCGCTCACCGCCGGGCGCGATCCCGCGTGCGCGATCAACGTCCGGCTCGATGACCGTGTCCAGGAGATTCACGGGCGCATCGTCGCCGTGGGTGACGGTTACCGCGTGCGCGCGGCAAGCGGCGCGCGCGTGACGGTGAACGGCAGGGGTGTGGGCGTCGTGCGCTCGCGCGTGATGCGGCACGGAGACATCATCCGGCTCGGAGAGACCGACCTCGCGCTCACGTGCAACACGGGCGGGCTCGCGCAACGCAGCCGCGGAACCCGCATCGAGAGCGATCTGTTCTGGGCCGTGCGCGAGGCCGCCGGGTTCGCTGCGGCGACCGTCCGGCGTGTGGCCTCGGTGAGCGCGGCGGCAATCTCATTCGCGAAGCGGCATCCGTTCATGACGGCCGCCGCGCTGATTGTGATCGCTTATTGGCGCGTGCCTGCGGTGCACGCGGCGATAGAGCCGATATTGCGACAGATTCGCGATCAGTTCTGATCGGACTCCTCGATTCCTGCCCTCCGTAGTTCGTTCCGTTGGAGTCGTGTGCCTGCGGGGCCAGTGCGAGAATTCGTGGACTTTTTGGACGCGATGGATAACATGGAAAGCACTTCCGCCACATTTTTCCACCAATATATTGTATGTACTTGAAAAGTTGATACCAGATTTGGTAATATCGCATTTACTCGGTCTCTTAAGGCCGCGATCGGCGCCCTGTCGACGAAAAAATCGTTGACAAACCTATGGATGAGTGCTAAAGTAGGTGGTGCGAAGTGGTAGATCGTGGGTCTGGGGAGACTTTCGGTGTATTTCGGCGAGGGGCAGACGGTTCTTGACGAGAAGAACCGCATCACTGTCGCCAGCCAATTCCGCAAGACCATGGACGTCCTGGGTCATGCCGTCTGGTTCATGACCCGCGGATTCGACCGCTCCGTCTTCCTCTTCCACAAAGAGCAGTGGGACCGCATCCGCGAGAAGGCGGGCACGTATTCCTCGATGGACTCCCGCGCGGTGGATTTTCGCCGGATGTTTTTCGGCAGCGTGGCCGAAGCCAAGCCGGACGGCCAGGGGCGCGTGCTGATCCCGGACCACCTTCGCGCGCACGCCGGCCTCACGGATACCAATCGCGAGGCCGTATTAGTCGGGTGTGACGATCATCTCGAGCTCTGGAGCCGGGACGGTTGGAAGCAATATCAGGAACGGATGGAAGAGAAGTACAAAGAGATGGGGCGCGAGTTGTTCAGTCAGGCTGCATCGGGGGATTCGGCCTGAGTGATGCGCGGCCCGGCTCGCCGGTGTGGGAAGTCGCAAGGGGGAAAGCAGCAAGTCGCGAGTACGTGGGGTGCTCGGGTCCGTGGAGGAGGAAGGGTCGCATGATCAGCATTGAAACGCTGACGCAAGGGGACGTGACGATCGTCCGCGTCGAGGGGGACGTGGACGAAGACGGCGTCCGGCAACTCCGGATGGCGCTCGTGGGGTGCCTTCGGGACAACGGCTACAACGTGGTGGTGAACCTGAGCGGGATGAAGTTCATCTCGTACATGGGCGTAGGGGTGCTCGTGGAGCGGCTCAGGCAGTTCCGGTCGTACAACGGGGACATGAAGTTGGTCGGCCTGAACGTGTACACGCAGCGGTTGTTCCGGATGACGGGGGTCACATCGCTGTTCGACGTGTACGACAGCGAGATGGACGCCATCCGGGAGTACAAGAAGGCGGCGTAGGGGGTGCCGCACGTTCCCGTTCTGGCGGGACCCGCGATTGAATTCCTGCGGGTGCGGCCCAGCGGGGTTTACATCGACTGTACGGCGGGTGCAGGGGGGCACACGGCGTTGATCGCGGAACGACTCGGTCCGGGGGGACGAGTCATCGCGATCGACCGGGACGCGGGGGCGGTGGCATTGGCCCGCGCGCGGCTAAAGGGGCGGCCACAGGCCGTGGTGATTCAGGGGAACTACGGTGACCTGGCTGCTGTGGTGGGCGAGATGGGTGTCCAGGAGGTGGACGGTGTTTTGATTGACGCCGGCCTGTCGAGCATGCAACTCGACGATCCGGCACGGGGCTTTTCCTTTCAGACGGACGGTCCGCTCGACATGCGGATGGACCCGTCCACCGGCGAGACGGCTGCGGAGCTTCTCGCGCGGATGGACGAGAAGGGGCTGACGACGATGCTGCACGAGTTTGGCGACGTACCCAAGGCGCGGAGCGTGGCGCGCGGAATCGTGAACCGGCGGGGCGAGGCGCCGCTCAAGACGACGCGCGATCTGGTAGACGTCCTCATCGAGGTGTATCACACGCGGCGCGTGCCTGACGAGACGCGGCAGGTGTTCCAGGCGGTGCGGATCGCGGTCAACGGTGAATTGGACTCGCTTCAGCGCGGCATACGCGCGGCGGTGGACTTGTTGAAGGGCGAGGGGCGGCTGGTCTGCATCACGTTTCATTCCGGCGAGGATCGCATCGTGAAGAACGCGTTGCGCGACGCGTCGCGCGAGACGAAGGAGTTTCATGCGGACGGCCGCGTGCGCGCGGTGACCCCGCCCGTGTTGACGCTGTTGACGAGGCGGCCGGTGACGCCGGACAAAGTCGAGATCGCGGCGAACCCGCGCGCGGCAAGTGCTCGCCTGCGCGCGGCGGAGAAGAATTAGCGTCGCGGCGTGGAAAGAATGAGAAGCATAAGAAGAATGGGATTGGCGAGGCGTGGGGAACAGGCCTAAGCTGAATTGCGCTTAGGCCTGCCGCACGGGGAAGAGTGGAATCGAAGCGCGCGGAGAACGGGTCTAAGCTGGACAGCGCTTAGACCCGCCGCCCGGTGGGGGTTGGAGATGGCGAAATTGCGGCGGCGGCAGGGCGTCAGCCTGCGGGGATGGTGGCGTGCGCTTCCGTTTGTCGGGATGTTGGGCGGGACGCTCTTCGTCTTCACGTGGCTGCACACGCAGCGTCTGCACAACGAATACCGTGCGAACGAACTCGCGCGCGAAATCCGGCGCGTCAACGACCGCATCGGCGATTTGCGCGGCGAGCGTTACGACCTCGGGCGGCTCGAGCGCATGGACGCCGCCGCTCCGCAGCACGAACTGACCGAGCCGCGGCCCGGCCAGGTGAAAGTGCTCAACGTGACCCGCGAGGAACTTGCCGCGCTCGATCGCGACCGCGTGCCGATCGCCGAACGCACACGCGTGACGCGGTCGGCGTTTATCCGGCTGGGAGACATTGTGCCGGTGGGCGCGCCCGCGCCGGGCGAGACGGCGGTCGCGCAATCCATCGACGAGGCCGGGGGGCCGTCGGAACGGTTTTAGCCAGAGGTGTCCGCGATGGGGCGGCGATTCCGCCGGCGGGCTGGAAGGTCAAATGTCGATTACGAACGCGAAAACAGGCGCGCGCGCGATGAGAACGGGTGGGTGCGCGTGTTGAGGCGTATTCGGGGCACGAAACCCGTGCGAATTCCGCGCAAGGCGGCCACACCTGCCGAGCGCAGCGGCGCGTCGGCGCCGCAGCGGCTTCACCGCGCGCGTGTGCGCGTATTGTACGGCGCATTCATCGTGTTGTTCGCGTCGCTGGCGGCGCGGCTGGTGCTGCTGCAGGTCGATACCGACCTTCGCTTCAGCGACGAAGAGCTGTTCCATATCCGCGAAGTGTTCATCGAACGGCCGCGCGGCGACATTACCGATCGGTACGGGCGCGTGCTCGCGACGAACCAGAATGCGCCGTCGCTGAGCGTAAACCCGAGCAACGTGGGCAACGCGGCGGAACTGGCGCAATGGCTCGCGCCGCGGCTGGGCGAGAAAGTCGCCGACGTGTACGAACGCGTAACACGCACGGACAGCGACGGCGACCCAATGAAATTCGTATGGCTCAAGCGCAGGATGACGCCGGCCGAGCGTGAGCGCCTGGGTGACGTCAACGAGGCGCCCGTGCGCAACGCGCTGCTGCTGCAGGACGAGCCGGTGCGGATGTATCCCGAACACGAGCTCGCGTCGCACATTCTCGGCTTCGCGAACCGCGAGGGCGTCGGGTCGGAAGGCATCGAGGGCCGGTACGACGCGTATCTGAAAGGCAAGGAAGGCCGGCGCGTGTCGCGCATGGATCGCCGCGGCAACATGATGGGATTCCGGACGTCCGTGTTTGAGCCGCCGAGCGGCGGCGACGACGTGCGCCTGACAATCGACGCCGAGTTGCAATTCCGCCTCGAACAGGAACTGGACCGCGCGATCGAGGACAACGCGGCGCGGCGGGCCATGGGCGTGATCATGGACCCGTATACGGGCGCGATTCTGGCGATGGCCGCGCGGCCCGCGTTCGACCCGAACCGGTACATGGATTTCGACGCGGCGCTGCGCCGGAACGCGGCCGTGATCGATACCTTCGAGCCGGGCTCCGCATTCAAGATCGTGACGGCCGCGGCGGCGCTCGAACACGGCCTCATTACGCCGGCCGACCCGATCGATTGCATGGGCGGGCGCTTCAATCCCTACGGCCACACGATCCGCGACACGCACCCGATGCGCGTCGCGTCGTTCCGGCAGTGCTTTGCGTCGTCCAGCAACATCGCGATGATCAAGGTGGCCGCGCTGCTCGGGCCGGACCGGATGGAAGAGTGGATTCGCCGGTTCGGATTCGGCGCTCGGACGGGCATCGAGTTGCCGTGGGAAGAGACCGGCATTTTCCGGCCGAAATCGAAATGGTCGCGGCTGTCGATGGGTTCGCTGCCGATGGGCCAGGAGATCTCGGTGACCATGCTGCAACTCGCGCGCGCGTTCAGCGTGATCGCGAACGATGGGTATATGGTCAAGCCGCACCTCGTCGAGGACATCCGGGCCGAAGACGGGACCGTGCGCTGGCGGTTTGCGCCAGGCGAGTCCGAGCGCGTGATTTCGGGCGAGACCGCGGCCACCATGCGCGAGCTGTGCCACGAAGTCGTGACCAACGAAGGCGGGACCGGGTCGAAGGCAGCGATTCCCGAGTACCGCGTCGGCGGGAAGACCGGCACGGCGCAGATTGCTCGGCCCGAGGGCGGCGGATACTACCCGGACAAATTTACGGCTGTGTTCGCCGGATTCGCGCCTGTGACGGACCCCAAGTTGACGTGCGTCATTGTCGTTGAGGAGCCGGACATCCGCCTTCACTTCGGCGGCGCGGTGTGCGGCCCGGTGTTTTCGCGCATCATGCGGGACGCGCTGGTGCGGCTTCACGTGCCCCCCGACCCGATGGCGCCGGGGACATATAAAGGTAACCTGCCGATCAGTCCGGAAGCGGAACAACTGCTTCATTTAGCCTTGCTGGAACCGCGGGAAGAGGCCGGGGCGCTAGACGGTCTGGAACTTCTGAAGTCAGCCAAGGATGACACTGACGGGGGCCCGCGCCTGCCGAGTTTTGTCGGACTGACCAAGCGCGAGGCGAAGGAATTGGCAGTGTCGCTCGAACTTCCGCTCGATCCGCGAGGGGCTGGACGCGTGGTGCGCCAGGACCCGCCCGCGGGAACCCCGCTAAAAGACGTGCGGCAGTGCACGCTCACGTTTATGAATGGACCCGCTCATGGCCTTGGGGACTAGCGAGATCGCCAAATTGACCGGCGCGCGTGTGCCGGAGGGGATCAACATCGTCGCGGCGACCGCAGACTCGCGGCGGGTGACGCCGGGCTCTCTGTTCGTCGCGATTCGGGGCGTGCGTTCGGACGGCCACGACTTCGCGCGACAGGCGGCAGCGAAGGGGGCCGAGGCGATTCTCGGCGATCGGCCCGGCATCACGATGCTGGAGGGCGCGCCGTACATTTACTCCGCCGATCCGCGCCGCGCGCTCGGGTTATTGGCGCACCGGCTCGTTGGCGACCCGACGCGCACGATGCACGTAATCGGCGTCACCGGCACGAACGGCAAATCGAGTTCGGTCTATCTGATCCACCGCATCCTGCGGAAGGCGGGCCTGCGCGTGGGTCACTTCGGGACGCTTGGGTATTGCATCGGCGAACTGACGGTAAACGCGGAACACACCACGCCGTTCGCCGAAGATCTCGCGTACTTGTTTCAACAGGCGAAACAAAACAAGTGCAGCCACGTCGTGATGGAAGTGAGCTCGCATTCGATTGAACAGGAACGCGTTGCGGGCATCGAGTTTTCCGTGGCGGCGTTCACGAACCTGACACAGGACCACCTGGACTACCACCTGGACATGCAGGAATACCTGCGTCAAAAGCTGCGGTTGTTCGAGCGCGTCGACGGACCAGACGCGTTTACAGTGGCCAACATCGACGACCCGTCGGGTCCGCGATTCGTCCAGGCGTCGCGCGTGCCTTGTCTTACGTATGGACGGGACGCGGACGTCCGCGCGAAGAACGCGCGGATCGAGTTGCGCGACGCCTCGTTCACGGCCGAAACGCCCTGGGGCAGTGTCGAGATCCGGTCGCACCTCCTCGGGACGCATAACGTTTATAACGTCCTTGGCGCGATCGCCGTGTGCGGCGGGCTCAAGATCCCGCTGGACACGATCGCGGAGGGCGTCGAGTCGCTGGCGTCCGTGCCGGGCCGCTTCGAGCACATCGACTGCGGGCAGGAATTTCAGGTCGTCGTGGACTACGCGCACACCGAGGACGGACTGCGCAACGTATTGCAGGCCGCGCGCGAGATTTGCCGCGGCCGCGTCATTTGCCTGTTCGGTTGCGGGGGCGACCGCGACCGCGGCAAACGGCCGAAGATGGGGGCTGTAGCGGCGGAACTCGCGGACTTCAGCGTGGCGACGTCGGACAACCCGCGCACCGAATCGCCTGAACGGATTCTGATGGATGTCGAGGTTGGCCTGCAGCACGCGGGCAAGCGGCGTGGCGAGGACTACATCGTCGTGCTCGATCGGCGCGAGGCGATCCAGCGCGCGTTGGAAATGGCGCAGCCGGGCGACCTCGTGATGCTCGCGGGCAAGGGCCACGAGGACTACCAGATTGTCGGCACGGAGAAACACCACTTCGACGACCGTGAGATCGCGCGAGACCTGCTGGAAGCGATTCGCGCATGAGCGGATGGCAGTACACGCTCGCGGACCTCGCGGGATTCGTTGGGTCGTCCATCGCCGATGGAAAGTCCCTGTTCTCCTCCGTTTCGACGGACAGCCGCACCCTTCAGCGCGGACAGGTCTTTTTCGCGTTGTCGGGCGAGAATTTTGACGGCAACAAATTCGTCGCGGATGCGTTCGCGAAGGGCGCGATTGCGGCCGTTACAACTCAGCCGAGCGCGGCGGGCCCGTGCATCGTTGTCGGAAACCCGTTGACGGCGCTGCAACAATTTGCCGCCGCGCACCGCGCTCGATTCAAGGGGCCTGTCATCGCCATTACGGGTTCGGTCGGCAAGACGACGACCAAGGACCTGACCGCGGCCGTGCTCTCGACGCGCCGGCGCGTATCCAAGACCGAGGGAAACCTCAACAACGACATCGGCGTGCCGGTGACGCTGCTCGGAATCGGCGGCGAGACGCAGGCGGCCATTGTCGAGATGGGCGCGAACCACAAGGACGAGATCGCGGGACTGTGCCGAATCGCGCGGCCCACGGAGTCAACGATTACGACGATCGGCGAGGCGCACCTCGAGGGGTTCGGGTCGATGGACGATATCGAATCGGCCAAGGGCGAGATCGCCGATGCGCTGGGCCCGGACGGTGTCTTCTACGTGAACAACGATGACGCGCGCTGCCGGCGGATTGCCGGGCGGTGTCGCGCGAAAAAGGTCTACGTCGGGCGCGAGGGCGACGTAGTGGTGCGCGACTGCCGGTTCGACGACGACGGCGAAATGATCCTCACGCTCGACCCGGTGGGCCGGCTCAAGTTGCCGCTGACGATTCGCGCGCACGCGACGAACGTCGCGATCGCCGTGGCGATCGGCTTGCAACACGGGGTCACTCAGTTCGAACCCGCGCTGCGCGAGGCGTGCCACCATGCGCGGCGATTCCGTGTATCGCAGGTCGGCCCGCTGACCGTGCTCGACGACAGCTACAACGCAAACCCCGTATCCATGCGCGCGGCGCTGGACGCGCTGGCCGAGCGGCCGGTGCAGGGCGAGCGGATGGCCGCGCTGGGCGACATGCTCGAGCTGGGCGCGGAATCGGCCGCGCTTCACGCGGAAATCGGCCGGAAAGCCGGCGCGGCGGGCGTGAAGAGGCTCTATATTCGCGGCACGTTCGCCCGGGCGATGGCAGACGGCGCGATGGGTGCGGGGGTGCCGTCGGTCGAGGTGATCGACGCCCACGAGTCGATGGCGGACGCAATTGCGTCGGTCGCCGAAGAGGGCGACTGCCTGCTGGTAAAGGGTTCGCGCGGGATGCGGATGGAACACGTGATCGAACATCTGCGCGCGCGCTACGGCCTGTCGCTCGGCGCCGCGAACGGGCCGCACTGAAATGTTTTATTACATCGCGGACGGACTGCGCGACCAGCTCTCGTTCCTGAATGCATTCACCTACCTGACGACGCGCGCGGGCCTGGCACTGGTCACGGCGTTCGTGTTGAGCGTGGTGTTCGGCCCGAGGACGTTCGCGTTTCTCCGCGCGCTCAAGGTCGGCCAGATCATCAAGCGCGACCACGTGCAGGACCTCCACGCGCTGCACAAGGGTAAGGGCGGCACTCCGACGATGGGCGGGTTGCTGATCGTCGCCGCGGCCGTCGTGACCTTGCTGCTTTGGGGGCGGTTGGGCAACCGGCTGTTGCTCGTGGCGATGGCGGTGTTCGTCGGGCTCGCGTTCGTGGGATTTCTGGACGACTTCATCAAGCTGCGCCGCAAACACAACGACGGATTGAGCGCGCGCGCGAAGTTCCTCGGCCAGATTGCCGTCGGACTCCTGCTCGGGCTCTACGTGTTCCAGTTCCCCATCACGTACGGCGCGTATTACCTCAAGGCGAACGACGTTTCCGACTGGGACGCGCTGATGGCTGTTTTCCTGGAAGGCGAGGGCACAAAGCCGGACACGGCGCTCGGGCGATTCGGCGGCGAGCTGAGCGACAAGCTGCGCGACCGGCTCGAACGCGCTCCCGCGCAGCCCGGCACGCAGGCGGAGTTGCTGTTCGAGCTGAACACGGCACTGGAACAGCGCGACATCTACAAAGAGCCGCTCTGGCGCGACCTCGGGCTGAACGGCGAGTCCAACACGTTTCTCGCGCAGGGCATCAAGAATCTCTCGGATCGCGAAGTGGTCCGCTTCAACCGGTTGCTGCTCGAAGCCGCGGCGCCGGGGCTGATCGTGAAGAGTCCGCGGCACCTGCAATCCAAAGTCGCGGTGCCGGGATTCAAAAACATGATGATTCCGCTCGGCATCGGTTACGTATTGTTTGTCGTATTGATTATCGTGTCCACCTCGAACTGCGTGAACCTTACCGACGGACTGGACGGCCTCGCGGCGGGGGCGTCCGTCGTCTCGATTTCGGCCTACACCGCGATCGCTTACGTCGTAAGCCGCGCGGACTGGTCGAGCTACCTGTTCATTACGTACATTCCCGAGGCGGGCGAACTGACCGTCTTCGGCGCGGCGTTGCTGGGCGCGGGGCTCGGATTCCTGTGGTTCAACGCACACCCCGCCGAGGTGTTCATGGGCGACACGGGTTCGCTTGCGCTGGGGGGCGTCCTGGGCGCGCTGGCCGTGCTGACCAAGCAGGAATTGCTGCTGCCGATCGTCGGCGGGCTGTTCGTGCTCGAGGGGTCGAGCGTGCTGATACAGGTCGGCTCCTTCAAATTGCGCGGCAAGCGCGTATTCAAGATGTCGCCGCTGCACCACCACTTCGAGTTGTCGGGCTGGTCCGAGACGAAAGTCGTGGTCCGGTTCTGGATAGTGGCGTTTGTATTCGCGTTGCTCAGCCTCGCGACGCTGAAATTACGGTGAGACCATGATCGATGTCAGGAACAAGAACGTGACCGTGGTGGGCATGGGCCGCACGGCGATGGGCATCGTGCGGCTGCTCCTGCGCGAAGGCGCGCTGCCGTTCGTGACGGACGCCGAGAATCGGGCGGGCCTGCAGCCGTTCAAGGAGGAACTTGAAACGCTCGGCGTGCCGTACGAGTGCGGAAACCACAGTCCGCTGGCGTTCGAGCGTGCCGAGGTGGTCATGCCGAGCCCGGGCGTGCCGCCGGGCATCGAGCCGATCGCGCGCGCGGTCGCGAACGGCGCTGCGCTCGTCAGCGAACTGGACTTTGCATTCGAACACTGCGGCAGCCCTGTGCTCGCCGTGACGGGCACCAACGGCAAGACAACGACGACGGAACTACTGGCGGCGCTGATTCGCGGGTGCGGGCATACCGTGGCGCTCGCGGGAAACAATGCGCGGCCGTTTAGCGCGGCGGTGCTCGAATCGCCGCAATCGGACTATTTTGTCCTCGAGATCAGTAGCTACCAGCTTGAGACTTCGGAACGGTTTCATCCGTGGATCGGCGCGATTTTGAACGTGACGCCGGACCATCTGGCGCGGCACGCGACTATGGAGGGATACGCCGCGACCAAGGCGAAATTGTTTGCGCGGCAATCGGCGAAGGAATTTGCAGTCGTGAACGCGGACGATCCGATCTGCGCGCCACTCGCGAATCGAAGCGCGGCCAGCCGGCTTGCGTTCAGCCTGCGCGAGCGCGTGCCCGCAGGACTGTGGCTGGACAGCGACGCGATTCGCGACGGCAAAAACGAAGTTGCGCGCGCGACGGACGTGCCACTGCCGGGCCGGCACAACCTCGCGAATGCGCTCGCGGCGCTGACGATGGCGCGTGCGGGCGGGTTCGACTGGTCAGGGTGTCTCGCGGGCCTGCGCGCGTTTCGGGCGGTGGAACACCGCATCGAGCCGGTGCTGACGTTCGAAGGCATCGATTACGTCAACGATTCAAAGTCTACGAACATCGACAGCCTGCGGGTGGCGCTGGAGAGTTTTGACCGGCCCATCGTGCTGATCGCGGGCGGGCGCGGTAAGGGCAGCGACTACCGCGTGCTGCGCGAATTCGTGGGGGCGCACGTGAAGGCGATGGTGACGATAGGGGAGGACGCGCCGAAGCTCGAGGCCGCGTTCGCGGATCTCGTGACGACGGTGCGCGCGACCTCGCTCGACGAGGCCGTCGCCAGGGCCCATGACCATGCCTCGGCGGGCGACGTGGTGCTGCTGTCGCCGGGCTGTGCGAGCTTCGACTGGTTCACCAATTTCGAGGAACGCGGGCGCGCCTTCAAGAGCGCGGTCGAACGGTTCGCCGGCCGGCCCCGGCTGGCCGCGGGGGCGTAACGCATGCGGCGCGAGTGCAACCTGCTCATCGGAATCGTCCTGATGCTGGTCATGATCGGCGTCGTCGCCGTGTACAGCGCCAACGCCGCCTATCCGTCGCTGAACGCGCGGATGCTGCGACACGGTCTGTACGTCGTCGCGGGACTCGCGGTGTTTTCCGCCGCGGCGCACGTGGACTACCGGCGGCTTTCCGCGCCGTTCATCGTTCGTTTCGTCGCGTTGCTCGCGCTGACGCTGTTGGTCGCCGTGCTCATTCCGGGCATCGGCGACGTACGCGGCGGCGCGCAGCGCTGGATCGAGATCGGGCCGGCGTCGTTCCAGCCGTCCGAGTTCGCCAAGTTCGCGCTGGTGCTCGCGCTCGCGTACGGACTATCGCGGAATCAGGAACGCATCGCGAGTTTCAGGGAAACATTCGTCCCATACGTGGGCCTGATTTTTCTGTTTGCGGGCCTCATCGTGCTCGAACGCGACCTTGGAACGCCGGCGGTCGTCGTCGCGGCGGGGTTCTGCGTGCTGTTGGTGGCCGGCGTGCCGCTGTCGCAAATGACGATCGCGGCCCTGGTGGCGGCGGGCGGCGTGGCGGCGCTGGTGTTTTCGAGCGCGTACCGGACGCGGCGGATGCTGGCGTTCCTCGATCCGTGGAGCCACCGTGACGCGGACGGCTACCAGTTAATCCAATCGCTTACCGCCTTCGTGAACGGCTCGGTCTGGGGCCAGGGGCCCGGCGGCGGCGAGCAAAAGCTGTACTACCTGCCCGAAGCGCATACCGACTTTATTTTCGCGGTGTGGAGCGAGGAGACCGGGTTGGTGGGTTCCCTGTTGCTGGTGGTGCTATTTCTGTCGTTGTTCGCGATTGCAATGCACATCGCGCTGCACGCCAGGGACCTGTTCGGCGCATTGCTCGCGAGCGGCGCCGTCGCGTTGATTGCCGTGCAGGCGCTCTTTAACATGATGGTCACCGTCGGCATGCTGCCGACGAAAGGGCTGCCGCTGCCGTTCATCAGCATGGGGGGGACGTCGCTCCTGGTCTTCATGGGCCTGATGGGCATCGTCGTGAACGTCGGGCTTCAGGCCCAGCCCGTGCGCCGGCGGGCCCTTGCCATGCGCGCGGCGTAGCGCGGCTGCACGGGATCACCGGGGAACGTCGATGCGCCTCATGATCACGGGGGGCGGCACCGCGGGGCACACGTCCCCGGCTGTCGCGATCCTCGAAGAAATCCAGAAACGGGACGCCGCGCTCGAGGTGGTGTGGGTCGGCCGGCGGGGCAATGTCGAGGAGCGCGTCTGCAAAGCGCTCTCCATCCCGTTTCGTTCTGTCGCGGTCCGCGGCTGGCCTCGCGCAGGGCTGCTGGGCCGCATTCGGGTGTTGATGCAATTGGGCGTCGGCGCCGCTCAAGCCTTGCTGCATTTGCGCCGGTTTCGACCGCAAGTCGTGCTTGGTGTCGGGGGGTACGTGTCGCTGCCGATCGTGTGGATTGCGCAGCGGCTGGGCATCCCCACGGTGCTGCACGAGCAGAACAAGTGGCTGGGCCTGGCCAATCGCCTGCTCGCGCCACGCGCGACCACCCTGTTGCTGAGCTTTCCGGAGACCGCCGGCGATTTCGCCCGCGAACGCGCGGTGGTCGTCGGGAACCCCGTGCGCGCGGGATTCCTGTCGCCGCCTGACCCTGCGGCGGCCTGCGCGCGACTCGGCATCGACCCGGGATTGCCGACGGTGCTTGTCGTGGGCGGCAGCCAGGGAGCGCGCACGCTCAACGAGGCGATGCGGGGGCTGTTGGACGGCGTCGAACTAAATGGGACGCAGTTCATCTGGATGACGGGGAAGTCGGGACTGGACGACGCGCGTCGCGTCGCCGCGCAGACTCGCATCAAGGTGCACTGTTTCGCGTTCATTGACGACATGCCCGCGGCGTGCGCAGCCGCCTCGCTGATCGTGAGTCGCGCGGGTGCGTCCAGCACGGCGGAGATCGCCGCCATGGGCAAACCGTCGATTCTGGTGCCCTATCCGCACGCGACGGACAACCACCAGGAAGCGAACGCGCGCGCATTTGAGGACGCGGGCGCGGCCGTGGTGATTCTGGACGGCGACTGCACGGGCGAGCGACTGTCCGGAATCGTCTCTGAACTGCTGGGCGACGCCCCGCGCCTGGAACGGATGGGCGAGGCGGCGCGGGGCCTGGCCAAACCCGCCGCCGTGGAGAGCATCGTCGCGAGCGTGTTCTCCGCGGCCTTTGAAAAGGCGTCCCAGTGAGCCTGGGTGCGCGGAGAGGGAGTGACCGCCGGATCGAGGCGGTGCAGGGCGACATTACGCGGCAAGACGTGGACGCGATCGTGAATGCCGCGAATTCCACCTTGCGCGGCGGAGGCGGGGTCGACGGCGCGATTCATCGCGCGGGCGGGCCGTCAATCCTCGATGAGTGCATCCGGCTTGGTGGCTGCGAAACCGGTGACGCGAAAATTACCGGCGGCGGAAACCTGAAGGCGCGGCATGTCATCCACACGGTCGGCCCGGTTTATCGCGGCGGGCGGCAAGGCGAGCCGGAGTTGTTGAGGTCCTGCTACCGGCGAAGCCTCGAGATCGCGGCGCAACACGGCCTGAAAAGCGTCGCATTCCCGGCCATCAGTTGCGGCGTTTACGGATACCCCATCGAGGAGGCGGCGTCGATTGCCGTGCGTACCGTACGCGAGATACTTGAATCGGCCGAGTCGGTGGAGCTGGTGCGGTTCGTACTGTATTCGGACGCGGATTATCGGGTGTACAAGCGGCTGCTGGTCGATGCACAGGCCTAAGTACACCCCGCTTAGGCCTGCCACACGCCCGCAATTTAGTTACCCTGAATCATCGGCTCCTCGGCGTGGCAGTTGTCGTACCACTCCTCAACGCGATGATCGAGTTCGAGACGTTCGAGGTGCACATTGTCGAGGGAACTCGTCAGCGCGATTCCAGAGTCGTCCGCGTCCTCGGCGAAATAATTGGCGACATGGAGCGCCGTTGCGATCGAGAATTCGTCCTCGGAACACCCGGAGGGGATGAAGTGGAACGTGATCGCTTCCGTGATCGGGTCCGGCAGTCCCCAGAGTTCGAGTAGGTAACCGCCGACTTCGGCATGCGTGGCGCCGAAGATCGATTTCTCGACATCGATGAGCAGTTCGCCCTCCTCCTCGGCGCGGCGCAGCGCCTCGCCGAATTGCTCGGTCTTTTTCGTCGCGAGCACAATCTGGCCGATGTCGTGCAGCAGGCCGGCGGTGAACGCCTCGTCGGACAAGCGGACGTTCTCGGTCTCCATCATGACGATTCGCTTGCCATAGGCCGCTACGCGCAGGCTGTGTTCCCAGAGCGCCTCGATCTTGAAATTATCCGGAAGACTTTCATTTTCGGCGGGCTGGAACGCTTCGGCGGCGAGCACGAGATTGCGGATGTTGCTCAAGCCGAGTAGTTTCGCCGCCTGGGACACGCTGGTGACCTGCTGCTTGAGGCCGTAGGTGCCCGAGTTGACGATCTGGAGCACCTTGGCGCTCAT
>CAYPNI010000065.1:0-23903 GCA_964411925.1 uncultured Nitrospirales bacterium
TCAACCAGCAGTGGGACCGCACGTACGTCACGGTGATCACGGACTTCGCGATCATTTACGACCGTGCGCGCGTGGTCGTCCGCAGCGACTGGACCTAATCGACCCCCTCGCTGAACGCGAGTCCCTCGCCCCGGGCGGGGCGGCCCACCTCCGGCCGCCCCGCCATCCAAGGGCGTGTGGCCGGTCTAAGCGGGGTTCGGCGCAGGCCAGTCCCTCGCGCGAAGTCACAGGCTAAAACAAACCACGCTTAAGCCTGCCACGTACAAACCGGTGGTCATCCTGAGCGAAGCCGAAAAATCTTTCGCGGCAACGCTCCGAACGCGAGATCGGGAAGACTTACGAGGAGCAATCCATGCCCATCTTCACGAACGAGGCCAACGTCCGCGAGAAGTTCCAGCTTACGGACACGACGCTCATCCCGTCGGCACTCGTCACGCGCAACGTGGACGACGCGCACACGATCCTGCTGCGCTTTCTCGATCCGGCGCATGACGTGCCCACGCCGGACGACGCGCTGGTTCTCGGCGAGACCTTGCTTGCCGGCGCGTACCTCATGCGATCGCTCGCGTCCGCGGCGGCGTTCTCGCGCAAAGACATCGCCATCGGCGGGCAACGCATTCAGCCTGCGCGGCGCGTCGAGGCGCTCACCGAACTGGCCGACGAAGCCGAGCAGGAAGCCTGGCAGACGCTCGAACCGTTCCTCGCGCTGCGCCCCGCGGACAAGCTCGCCGCGGCGACGGATTCGCAGCCCATCGTCGAAGAGATTTGAATCAGGGGTGGCAGGTTCAAGCGCGGTTTGTTTGAGCCTGTTCCCGACCCGGAGCATCAAAATGACCATTTTGCTGGGAAGCGTAACGCTCGACGAGGCCAACACCGCCGTCAAGGAAAAGCTCGAAGAAGTCGGCGGCCGCAACGAGCGCCGCATCACGATTTCCGGGCTTGTCACCGGTCTGAACACAGCTGCGGCCATCGAAGCGCGTCTCGACGAGATTCTCGACGCGGCCTCGCTCGCGGATTACTCGGCCGGGCTTGTGCTGCGTACGGGACGCCGCCTGTGGGCGCGGCGCGAGTCGTATCGCCGTGAACTCCGCGCGGACGAACTGGTCGGCGCGTTCACACTCGAACTTGCTGCGCGCGACGCCTTCGAGGAATCGGCCGACATTACGGTCCTCAATTGGACCATCGCGGCGTCCGGCGCAACGCTGAACGCGTCGTCCGCCGGTACGCTGTACGCCAGGCCGGCCATTGCGCTCACCGCGTCGGGCACGTTGATCGACCCGGCGATCAGCGACGGCGAACGCACGATGGCGTTTTCGGGCACAGTCGGCGACGGCGACGTGCTTCTGCTCGACTCAGCCTCTGGAATCGTCACGCTGGACGGCGAAGACGTCACGCCGTACACGGCGGGCGAGTTTCCGCGCATCCCTGATGACGGCGCCACGTTGACGTACACCGATGCCTTTGGAAGCTCGCACACGGCCGCCGCGACCGTCGCCTTTCGCGACCGTTGGTGGTGATGGGAGGGTCGCGCGACCGCAGCGTCGCCGTCCCGGCGGCTAACCGAGAACAACGATGAACTACGAAATCCAGATCTACGACACCGGCAACCGCCGAATCGCCCGCTACACGGATGTCCCACTGCTGCGCGCGCGGCGTACCGCGCCCGGCCAGGCTGACGAAATACGCGGCATTCTCCCGGGACACGTAACCGACCTCGGCCATGGTTACCGCGTCCGCGTGCTGATTGACGGCGAACTCTTCGCGGAAGGCGAGGTGTCGCGCGTCCGGCCCCAATGGAGCGACACCCGCAAGCTCATCCTGGATCGTTTCGTCTATTTCCACGAAGTCATCGAGTTCGAGGCAGAACGACCCGCGCACGACGGTAATTCGAACGTGTCCAGGGCGTTCATCAATCGGTCGGTGCATGAAATCGTCAAGCTGGCGATCAACTCCGCGCACGGCACCGTGCACTATCTGGTCGATCACGACGCGTATCCCGACGGCGCGCAGCGCGAGCACGCCAAATTCGATGCGCGTCGGTCCCCGGCCAACGAGCTGGGCATCGGCGGGATCTCGCAGGGCCAGTGGGTCGGAGCCGCGCGTATCGACGCGACGGCCGCGTACGCGAAAGACGGCGACACCATCGCGGGACTCGTCGTGGATGGAATCGCATGGCCCGATCTGCGCCTGATGCTCATCGACTGCGAGGAAACGTCGCGCAACAGTCACGCGATCAGCCGCCATGGCGAGGTCGCGGACTGGACGGACGACCAATACGACGCCAGCGGCTACAAGCTCAAGGCCGACCGGGCGACCGCGTTTCTGCAGGGCCTGCTCGATACCAAGGGCATCGACTACATCGAGCTGAATCCGCACAAGGACGCCTCCGGCGCGTTCGACGATCGCATCGACGCGTTTGGGCGCTATCTCGGGTTTGCTTACGGCGGCGGCGAATGCTTCAACGCGGCGATGGTCGAGCAGGGCCACGCCGACGTATATCTCTACGACGACGGCAAGTTCCACGTGCCCGAGATGGAACTGAAGGACTATTTCTCCTACATCGGACCCAACGTGAACAGCATCGAGCCGGCCTCGGAGTTTCTCGGCCATTACGATGTCACCGCGGGCGTGTTCGAGGTGTTGACCGCCGCCGCGTATGCCGCGCGCGGCTACGTGTGGTCGATCGACGCGGAATCCGCGGTGACATTTCGCGCCGCCGCGCGGCCCGATCGCGTCGTGTTTTTCGATCGCCTCGAGCACGCCCTGGCGCTCGGCTCGGATTTCGGCACCGTGACGAATGCACTGGTGGTCACGGGTAACCCGGCGTTACCTATTATTGAAAAGCTTTATACCGACGGCGCGAGTATTGACGAATACGGATTCAAACTCAGGTTCCTGGATTACTTCTCCATCACGAGCATCGAGGACGCCGACAAACTCGCCGCGGGCCTGATGGACGACATCGCCTACCCCGCGCCGAACGGCGAGATCGTTTTCCTGAACGGCCGCGCGAACCTTCGCGTCGGCGACATTCTCGAATTTCGCGGTGAAGAATTGCGCCGCCTCGATCGCGAGGTTTCCGGCGAATGGAACGGCTCGTTTGTAGGACGTCTCGTGGGCCGAGTCGCGTCCGTCGAGCACGAGTTTCGCGGCCGGCTCGTCGTCACCACCGCGCGGCTTACGTCGCCGCTGCGCTCCGTCGAAGATCCGGTCGCCTTTATTGTCCGCAGCCAGCCCGACGCGAAATCGTTGTTCCAGTTCCGACTCGACGACGCGAACGTGGGCACGGATCTCGGCTACCACCTTGATTGAACCACGACAAAACCGGGCGGGCAGGCTCGCCCGGCGAATGAAACCAGTGACTGAGGAGCACACGCATGGCAATCAAAGGCCTGTCCTACCCGAAGACAACCTGGGCGTTCGAAGAGCGGCCCGTCAGTTCATCCAAACTCAATCTCTGGGACGATCGCGTCGAAGCGGCGTTTGAGTTGATCCAATTGCTCATCGCAAAGACGTGGGGCGGTGGCGCCGGGGTGCTCCGAGGCGTGACGACGAACGACCTCGCGGTGAAGGCGACCAGCCCCGTCGGACTCGGCGTCGAAGTGCGCGCGGGTTACGCGATGATCAGTAACAACGTCTATAAACTCGCGGCGACCACGCAAACGCCGGTGATCGCGGCGCCGAACGTGAACCCGCGCAAGGACCTCGTCCAGGCGCGCCTCGGCACGTGGGACATCAGCGTCAAGACGGGTAACGAAGCGGCGTCCCCCGTCGCGCCACTGCCGGACACGGATGCCATCGCCCTGGCCGAGGTATATCTGCGCGTTGGCATGACGAGCATCAAAGACACCAACGATGGCACAAACGGATACATCATCGATGTCCGCAGCTTTCTCTAGCCGCCGGAACGACGTTCGGTTGCTCTGCGACCTCGACGGTGAACCGGTTGCCCATTTCCGCCTCCGCGAATTCGCGAACGCGGACGGCCTCGCGATGGTGCATCCGGACCTCCTGCTTGCGCTGGAGCGCGTCCGCCGCGATCTGAACGCCATGGCGGGCGAGACCGTATGGGTCATCGTGACGGACGCGGTGCGCACGCAAACCGATCTCGAACGTCTCGCGGCGCGGCTCGGCTGGGCGGACGGAGGCGGCGCCGTCTCGCGCAATTCGATGCATCTCGCGAAGTTTGGCGGGATCGCGGTCGACATCATCGGCGTCGTTGCCGACAGCCGGCATCGCGTGCCTCAGTCCACGCTCGGCGAGATCTGCCGCCGCTATTTCGACTTTGTCAAGGACGACTACGCCGATGGCCACGTCCACGCCGACCTGCGCAACCATCTCCCGTCGTAGCACCGCCGTCCGGGCGGCAACCCCGGAGCGTTGAATCGCACAGGGTTCAAACCGATTCCACTTCAGTACCGTACGGGGCATCGAGCGCGTTCGCCTCGAGGATATCGCGAATGATCCTGAGATGATGCGCTGTGTGAATCGGGATGAACCGCAACCAGTGCACGGAGGTGAACGGTCCCAGGATCGGGTGCGGGTGCGTCGCGCTGCTCCGGGCCAGCGCCGCGGTATCGATCGCGACCGCGTCCCACCGGGCCTTCGTCGATGCGAGGAGATCGCGCGTCGCAATGCGGTCCGGCGTGCCCAGCGGCACGACTTCCTTCGGTGCCTGGCCGCTGCCGCGCGGGAAGTGGCCCTGCTCGAGGACGCGCATCGCATACGGATGCGTCGGCGCGAGCCCCGCGCCCAACTCGGGATCCCGAAGCATGTTTTCAATCGCGCCGGCGATCAGTTCCAGTTCCAGACCGACGTGGTGCACCTGCTGTGCGACGCCCCAGCCCGAAACGGCCGGCGCCGTCGCCGCAAATCGCGTCTCATCTTCGCAAAGGGCGAACAACGCGCCCCATTGCCGGCCGATGGCCGCGAGGTTCCTGTCGATATCGAACGCAACTGCTGCAGCGCTCATCGTCCGGCGTCCTGGGTGGAAGAATGCTTTCAGTTGGGAGATTCGACCGAGTCGTCAAACGGGACCGTCTGGCCCGCCGCCACGAGGACGTCGCGGACAATCTTGAAATGGTGCGCGGAATGCACCGTCATGAACCGGATCCACTGCGGGCTCGTGAAATTACCCAATGCGAAGTGCGCGAACGTGGCCGGACAGTTCCCGATTTCGTCGCGCTTTGCTTCCAGTCCGCGCCAAAGCGTTGCGGCGGAGTCCACCATCGCGCGCGTCTCCGCGCGGCCGGGGGCCGCTTCGGGGATGAGGAACTCAGCCGCCTTGCCCATGCCGCGGGGGATATTCGCGCTTTCCAACATCGGCTTCGCGAATTCGTATTTCGGCCCGAGGCCGACGTCCCGTGTTGGATTGGCCAGCATCATTTCGATTACGCCGACGATTCGGTTCAAGGCGATCGCGCAATGCTTCACATGCTGCCCGACGTTCCAGGCGGAAACCGGTTCCGCCTTCGCGCGAAACACCGCCTCATCGTCGCACAACGCGCGAAACCCCGCCCACTGCAGTTCGATCGACGCCAGGTTTCGCGCCACGTCCCATGGATCGTTCATCGGCGTGGTTCCTCTGTCCGGAGGCATTGTTTCTCTCGGCGCACATGGGATCAACCCGCGTCGCGCCCCGCGGTTCCCGAACTCCGGCCGTGCTATCGTAACCGCGGGGGTAACGCCGGTGGGGACCGTTGCGCTAATCATCGCGGCCTGGGGTGTGGGCGGCCTCATTCGCGATCGCCCCAGCGCGGGCGGTGTCTGTGAGATGGCCGTCCTTCGAATCTACGCGGGATTAGCCGCCGTCGCTCCCGTTGTCCTGGGCGTCGGAAGCATTTCGCTCAACGCCGCATGGTACCTCCTGGGCGTAGCGGCGGTAGCCACGCTCATACTCGCAGTTTGGAACCGGCGATCCCCTAGCGCCGGCTTGGCCACGCTCCGCGCCGGACGGCCGTCGCGATTCATCGTTCTGAACATTTCTGCCGCTGCCGCCGCGTCGTTCATCGCCCTGGTCGCGAGTCTCGCACCGATCACGAGTTGGGATGCGGCCACGGCGCATCTCGCATTGCCCGCGGCGTACGCGCATACGGGCCGCATCGGCCTCGTCGACGGCAATGTCTATTCCGCCTACCCTCAGTTACTCCACTCGCTCTTCGCCGTAATCTACGCCGTCGACGGCGAACTGGGCGTAGCGATGTTCAGCTGGTCGCTGTGCGTCCTCGCAGCCGGTTCCGTGTATATGCTCGGGACGCGAGTCGCGGGCGAGGAATCCGGGGCGGTCGCCGCCGCGCTGTTCGCGACATCACCGATCTATGGCGCCCAAGCCGGCGCCGTGGCCATCGATGTGCCGTTCGCGGGGTTCATTGCCGCGTCGCTCACAAGCTTGCTCGCGTGGCGGGCCTCCGAAAACACGCGCTGGCTCGTTCTCGCCGGCGCCATCGCCGGAGCCGCGTGCGGCGTTCGCCACACGGGATACCTCGTGGCCGCGATCATGGCGGCTTGGATTGTGTTCGAGAGAGCAAGCGCGCGGCTGCGCAGTGTCGTAATCTTCACTGTGGCTACTGCGCTGCTTTGCGCGCCGTGGGCGGCGCGAAGCACGCTGCTCGTCGGCAATCTCGTCTACCCGGTGCTCACCTCCGTGTTCGGCGACGGCGGTATGCCGGACGTTCAGGTGACCGCGCCGCTGCAACACGAAACGGCGCGCAGTGCGGGCCCGCTCGATCTCCTCACGTTTCCATGGCGCATCCTGATGCACCCCGATCAGTTCGACGGATGGCAGGCGTCTCCCGGCGGGCTGACGCTCGTGTTGGGCGTGGTCGGCGTGCTTGTGGGCGGGCGCATGGCCCGGTGGTTGGGGGCCTTCAGCCTGGCGGGGATCGTGACTATATATTACGTGCAGCGGTTCGCCCGGTACCTACTACCGTTCTTCATGCCATTGCACGTGCTTTCCGGTGTCGCCGTGGCTCGCCTGCAGCCGCTGCGCCGGCCCCTCGCGGCGCTGCTCGCCTTCTCCTATATATATGGGCTAACGCTCGCGGCGGGGATGATGCATTTCAAGTTGCCCGCGGCACTCGGCTTCGAGTCGCGCGACCGGTACCTCACCCGCCGCGTCGAGCGCTGGCCCGCGTTCGACTGGGCGAACCGGAACCTCGATCCCGGCGCAACGGTGCTTTCGCTCGATCCGCGCGCGTACTTTCTGCATTCGCCGGCATTCACGAACCTCGCCGCGCTGTCGCAGATCGCGACCGAATCGGCTGATGCGCGCCTCGAATGGATGCAGCGCCACGGAATCCGATACATTCTTGTACCAGAGGCGTATGTTTCAGCCTCGCCCGTGTTTCGGGAATGGGGGATCGCGCCGCTGATCGAGTCGTGGCGTGCGCAGCCGGACCGCTTCGTGCCGATTTACGACGCCGCCATGGCGGACGTGCGCGGGGGCGGTATCGAGCGTGTCGTGATTTACGAAGTCGTCTGGGGGGACGCCGGTGGGAATCCGTGACACCACGATCCGTGGCGTCATCGCGCGGAACACCGTGTTCAACGCGGCGGGCCGCGGCTGGGACGCTGTCCTAGGCCTCGTCCTCGTCGCGTACATCGTCGGCCGCATCGGCGTAGAACAGTACGGGCTGTGGGCGATCGTTTCCGCGTTCGCGGGATACGCCGCGCTTTTCGACCTCGGTGTCGCAAGCGCGTACTCGAAGTATGTTGCCGAGCACGCCGCGCGCAACGAACGTGAACGCGTCTCCTCCGTCGTCAGCACGGGTTTCTTCTACCAACTGTTGTTTTCCACGGCGTTCCTGGCGGGCGCGTGGTTCGCGATCGACGGCATCGTCGCCGTACTTCGCGCGTGGGACGGCGCGGGCGCGATCGGCAGCGAAGCCGTCACGGCCGATCTCGCGTTCCTGTTGAAGTGGACGCTCGTTCTGCTCGCCGGGACGAACTGCGTCGCGCCGTTCATCGCCGTGCAGACCGGGATGCAGCGCATGGGCGTCACGAACGCGGTCAGCGTCGCGGCGTCGCTCGTGAAGGCCGGCGCGACCGTGTGGTTTCTCGAGGGCGGCCACGGCGTCCGCGGGCTCGTGTTCGCCAACGGGATCGCGTTTGGCGCGTTTGCCGTGGCGGGCGTCCTGGCGACATTCGTGATTTGTCCGTCGCTGCGTGTCGCGCCCTGGCGCGCTTCATGGTCGATGTTCCGCCGCCTGTTCTCCTTCGGCTGGAAGACGCAGATCTCGCGCCTGGCCAACCTGGTCACGTTCGAAACGGATGTGCTGATCATTACGCTCGTGCTGCGCGACCTCGAACTCGCGGGACTGTATCGCATCGGCGTCGAGCTCGCGAATAAGATGCGCCAGGTCCCCGTCGTGCTGATGAGCGCGCTCGTGCCTGCTGCGGCGCATCTCGAAGCGCAACGTGACGGCGACCGTCTGCGCCGGCTGTACTCGCGCGCGACGAAGTACGTCGCGACCGTTGCGGTGCCCCTCGCTGCGTTCACGGCCGGCGGCGCGGGCCTGCTCATGACCGCGTGGCAGGGAAGCGCGCTGAGCCTGGGCGTGTCCGTCCTCGTGCTGCGCATCATTAGCGCGGGTTATGTGGCGAACATTCTTCCCGGTCCCGGTGTTGCGGTCGTCCTTGGCATGGGTCGGCCCGGCGTGCAGATGGTCGCGGGGTTGATATCGATGGTATCGAACATCGCGCTGACCATCGCGTTCGTGTTCGCATTCGGATTTTGGGGCGTGCCGGCCGCGACAGCGATTTCGATGGCCGTTTCGTGGGCGTGGTTCGCGCGCGCCATGCGCGGGCTCGTGGGTGTCGGTGCGGGCGAACTGTTCGCGCAGGCGTTGCGCGGGCCGCTGATTGCCGTCGTTGCGCCGCTCGGGTTCATCCTGGCGTGCGACGCACTGGCCGCCGGCGTCGATTCGCGGGGCGTTGCGCTGGGCATCCTCGCCGTCGCGTTCATCGTGTTCGCGGGACTGTACCTCACACTGTTGCGGCGCTCGGGCACTTTCGACGACGCCGACTTCGACTTCTTCGAGCGTGTGCTCAAACTCGATCGCGTACCGGGCTATACGGTCTGGGCGCGCCCCTTGAGGCACGGATGAACCCGCACGCCGGCGTAACTATCGTGATCCCCGTCTACAATCGCGTCGACTTGTTGCGCGAATGCCTCGAATCGTTGCGGATGCAAACGTACGGGCCGGATCACGTTGTGGTCGTAGACGACGCTTCGCAGGAAGACGTCGCCGCCTGTGTCGCCGGCTCAGGGCTCGAAGCCGAATATGTTCGCCGGGAGACGAATGGCGGATTCGCCCGCGCGGCGAACGACGGATTGCGGCGCGCCGGTACGCCGCTGGTCTTGCTGCTCAACAGCGACATGACGCTCGAGCCGGATTGCCTGCAACGTCTCGTCGATGGCATGCGCGAGGCGGGAGCGGCGATGGCGTGTCCGCTGGTGCTGTTTCGCGACGAGCCGGACACGGTCTATTCCGCCGGCGACACGATCCTGCGCGGCGGACGCCCCGAGAGCATCGGATTTCGCCAGCCACGCGAAGGATTTTTCGTCGATCGGCGGCCGTTCGGTGTCTCTGCCGGCGCTGCGCTCTACACGCGCGATCTGTTCGACGTGGTCGGCGCGTTTGACGAGACCTACGTCGCCTATTACGAAGACGCCGACCTTTGCATGCGCGCGCGCGCGGCGGGGTTCCAGGCGGCGTGCGTGCCCGAGGCGGTCGCGCACCACGTCGGCTCCGCCAGTCTCGTGGGCAACACTCTCTGGCGCACGCGCCAGTGCCACCGCAATCACGCGCTGCTCGTGCGGAAGAATTATTCGTGGCGCCGGATGTTGCGCGAGTCACCTTGGATCCTGCGCGAGCGGATTCACCAGACGCGGCGGTTGTTCTCGGCGTGTCGGGCGGAACGCGGCGCGGCGTACGCCGTTCGGGAATGGGCGAAGGCCACGCTCTCGGTCGCCTGGGAGTGTCTTGACAAGCCGCCGGTGAAACCACCGGCCGCGAGTCGAGTCGCAGCCCGTTCCCTTGAGCAGACACGCAGTCATTCCCGCGAAGGTGGAATCCCGTGAATCGGTGACTTCGGCCGCGCGAAGAGTTTCCCCCGTCGCGGGAGTGGCAATAGGGGCAGTCGCCTCCGTCCGATATGACACCTGCGCGCTTGCGCTATACTGGTCGGGAAATTCGGGGGCTCCATCGGGGGAGCACGTCAATGTCAGGTTCTGCGGGGACCGTATCCATCACGCTGCTCACGCGCGACGCGGGCGCGTTGCTCGCGCGCGTGCTGGACGCGATCTCCGCACAGGCGACGGACCGCGAAGTGCACGTGGTCGCCGTAGATTCGGGATCGCGCGACGCTACGCCCGAGGTGCTCCGCGCACGCGGCGCCGAGGTCGTTTCGATCGCGCCGGACTCGTTCGATTTCGGCCGGGCGCGCGACCGGGTGTTCGAGCTTGGTCGCGGCGAGTTTGTGGTGACGCTCTCGCAGGACGCGGTACCCGCGCACGATCGCTGGCTGGAGAATCTGCTCGCGCCGTTCGCAAATCCGTTCACGGCGATATCCTGCGGTGCGTCCATCCCCGATCCGGCGCGTGAATTCGATCAGTTCCCGTGGGAACGTAACGGCCACTTCTACTTCACGCGTGAGATGGCGAAGTTCCGCGCCGCGCACGGGCGCGGCGTGTCGTTTGCGAACGCGGCCATTCGACGATCGGTCTGGGAACGGCTTCGCATCGCGCCCCAGGCGCTCGGCGAGGATTTTCAGTTTCAGCAGAAAGTGCAGGCCGCCGGGTTGGCGATCGCATTTCCGGATCGCGCCGAAGCGCTGCATCATCACGATTACGACCTTGCGGGGCTGTGGGGCCGCTGCCGAAACGAAGGGCTCGCGCTGCGCGAGCTCGGCGTCGACTACACGTTCGGTGATTTCGCGCGCGATCTCGTGGGCCCGGCGAAATTCGTGCAGTGGGCGCGCGAGGTACGGCGCGGCCGGCTGCGCACGCCGGCCGCGTTGGCATTCCCGCTCGTGCGGCCGCTCGCCGTATTCGCCGGAGCGCGCTCGACGCGCGGGTACCAGCCCTACGCGCACCGCGTGAGGGAGGTGGCATGAAGAATGCCGCTCCCGGCATGAACCAGGCCGTTGCGGAGTTCTATCGCGCGAACCCGCGCATGGTCAGTTCGCCGTTTGGCGGCGTGGACGGCATTCGCGGGGATCTGTTGACCGAAGTTTGGGCGCGACTGGAGATCGATCCCGCGAACAAGCACGTGCTCGACGTCGGCTGTGGCCGAGGGTTTGCGGAGAGCGTCGTGTGCGAACGCGGCGGACGCTACATCGGCGCGGACTTCGTCGTCAGCCGCCGCGGGTTTCCGCTCACGCAGAGCGATTCGGCCGCGTTGCCGTTTGCGAATGCTTCGTTCGACATCGTGATGTGCGTGGACGCGTTCGAACACTTTCCAAACCCGAATCTCTCCGCGGAGGAGATACGACGCGTGTTGCGGCCGGGCGGCGTGTTTTTCCTGTCCGCACCCAACTACGGAAACGTGGCCGGCATCGTGAAACAGGTGTACGAGGGCCTCGGCTGGTCTGCGCCGCGCACGTGGGCGCCCTTCGGCCGGTGGCAGCCGCAGGAATTCGAAATGCCGCTCACGGCAGGGTTCGTCCGCCGCATCTTTTCCCGCGCCGGGTTCAGCACGATGCGGCGAATCGGGCACGGCGCAGAGGTCGGCCTCGGCCTGTTTCCGTGGATTGATCACCCGCGCATGCCCGAGTCGATTCAGTTCCGGCTACAGCGGCTGTTCGGACGCGTTGGACCATGGATTGCCGCCGCCGCGCCCACCCTGAGCCTTCACAATTTTTGGAGGATGAACGCCTGATGGCGATGCCGTTGCAGCACATCCTCGTGAAACTTACGATGCGGTTCGGCGGCGACGCGGCCGTGCGCCGCGCGTTGCGGCGACTGGGCATGCGCATCGGCGAAGGCACGCGTGTGTACTCGATGCGGCTGCCGGGCGAGCCGTGGCTCGTGCGCATCGGCGAGAACTGTCTCATTGCGTCCGACGTGACGTTCATCACGCACGACGCGAACACGGTGTTCCAGCACAAGTACGCGTCTCTGACGAGTTTCGGCAAAATCGACATCAAGGACAACACGTATATCGGCGTGAACGCGACGATTCTGCCGAACGTTACGATCGGGCCGAACGCGGTCGTCGGGGCGGGGGCCGTCGTGACCAAGGACGTGCCGGAGGGCGTGGTCGTCGCCGGCAATCCCGCGCGCGTCATCTGCACGCTGGACGAGTACGAATCGAAGTGCGCCGCGGGCCATCTCGACGTGCCGAAGGACCGCCGCGCGCTGCGGCGCACGCTCGAGGACCATTTCTGGGGGAAGAGCGCGTGAAGCTTGCGCTGCTCAAAGGCAACCGGTTCAATCCGTGGCACCTGCAGGCGTTCAACCTGCTGCCCGACACGGAGGTGGTCGCGTTCCGCGCGAACTCGGAAATCCAGCAGCTCTACGACGCGCAGGACGACGGCTCGGCGCGATTCGATACCGAGTCGATCCACTTCGACACGCAGGCCGGGCCGTTGCTCTCGCGCTACAAGAACACGTTCCTCTCGCGCTACCGTGGCCGCGAGCCGCATCTCGTGCCGTTTTACGAACGCCTGCGCCGGTTCGATCTGATTCTCACGTGGGAGCTGTTCACCGACTGGACCGCGCAGGCGCTCGACGCGAAGGACCGCTTCGGCACGCGCGTCGCCATCATGGTGTGGGACAACATCCCGTTCAACATGGAGCGCAATGCGGAGCGCCGCCGCCTCAAGGAACGCGCCGCCGCCTCGGGCGATATCTTCATCGTGCACACGGAACGCTCGCGGCGCATGCTCGACATGGAGCATGTGCCGGCGGAAAAGATCGTGCAGATCGATCCCGGGGTGGACACGAACACGTTCGCGCCGGGCGCGCGCGACCGTGCGGCGTTCGGCCTGGGCGAGAAGGAGTTCGTCATCCTGTTCGTCGGGTGGATGCTGCCGCGCAAGGGCATCGACTTTCTGGTGCTCGCGCTGCGCGAGCTGGTCAAGGACCGCAGCCTCGCGGGGCACCGGTTCCGCCTTGTCATCGCGGGCACGGGCCCCGGCCGCGAACGCGTCGAGAAGCTGCTCGCGCGCACGGGGCTCGAAGACAACGTGAGCTTTCTGGGCTCGGTCCGGTACGACCGCATGCCCGATGTGTTCCGCATGGCGGACGTATTCGCGCTGCCGAGTATCGCCACCCCCGAGTGGCAGGAGCAATTCGGCATGGCGATCATCGAAGCGATGGCATGCGGCGTGCCCGTGGTGACGACGCTGAGCGGCGCGATCCCCGAGGTGACGGGGGACAACGCGATCCTTTGCCAGCCAAACGATTTCGTGTCGTTGTACCACGCGATTCGTGGACTGGTGATCGACGAGAAACGGCGCGCCGATCTCGGCGCGCAGGCCCGCGAGCACGCGCTCAGCCGGTTCACGCTCGAACAGTTCGCCGAGAACCTCGGCGCGGCGTTCGCCCCGCTTGCCAAGGCGCATTTGTGAGCGAGGCCCCGACGTATTACGAGCAGTGGGGGCCGCTCGCGCGGCGCGTGCGGCGCGCGGGCCACGTCGTGCGCCGCGTCGCGAAGAACTCGCTCGGGCTGCGCCCGTCGATCCTGGTCGAGATCAAGTGGCGGCTCGGCGACGAGATCATGGCGCTGCCCATTTACGAAGCGTTGCGATCGCGTTGGCCGAGTTCGCGCATCGAGGTCCTGTGCAACTACCCGGAATTGCTCGACGGCAATCCCCACGTGGATGCGGTGAACCCGGCGGACGCTTCGCCCGATCTGTATTACTTGCTACGCGGCGCGCCGCGGGACACCTTTCGGCTTGCGCACTACGCGGCGGAAGCGTCGGTCGCGCTGCCGCGGGCGCGCCCGCGGCTCTCCTATCGCGACTGGTCGACCCCGCTCGCGCGCGAGCTTCCTTCCGGCGAGGGCCCGCTTGTCGCGATTGCGCCGGGCGCGAGCTGGCAACCCAAACGTTGGGCCGTAAAATCATGGCGCGCGCTCTCGGCCGCGCTGAATCGGCGCGGTTGTCGCGTGTTCGAACTGGGCGCCGCGGACGAATCGGCCGGCATCGCGTGTTCGTTCGCGGGGCGCACGAGCGTGGGAGATGCGGCGCGTCTGTTGCATGCGGCCGACCTGGCCATCGTGTGCGACTCGGGACTGATGCACCTTGCACGCGCCGCGGATACGCCGTGCCTCGCGCTGTTCGGCCCGACGGATCCCGCGCTCTACATTCGCGATGATGCCGGATTTCATCCGATGCAGAACGGCCGCGCGTGCGCCGGTTGTTGGAACGGCGGGCGGATGTCGCAGCCGGGAGACTGTCCGATAGGCGAGCCGGCATGCCTGGGCCCGATCAGTGCGCAGCGCGTCGCGGACGAAGCCGCGCGGATCCTCGGTCTTCGGTAGGGACGCGATGCGCGTCCTGTTTCTCACGTTGTATCCCGAGAGCGGCGCGAGCTCACGGTATCGCGTGCTTCAGTTCGTGCCGTACCTGCGCAAACAGGGCGTCGGCGTCACCGTCGCCGCGCCATTCACGGAAGCGCAGTTCACCCGCCTGCGTGCAGAGGCGGCCGCGGGCCGCGCCTGGCGGTATCATGCGCACGAGTATGGGACGCGCATGCGCCAGCTCTTTTCCGCGCGGCGGTTCGATGTCGTCGTGTTGCAAAAAGCGGTGATGTCCGCGTACGTCAAGGGCATGGCACGGCTCGTTCGCGTGAGTGCGCGGCGGCTCGTCTACGACATCGATGACGCGGTAAACCTGGCACCGCCGAATCCGCTGTCGCATCGCTGGGACTGGACCAGCGAGCCCGGACAGGTGAACAGGCTGTTCGGGTGCGCCGACCTCGTTCTCGCGGGAAACTCATGGCTCAAGGAGTCGGCGGAAGCCGCGGGCGGCCGGGCGGAGTTGTTCCCGACGGTGGTGGATACGGACCGATTTGTACCGGAGTACAGCGCGGGCGGCGGCGAGTTCACGGTGGGGTGGATAGGCGGACCAAGCACAAGCGCGCACCTACGCCCGATCGCCGGTGCGCTCGCGGATCTCCAGAATGCGCACGTCCGGCTGATCGGAGCGGATCGCGTGCAGGCCGGGGTGGCCCGCGCAGAGTATGTGCCGTGGTCGCTCGAGACCGAAGCCGGCGAGATCCAGCGGCTCTCCGTGGGTCTCATGCCGCTGCCGAAGACGGAGTGGGCGCGCGGCAAGTGTGCGCTGAAGGCATTGCAATATATGGCATGCGGCGTGCCGTGTGTCGCGACGCCGTTCGGCGCGGTGCTCGATATCATTCAGGACGGGGTCAACGGATTCTTCGCAGATGCGCATGACGATTGGCTGGGCGCGATCGATCGCCTGCGCGATCCGTTGCTACGGCGGCGCATTGGCGAAGCGGGCAGGCGCACGGTTGAGGAGCGATACTCGTTGCGCCGTGCCGCGCCGAAATTGTTGCGATTGTTGGAGTCTGTCGCGCGATGATCTACCGGCCCAGGCTGCGCATCGTGATTCCGTCGCTCGATGTGGGCGGCACGGAGCGCCAGGTGCTGTATTTGCTCGAAGGGTTGGCGGGCGACTTCAACTTGCATGTCATCTGCACGCGCGAGGCCGGCGCGTGGGCCGAGCGGGCACGGGCGTTCGCGCCGGTCGACGTATTCTCGATCGAATCGGGCTGGGATCCTCGCGTCTATTTCAAATGCCTTGGTATGTTTCGCCGGCTTCGGCCGGATGTCGTTCAGACGTTCCTGTTCGGGTTCGATTTTGCCGTGAACCTCGCGGCCCGGACGACCGGCGTGCCCGTGGTCGTATCGAGCCGGCGCGAACTCGCAACGTGGAAGAAACCCCGCCACGTCTGGCTGCAGCGACGGGCGAACGCATTCACGGACGCCATTGTGGCCAACAGCCGGGCCGCGGCCGAGTTCGCCGCGGCGCAGGAGGGATCGCCGCCTTCGTCGTACACGGTCATTCACAATGCGGTGGACTGCCCCGCCGGGGAGAGCGCCGCAGCCGACGCGAGGCTCGAACTGACGATCCCGCGCGCGAGTCCGCTTGTGGGCATGGTCGCGAACTTTTCGCCGGACAAAGACCACGAATTGTTTATCGCCATGGCCGAGGCCGTCCGCGCGCAGCGGCCGGACGCGCATTTTGTGCTCATCGGCGACGGCCCGCGCCGCGCGTCCATCCAGCGGTTCGCAGTACACCGCGGCCTGGGCGACGTGATCCGGTTTACGGGCGTGCGCGAGCCGTTGCGCCCCTATTACGAGGCGATGGATGTCGCCGTATTAACCTCGCGCACCGAGGGCCTTCCGAACGTCGTGCTCGAGGCGATGGCCTGCGGCCGGCCCGTCGTCGCGGCGTCCGTCGGGGGCGTGCCCGAGCTCGTATCCGACGGCGTCACCGGCCGGTTGGCGGCATCGCGCGAACCGGCGGACTTCGCGTCCGCCGTGCTCGAACTGCTGGATCACCCCGAGAACGCCGCGCGCATGGGCCGACAGGCCGCGCTCTATGCGCGCGAATGGTTCTCGCCCGAGGCGATGGTCCGCGCGTACCGGACGCTGTACCTTCGGCTCTTCGAATCCAAGCGCGGAGCGCATTGATCATGTGCGGCATTTGCGGTTATCTGCACTCCGACACGTCGCGCGCTGCGGACGAGTCCCGCCTCGATGCGATGAATGCGGCGATGGCGCACCGCGGTCCGGACGACGCCGGCCGGTGGATTCGGGGCCATCTGGGTCTCGCGGCCCGGCGCCTGAGCATCCGTGACGTCGAGCATGGACATCAGCCGATGACGAATGAGGACGCGTCCTGCGTCGTCGTGTTCAACGGCGAGATTTACAACGCGGATGACCTGCGCGCCGAGCTCGAAAAAAAAGGCTACACGTTTCGTACGCGCTGCGACACCGAAGTCGTCTTGCGCGCGTACGAAGCGTGGGACGAGAGCGCGGTCCAGCGGTTCAACGGCATGTTCGCGTTCGCGGTGTGGGACGGGCCGCGCGAGCGGCTCTACGCCGCGCGCGACCGGTTGGGCATCAAGCCGTTTGTCTATACCGAACGAGACGGCGCGTTCGCGTTCAGCTCGGAGGTCGCTAGTCTGTTGCGCTCAGGACTCGTCGACGGCCGTCTCGATGCGGCGGCGATCGACGCGTACCTGGCGTATCTCTATGTCCCACACCCGGAGACGATTTTCGAGGGCGTCCGACAACTCGGCCCGGGCGAATCGCTTACCTGGCAGCGCGGGCGCGTCCGCACGGAGTCGTATTGGCGGCCGGAGTACCGGCCGACCGAGTCGTGGCGCATCGAGACCGCAGCCGAGGCGTACGCAGACCTGCTGCGCGACGCGGTCCGTCTGCAGCGCGTGAGCGACGTGCCGCTCGGCGCGTTTCTAAGCGGGGGGATCGATTCGACCTCGGTCGTCGCGTTTCTCGCCGAGTCCAGCGCCACGCCCATCAAGACGTTCACGATCGGGTTCGACGACGGCGAGGCCGACGAGCGCGATTTTGCGCGTCTTGCCGCTGGGCACTTCATGACGCATCACACCGAGCGCGTGATGCAGCCGGACCTGGCCACGATGAGCGCGGAGCTTGTACGGCACTTCGGCGAGCCCTTCGCAGATTCCAGCGCCGTGCCGACGTGGCTCGTCTCCAGGCTCGCCCGCGATCAGGTCACGGTTGCGCTTTCGGGCGACGGCGGCGACGAGCTCTTCGCCGGATACACTTGGCTGCACATGGCGCTGCGTTCCGGAACGTATGCGACGCTGCCGCGGACGCTCCGTACGCTCGTCGATGCCGGCCTGCGACTCGCGCCCCGGTCTGCGTGGTGGAACAAAGTACGGCGATTCAGCACCGATGCGCTTCTGTCCCCTCGGGAACGGCTTCGGCGCCGAGAAACCTGCTTCTCGGCGGACGCCCGCGCCGCGTTGTACGTTCCCGCGCTGGCACGATCGGTCGCGTCCCGGGCGGTGGACCGGTTCGGCGAGCACTGGGACCGATCGACGGCGCTGTCCGCCGAAGATCGCATGCTGAGCCAGGACCTGCGCATGTATCTGCCGGACGACGTTCTCGCCAAGGTGGACCGCATGAGCATGGCCGCGTCGCTGGAGGCCCGGGTGCCGCTGCTCGATCACCGCATCGTCGAGTTCGCGGCGACGGTGCCGTTCGAGATGAAGTACAATGGATCGCAATCCAAGCGGCTGGTAAAGCTCGCGTTGAAGGGCATGGTGCCCGAAAAACTGCTCGAACAACGCAAGCGTGGCTTCGCGGTGCCGATACACGCGTGGTTTCGGGACGAGCTGGCGCCGGTGTTCGAGGAGGCGGTGCTCACGCGGGATGCGCGATCGGCGGACTGGTTCGACCGGTCGCAGATGCGCGCGCTGTTCGATGCACACCAGGCCGGCCGCGAGGATTTCGGGCATCACCTGTGGGCGCTGCTGGTGTTCGAGCAGTGGCTGCGTTGGGTCGACACCGTGCCCGGCGTGACGCCGGCACTTTAGGACGGACGATGCGAAATCGATGGGTAATTGCGGCGATCGCGGCGTGGTTTTTACTTGCCCCGTGCGCGTTCGCGTTCGACGTGCGCGAATTGGCCGGTACGACGTGGTTCGGCCTGTACATGGGCGGCCAAAAGACGGGATTTGCGCAGAACGTCGTCGAAGTCGGGGACGACGGCTCGGTCGTGATGAGCCAGGACGTTACGTTCCGGCTCTCGATGGTGGGCCAGGCGCAGGAGATGCGCTCGGTGTCTTCGCGGCGCTACGCCCCCGATGGGCGGCTCGTCAGTGTGGATACGCGCGTGGACGACCCGATGGGCCGCAGCGAGTTTCATGCGCGGGTTACGGCGTCCGCGCTCGAATTCCGCTCGACCGTCGGCGGCCAGGAGTCCGTGGCGCAGTTGCCGCTACCGAAGGAATCGCTCGCGGACGCGGTCGCGACGATGGAGAAATTGCGCGGCGGCGCGGCCGTCGGGGACAAGTACTCGTACCACATCTTCGAGCCGATGTTTCAGCAGGAACTCGAGGCCGTGTGCGAGATTCAGCGCGTCGAGGAGCGCGTGCTCGACGGCGTGCCGACGAAGGTGTACGCGGTCAAGACGACGCTGATGCCGATTGGAATGAGCACGACGTCGATTGTGTCGGAATCGGGCGAGGTGCTGGAAGACAGCATCGCCAACGGGCTGATTACGATGCGCGTCGAACCCGAAGCGATGGCGAAGGACGTCCGATTTACGAACGATACCATCGTGTCGAACGCGGCGATGATCGATCGGCCGATTCGCGACCCGCGGGGCCGGGACGAGATTACGCTGCGCATTCGCGGACCGATCGGCGACGAGCACACGTTCAATGACAACGGCCAGACGTTTACGCGCGAGGGCGGCGCGTTTTTGTTCACGGGCAGAAAGTCCGCCGTCCGCGGTGAGGTCGCGTCGATTCCCATCCAGGACCCCGCCGTCGCAAAGTGGACCGAGCCGACCACGTTCGTGCAGAGCGACCATCCGAAGATCGTCGCGCGGGCGCGCGAAATTGCCGGCGGCGAGACCGACACGCTGAAGATCGTCGGGCGGCTCGTCGCCTGGGTGTCGGACAACATGGAGGCGTCGTACTCCGCGCGGCTGACCAATGCGCTCGAGGTGTTGAATAGTCTCGAGGGCGATTGCACGGAACACAGCGTGTTGCTCGTTGCGCTGGCGCGCGCTGCGGGCGTTCCCGCCCGTGAAGTGGCCGGGTTGATCTATTCCGATCAGCCTCAGCCCGGGTTTTATTTCCACCAATGGGCCACGGTGTGGGTGGGGGAATGGATGGATGTTGATCCGACGTTCGATCAGGTGTACGCGGATGCGACGCACATCAAGTTGTCCGAGGGCGACCTGCTGGAGCAAGTCAAGCTGCTGCCGGTCATCGGACAACTCTCGATCGAAATCGTCGGGGAGTGATCTCGTCGGGGACCGGACATGAAGCGAGTCAAATGGGCGCGCGTCGCCCGGCGCGCGCTGATCACGATCGTTGCCCTCGCGGCCCTGGGCACCGGGGCGTGGTTCACCGGCGAGCCGCAAGAACGCGCGATAGTCTGGGGTGTGGGGCGTTACCTCGGCGCGGTGGCGGTGGTGGAGTGGGAGGGCGCACGGCCCGATCTCCGGCTCAAACGGATTGAGATTTATCCGGATCGCCGGGCCCTGCACGACAATCGGCCGCTGCTGGTCGCCGAAGGCGTTGCGATCTCGTACTCGATTTTTCCGAAAGACGGGCGGCGCGTTCAATCGGTCCACGCCGATCGCGCGTCGATCGCAATCGACGTGAGCGATCCGGAGTCGCCCAACTACGGCTTTCTGATCCGTCCACGCGGCGACGGAGCACCGTCGAGCGAGCCCACGGATCCGCAATTCGTCCCTCGGACGTTGACCGTTGACGAAGCCGCGGTATCGCTTATCTCAGCAGACGGCCGAGCGTCTTTGTCGCCGATGCGCGTGGAAGCGGAAATTCCGGTCCCGGAGTCCCCGGCCATCCGGTATCGAACTGGCCACGCCGCGATCGCGTGGGCGGCGTCGGACGGGGAACGAATCGAGATCAAGAACGTGACGATCGACGGCTCCGTCGACGTGAGCGGTAATCAAGCCTCGTTCTCGCAGAAGCTCGATGCGCCCGGCCTGGCGTATTCGGTCGTGACGGGAGAGGGCAATCTCTCGGGCGACGCGCCGTCCCTGCAGGTAAAGATTGCCGAATTCACGATGGCCGGCGGCCGCCTCGCGGGATTCCTCGATGCCATCGATGCACCCGCGCAGTTCGACGAATTCGACGTCGAATCCGCCGAAGCGCACATCGAGCTCACCGACCCGGTCCGGTTCCGGGTCAGCGCTGCCGCGACCGTGCGAGGCCCGGCGTTGTTGAGTGCCGCGCAGCCGTTGTACTCCGACGCGGCCCGTATCGAAGTCGAGGCCGAGCAAGCCGACCTGTTCACTGCACAGTCGACCTTGACGCTCGCGCGAAACCAGGTCGTACGTGCGACTATTTCCGGCAACGACCGGAGCGGCAGCACGGTAGTCACCTCAGAGCGCTGGACGAGGGACCAACTCATGGATGCGCTGCCCGAGGCGTTCCGCGGCAGCGTCAGCGGGCTCGGGTTTGACTCGTTCACCATGAGTGCGAAAGTCGATTGGTCACCCGAAGGATTCACCGCGCGCGCGGACGCGTCAAGCCAGGGCGGTGGCGCGGCGACCCCGCCGATCCTGTGGGCGCTCGACGCACGCGGCCCGCGCGACACCATGTCCGGAATCGAGGGCACGCTCGAAGCGCGAATCGGCGATCGCGCGATCCATGCAACCGCGAACTACGTCGGCGACGAGGAATATCGCGCCGAGGCCCGAATTGAAGTTGTGCAGCTCGCTCCGTGGGTCGAGCTGTTCGCCGGCGAAGAGACCGCCGCGCGCGTTGCCGGAACGATCGAGGGCACGATTCGCGCCGAGGCCGTGGGAAAGGACGCGCCGATCCAGTTCACGCCTGCGCTGCATCTTCGCCAGTTTGCCTTTGACGACGTCGCACTCGACGAGATTGCCGTCGGCGGCGGGTTCAAGTACGACGTCCAAAACGAAGAGCTGGTCATTGCCGACCTGCACGCCGAGGCCATCGACGGAATGACGATGCTGAAGCTGGCCGATTTTTCGTACGACCCTGTAGCCGAGCGGGGCGAAGGCACCTTTACGGCCGGCGCGAACCTGGGAATTCTCGGCACGGCGATGGGCATGCCCGAGTTGTTCGGCTCAGGCAGCGCGGAGGGCCGCGTCGAGATTGACGGATCGAGCGTTCTGCTGGCCTGTTCTGTGCTTTCGGACTACATGGGGTATGAAGAAATTCTATTGCCGTTGCGTTCGAAGATCACGGGCGATGTCGCGCTGAGTCTCAACCTCGATACGGGCACGGGCGAACTGACCGAATGTGTCGCGTCGGTTACCGACGGGACAACGATACGTCTCGTGGACACATCGTTTACGCTCGATCCACTCGACGTGGCCGGCAACTTTGAGTGCGACAGCGATCTGGAAATTGCGGTCGCGATGGGGTTGCTGGACGATGTCGAGGGGTCGCTCACGGAAAGGTCGGCGTTCAACGTTACGGCGGACGGGTGGCAAGCCGATTGGCACCTCGAGACCACGATCGCGAAACTCCAGTTGCCCCTGAATGCGGGGAGCGCGGAGGATGCTTACTTCGAGGGCACAGGATCCTATACCGACGGACTCACCGGATCGGGGACGATACGCGCAGCGAAATTGACCGCGGCGGGCGGCGTCGTATCGGGGGCGGCAGGCCCGGTCACGTTCGCGGGCGAGACGATGCAGATCCGGCCGGCGCGGGGCGAGCTGTTCGGCGGCGAAATTGTCGCGGACATTGATATCGGCGTTCTCACGGATGCGATGCCGATTGATCTGACGGGATCCTTCGACCGTGTGGACCTCGCTATCCTGACCGACGAAGTGAAGCCGCCGAACACCTCGCTGACCGGGACCGCGGTCGGCACGATTACCGCGCGCTACACTACCGAGGGACTCGAGTCGTTCGAGCTAAACGCTTCCGCGCCGCGCGGGCTCAGCGTCAATCGAAGCCTCGTGTCCGATCTGCTCCAGTCCGATCGCTTCCTCGCGGGCGTGGGCGAGCGTGTCGCGGGCAAGGCCATGGATAAACTTCTCGGGACGGAGCCGCAGCGGCCATTCGATTCCGGGCGACTGAACATTGGTCTTGACGCAGGGAAGATCCTGGGTACGGCCGAATTGCTGAGCGTCAAGACCGAGGCCTACAATGGACTGAACTTGACCGTAAATCTCGATATGGATCAGTCCGCATTGGCCGAGGCTTTACGGCTCCTGGAAGAGTCCAAGCTGGGGAACGTGGACTTTTAGCACATTCTGCGGCAGAATATAGGGACTCGGGGGAGAGTGAATTATTCGGGGGCCGCGGGCGTCTTGTCCGCGAGGAGGGTTACCGTATGAAGCGCGTGTCCATTACCGGGCTAGCGGCGATTCTAGCCATATTTGGCGGCTGCGTCGTTATTCCTGACACGTTCGACGCCAACATCAACGTAACGATACGACACATCCAGGAACAGGCCGACCAGCTGCTCGACTACGTTTCCGGAAAGTCCGACACGCTGCCGCCGATCGGCGAAGCGCCGGACCCGAAGCAGAACTCCATGCTCGATCGGATTCTCGACGCGATCGATCCGGTGCAGACGGCATACGCCGCGGAGATCAAGGAATCGTCCCCGCGCGTGCAGCAGATCGCGAACAGCATGAAGTCACGGTTCAGTGAAGTCGAGGCCGCGAAGCAGACCGGCGCCGTCGGCGAGAACAATCGCGGGTTCCTCGAGATGATCAAGCCTGACGCGATCGCCGATGCCGAACAGCGCAACAATGCGCAAAAAGTCATTGCGGCGGACAACGAGGACCGCAAGGCGCTCTACCAGGAAGTCGCGCGGCTCAACAGCGACCAGAATTTGACCGTCGGCACGATCGAGCGCGTGTATGCGCAGAAGCGGCTCGAGCGCGCCAAGTCCGGCGAAGCGTTCCAGTTGCCGCCGGCGGGTGCGGACTTCGACGCGTTCGCGGCAAGCGCCGCCGGCAAAAAACTCGGCGGCTCGGCACAGCCCGGCACGTGGGTTACCATTCCGTAGGCGAGATTCCGAATACGAAAGCTTCGCGCGGCGGCTCCGGTCGCCGCGCGTTTTGTTTCACCGCACGTTGGACGGAGTCGTCCTGCGTTTGATACGATTTGCGCTCCGCACGCGCACGATTTTCGATTCCGGAGAGGTGGCCGAGTGGTTGAAGGCGGCGGCCTCGAAAGCCGTTGTGCGGCC
>CAYPNI010000066.1:0-23863 GCA_964411925.1 uncultured Nitrospirales bacterium
TGCGTCGCGAGGCCCCACGTCGCCGCGGAGATCCCCTTCACGAAATACGTGTTGTACAGCGGATCGCCCCTGCGCACGCGGAGATAGAGCACCGCAACAAGCAATAGCGCGATCGCGAGGCCGTAACGGAAAAGATGCTGCTCCTCGCGCGCGAAGTCGTAACCGACCATCAGGGCCGTGCCGAGCAGCAGGAACGCGAGCGTATTGCCGACGGCGAAGGCGTTGCGGAACCAGAACGGGAACCGTTCGCGGCGCATTGCGTCCGGCGCGATCATTTCGGCGACCGTGTAGACCAGGAAGTATGTGCTGAGGATGCCGAGGCCGACAGCAAACTCGAACGGCGTGCCGCTGCTCTCCACCTGCGTCATCAGGTAGAAGTGGTTCGCGTAGCTCGCCGCGAGGCCGAGCGCGGCGACGACATACCAGCCGTTGCGCGCGAGGAAGAACGCGCCGCCGAGGCTGAGGAACACGATGCCCGCGACGGTGTAGGGCCCGGGCTCCGCGAGGGCATAGGTCGTCAGCGCGATGGTGAAGTGGCCGAGGCCGAGCGTGATGCCCGCGAGAATCTGCGAGTTGCGTCGCTGCGCCAAGGCCGCCCACACGCCGACAATGCCCGCCAGTCCGGCGAGCGACACGTAGGGTGTGTCGAAAAGCTGCGCATAAGGCACGAAATACGTTGCGAACGTGACGAAATACGTCAGCGCGAGGCCAGCGGCGAACAGCACGCGCGCGTACGCCGGGAACCGGCGATCGAGCCGCCAGCCCGTGCCGAGCAACACGGCGGACACGGCGTAGCCGAGCCCAACGCGAATGGGCGGCCCCCATTTCTGAAACGCGAGCGAGAGCAGGAACACGATCGCCGCGGCGAGCGCGATCGCGCCGATGCGCGGCAGCCAGTAGGTGCCGAGCGCCATTTCCCAGGTCATGTTCGGGTCGTTCGGCCCGAGACGCTTGATCCATTCACCCATCCGCGGCGTCGCGGACGTGTCGGGCGTAAAGCGGACTTCGCGGGCTTCGCTCTGCAGAGCCGGTTCGCGGGTACGCTCCGGCTCTAGCCGTCGATTTGGGAGCGGTGGTGGTGTGACTGGATCGGCCGCCGGGGTTTCGACGTCGCGGCGCGCCGCAGCCGCTGTCTCGCTCTCGGTGCGCGCCGTGGCGCGTTCTTCCGCCAGGCGCGACACCGCTTGTGCGATATTGTCCGCGCGCGATGACGCGGCAGACGCCGGTTCCGCCGCGGTGGCCGCGGTTGCTTCGCGACTCACCTCGCGCTCGACGGGCTGCGACGCGTCACGCGGGGCCCCGCGCAGAACACGCTCAGCGCGGTCGAGCCGGCGTGTGAGGTCGCGCACGCTCGCGGCGAGCGCCGACGCGCGGGACGCGGCGACGATCGCCACAACGATCGCCGCGAGCGCCAGGAGCAGTGCGAAGCCTTCCATCGAATCGGTCGCGCCCCAAAGAACTCAGTTTCGGTAGATTTTATCCCCGCGCTATCGTAAAAGTTCTAACAATCCGAAGCTTTGGCACCTAGGGTCGTTAAGTAACATGCTCTACAGCAATGGGTTATGACATTAAGAGACAGAACCCGCTCAAAGCCGGATGATCGGGGCGCTGACGGTTTCGGCCACCCGGACGACGTCCTCGCGACACGTGAACAGGATGACCTGGTGCGCCCGGCCGATTTCGGCGAGCAGTTCCATCGCGCAGCGGAGCCGACCGTCGTCGTAATTCGCGAAGGGGTCGTCGAGCACCATGGGGACGCGCTCGCCGTTCTCGCTCATGCAGCGAACCATCGCCAGGCGCAACGCGAAGTAAATCTGATCGACGGTGCCCTTGCTCAACAGGCGGCCGGGGTCGGGATTGATCGTGCGCGTTTGCGGAATGCGAACGCTGATCTGCATATCGTGGTCGATGAGCACTTCCTTGTAGACACCGCCCGTGATGCGCTCCAGGTACTCGCTGGCAAGCGCGGCGAGACGCGGCGCGATCTGCGTGTGCCGGTTGCGCGTTACTTCCTCGATGGCCGAGACCGCATACGCTGCCGCCTTGAGTTCGAGTTCGAGTTCAGCCACGCGTTGCTCCGTCGCGGCGCGCTCCTCGTCCACTTGATTGAGGGAGCGGTGGCCGGCGCCGCGCTCGGCGATCATCAGTTGCAGCGCATGCTCCTGCTTGCGCTTGGCTTCGAGATCCGCCTGCACCTGCGCAAGCTCCGCCTTGAGCGAATCCGCGGAGGCCTTGGGCACCCTCGCCTTCGGCTCTTCCCCATTCAGCTCCGCGCGCAGCCGTTCGAGATCGTGGTCGCCGATCGCCGCGGAGAGCTGTTGCTCGAGCGTTGTGCGCTCGCGCGACAACTCCTGGAACTGTTCCGCGTCCGCCGCGCGCGCCGCGTACTCATCGAGCGTCGCGACGCCGGCCACGGTGAACTCCTGCTGGAGCAGGCCGCTCAGCCGGTCGTGCTCCGCCTGTTCGGAATCGAGCTCGCGCCGGACGAGCTTGATTTGGCCCTGGATCACCTCGAGTTCGGATTGCTTCTGGCGCATTTGCGCGCTGCGGATGCGGTAATTCCGCAGGGCTTTGAGTGCGTTGTCGTACTGGTGCTCCTCCGGGAAGTGGTTTTCCCGCAGGAACTCGCGCACGCGCAGCGAGAGTTCGACGTCTTGACGGCGCAACGACTCCAGGCGTTCGCGCGCACCGACGAGCTCGCGCTCGGAGCGTTCGCGCGCCTCGCGCGCCTCGCCAATCTTCCGCTTGCAGTCGCGGTATTCCTGGTAACGCGTGAGCACGCGCGAAAGCGTTTTGTCGGGGCCCTGATCGCCCGGCGATTCGCCCGCTGCGGCAAACGCGTCGAAGAGTTCACGCTCCGCCGCGCCGAGTCGGGCGCGCGCCTCGCCGACCGCCCCGTCCTGCTCGGCGATGCGCTCGCGCAACATCGCGAGCCCATGCTCCATTTCGCGATACCGATCATGGGCGGCTTCGAGCTCGCGCAACGTCGTGCAACCCGTCTCGCGCATGATCTCCTCGAAAGAATCATGGCTGGTCTTGTGTGCGGCTTCCTCCGCGGCGACGCCCTCCAGCCGTTCACGCGCGCGACGCTGGGCCTGGCGATTGAGCTGGGACGCGGCCAGGAAGAACAGCGTCATCAGCCCGACGAAAAACGTCGCGATGTAAATGCCGGCGTTTCCAGTGACGTTTGCGACGATGATCAGTCCGATGACGCCGGCCAGCCCGACCAACGTCATGATGATGTAGCCGGGCAGGCGGCCCGCAAGATCGTCCACGTGTTGTTGCAGCAGCGCGCGTTCGCGATCGCGCTCGCGACCGGCGGCGTACGACTCCTGCATGCCCGCTTCGTAGGCCCGCAGCTCCGCGACGAAATCCGGCCGGCCGCTGAATCGCGCGCGCGGCGCGGCGATGGCGACGTCCTGCTCTTCGGCCCGCGCGCGTAATTCCTCGAGGCGGGCCTCCTCGTCGGCGAGAGCGCGCCGGGCCGCGTCGTGAGTGCCCGAGAGGCTGGTGAAATGCTGTACCGGATCGGTCCTGAACTGGCTGAAGTCGGGTAACCGCTTGAGCGCGGACTCGGCCTCCGCAAACACGGACGCCCCCCTGGCGTCGGTGCGTTCGAGTTGTTCGACCCGGTCGTTGACGAGGCCGATTTGCTTGTCGAGTTCGGCGAGCTGCGTCTCCCACTCGCCGTCCGCTTCTTTCATCAGCGGGATGCCTTTCCCGCTCAGCCGCGACTCGATGCCGTCGCGCTCGCGCATCATCGCGTCCAGCCTCTCTTGCGCCTGCCGCAGCGATCGCTCGGAACTCTCGCGCAACGTTGCAAAGCGCTGCGCCTCGGCGCGCCGGTCGAGCGGAAACTCCCGCGCGCCGTTGAACGCGAAGCACTGCTTGGTGATTTCGTCGATGCGCTGTTGCAGCGCGTCCACCCGCCGGACCAGTTCCGCCCGCTCGGCGCGGTCGCGCAGCGCTATGGCCGACTCGAGCTGCGTGCGCCGGTTGCGCAGCCCGCCGATTTCATCGAGCACGGCCGCGCGGCGTTTCTCGTAGACGTCGATCTCGCGCATCGCCTCGTACACGTCCTGGAACTCGGCCTGCAAATCCGTCAGGCGTTGCCGCATGACCGGCAGCGGCCGCGTGCGCGCGTTCGCGTCGCCGACAATTGCGATGCGCTCGCGCAATGACTTGAGCGCCTTCTCGGCGGAATGGTCCTCGTCGGCGGAGTCGGTCAGTGAGAGCAGTTTCTCCCGGATATGGATGAGCGCCTGGCGGTCGCCCAGTTCGGACAGCGTCACGTGCGAAATCGTCGCGACGCCCAGAAACACCGCCTTGCTCATGTTGAGGTGCTGGTCGGCGAACGCCAACTCGCGATTCTTCAGCACGGGAAACTGGTCGGTGATCTCGCGGTCCGCCGAACGGTCGAACACGCGGACGGATTCTTCGTCCGGGCTGAACACGCGCCCGACCTCGATGCGCTGGCCCGCGTCTAGCTCATACGTCAATCGGCCGCCGTACTTGCCAGGTTGCGCCCAGGGCGTGCGCAGCTCGTTGCCCTCGTCGTAGAGGCGCCGGTGCTGGCTGCGTTTCTGGCCGTAGAGCATGTCGGCGATGAAATAGCGCAGCGTGGACTTGCCGCCTTCATTCGGTCCGAATACGACTTGAAGCTGCGGGGCAAGCTCGAGGTTGGTATCGGCGATGCGGCCGAATCCGTCGATGGAGAGCTTGGTGAATCGCACGGCCTAGCCCCGCTCCAGTCCGCGAATCTCGAGGTCGCGCTGTCGGAAACTCGCCACACCGACTTCGAGCGCGCGCAGGTATTTCTGCCGCTGGCCCTCGTCTTCCGCGGCGGAGATCTCGTCGTTCAATCGCTTGACGAACGTCCCCAGGCTCGTGTCCTCGCGCGCGAGCGCCTCGTAGTCCTCGAGCGGGGCCGTCTTGTCCACGAGTTGCAGGTGCTCGAACTCGAGCGCCGCCGCGTCGAAGACCAGCCCGAGTTCGGAATGAATCGCCGGATCGAGATTGCCCGTGAGCACGACACGCGCGACCTGCCGGACCTGTTCCTCGCGCGCGATCGCGCGCACTTCATCCATGAGATCCTGGGCAGAGGCAAACGCATCGCACTCGACGCGTCTCGTTGTGTAGACGACACGCGAGCTGGGCGCCTGCGTGACCGCGGCACGCCCCTTTTCGACCTCGACCTCGAGGTAGTGGTGCATACCCGGCTCGCGCTGGCTGTGACCTTCGGGTGGACCCGAATACCACATCGCGCAGGAGAGGTCGCCCTGGATCTGCATTGCCGCGTGCACATGGCCGAGCGCGACGTAGTCGAGTCCTGCCGCGGCAGCGGACTTCGCGTCAAAACTCGGCGTCGCCGGTTTGTCGGGTGGCACCTGGCTCCGCTCGCAGCCATAGCCGACCGCCACGTGAATTCGTCCGCGATCCGACTCCGGAATCTTGAGCGAGCCCCACGCCTGCGCGTCCAACTCCTTGCCGGTGTGCGCAAAGCCGTGGATCGTCAGTGCGCCGTCGCGGAGTGACACGCTCGACCACTCCGGCCGTTTGAAGATCACAACGTTTTTCGGCCAGGTCTCCGTGGCATATGGCGATAGCGGTACGTAGGGGTCGGCCGTTCCGGGTGCAATGATCACCTGCACGTGGGGTATGGATCGGAATTCCTGAAGCAGCAGGCCAATTGTGTCGCGGTCTACTCGTTCAAGGTCAAAAAGATCGCCCGCGAAAAGAAGCGCGTCCGCGGGCCAATTCCCCGCGCGCTGAACGATGGCGCGGAAAATGTCCTTCAGGCTCTGACGGCGGCGGTTGCCGAATCCCGCCGGCATCCGGTATGCGCTGAAGCACATGTCCAGATGGATATCGGACGTGTGGACGAGCTTCATGCCTGGCCGTTCCCCCGCGATGTGCCGGCGCCCCACGCCGACTCGGCGATTTTACACGAAAGCGGTTTGACGCCTTCCACGCCCGCGACCGGTAGATCATCACGCGCGAGTTCGTGCTACGATGTGCACTCGCGTCCGCAGGCATTTTCGGGGGATATAGTGGGTTATGCTGTCCGCTTGGTGTGTAGCGTTGGCCTTCCACGCGGCGGCGCTGCCCGGGGGCAGTCTCTACGAGCTTGCCCGAGTTGAGGAGGCCCGTGCGCGCTATGCCGACGCGATAGGGCTCTACCAGGCGTGCGCCGGCGCGGATCCCGCGCTCGCGCCCTATGCCCAGGTTCGAGCGGCGGTGTGCCGAACCATTGCGGGCGATCTCCGCGGCGGGGCCACAGAACTCGCCGATCTGATCGAGGCGCCGGGCGATGGGCCGTGGAAGGCGCTGGCCGCGCACGAATTGGCCCGCGTCTATGCCGACAACGGACATGCAGACTGGGCCGCGCCGCTCTTCGGGCGGGCGCTCCACTCCGAAACCGATGTGTGGTGGATGGAGGACGCGTACTGGGAAGCGGCGGAAAACGCGCTGACGGTGCCCGGGCAGGAAGCGTTCGGCTATATCTTTTTCCGCAAGACCGCGCAGACCTCCATCTGGAGCAAGAAGCGGTTTGAAGCAGCACAAAAACTCGCGACCGCGCCCGCGATCGAAGAGCGGCTCGGGGGGATTCTGTTCCTGGTGAACGCTGGCGCCGCAGCGGAAGCGGAACCGCAACTCAAGGCGATCGCGCCGTTGATGGGCGACAATCCGCACCTGGTATACCTGCGCGATCGCGCGCAGGCGCGCGTCGATATTGCGCTCGGGCGCACGCGGACAGGCGTTGAGGCGCTCTGGCGCATCGGCCGCGATCCCGAGTCGGGCGATGTGGGCCTGGATGCACTCGACGATCTCGTGAACCAGTGCGCGCGGCAGTCCGATTTCGTCCAGGCGGAACAGGCGCTGGCGGCGATCGCCTCGCGTGGCGCGCCGGATACGCGCGTGCGGACCGCGCGCAGAACACTGGCCGCCGCGTATGCGCGGGAGGATCGGCCGGACGACGCCGCGGAACATTACTCGCTTGTGGCGGCTCCGCCGGCGGGCCGCGACGAGGCCGCCGCCGCGTTGCTCGCTGCGGGAAACGCGTATCGCAAGCTCGGCCGCGCGCGCGAGGCCACTGCGTACTTCGATCAAGTCGCCGAGCGGTACGCAAAGACGGAACAGGGCGTCGAGGGTGCCTATTGGTCCGCACTCTTGATGGATCAGGCCGGTGTGTCGAAGTCCGAAGTGCGCCGGCGGCTGCGCTCGGCTGCGACGCATGGGATCACGTATTACTACGGCCATCGAGCGGTCGAAATGCTCGCGAACCTGGGCGACGACGAAGCGCAACAAACCTTGCGCATCCGGATCACGCCGCAGGAAAACGTCGTGCGCCCCATCCCGATGGAGTACGACACGCCCGCCAGCGCGCTCGATACGCTACGCGGCGATGACCGGTTCGCGCGGATGGAATTTTTCGCGCTGCGCGGCTACCCCGAAGCCGAATGGGAGGCGCTCGCGCTCGGCAACAGCCTCAAAGACAGCGTCGCGCCGGACCAGATGTATCTTGCGATGGGCGAAGCGGGCGCGACGGCGTACACGGCCATGCAATTCGCCAACGCCTACGGCTTCGGTCAACACGAGGACGGTTCCCAAACGCTTACGCGATTGCGCGTGCGGTATCCGCAGGCCTACTGGGGACTCGTCACGAACTTGTCGAAGGAAGTCGGCGTAGACCCCTACCTGATTTTGTCCGTGGCGAGGCAGGAGAGCACGTATCGGCCGGCGTTGACTTCGTCCGCGGGCGCCAAGGGCGTGATGCAGGTCATGCCGTCCACCGCGAAGTGGCTCGTGGACAACGACCCGCGGCTCACGCCGGAATTGCACGCCGACCTGACCAATCCCGCGCACTCGCTGCGGCTGGGCGCGTTCTACCTGCGCCAGATGCTCGATCGGTACGACGGCAATGTCATCTACGCGCTCGCGGCGTACAACGGCGGCCCTGGCAACTGCGACAAATGGCGGCGAAATTTCCGCGGGACGTCGCAGGCGGACTTCGTCGAGGCGATCGCGTTCACCGAGACGCGCAACTACGTCAAGCGCGTGCTCTCGAACTACATGACGTACCACTCCATCTACCCGCCGGCGAACTGATCGCGCTGCGTCAGACGATCAGCATCGCGTCGCCGTAGCTGTAGAACCGGAACTCTTTCTCGACGGCGAATCGGTAGGCTTCGAGCGCGAGTTCCTTGCCCGCGAACGCGCACACGAGCGCCAGAAGACTCGAGCGAGGCAAGTGAAAATTCGTCAGCAGCGCGTCTGCCGCGCGAAATTTGTACGGCGGAAAGATGCAGAGCTTCGTCTCGCCATGGCCCGCGCGATACTCGCCGTCGCGATACTGCGTCTCGAGGACGCGGATGCTCGTCGTACCGACGGCGACAACCCGGCCGCCGGCGGCGCGTGTCCGGTTCAATGTCGCCGCCGTTTCCGGGGATACGTTGAACTCCTCCGGATCGACGCGGTGCGCCTCGACACGCTCGGTCTGGATTGGTTTGAAGGTTCCGTAGCCCACGTGCAGCGTCAGAAAAGCGCGACGCACGCCCTTCGCGTCGAGCCGCGCGAACACCTCGGGCGTGAAATGCAATCCCGCGGTGGGCGCCGCCACGGCGCCCGATTGCGACGCATAGATCGTCTGGTATCGCTCCGCATCGGCCGGCTCGCCGTGTTCGCGCCGGATGTACGGCGGCAGCGGGATCTCGCCTGCGGCCTCCAGCGCCTCGATCACGTTTACCCGATCGAACCGCACCACCCGGGCGCCTTCGTGTACGCGTTCGCCGATCTCCGCGCGAAGCGCGTCGCCAATGAGGACAATTGTCCCCGGCCGGGCGCGCGCGGACGGCCTGACAAGCGCCTCCCACTCGCCGCGCGAACGCTCGCGCAGCAGGAAGATTTCGACTCGTCCGCCGGTCTCCTTCACCGCCCGCAACCGTGCGCGAATCACGCGAGTGTCGTTTAGTGCGAGGCAATCACCGGGACTGACGAGTCCGGTAATGTCGCCAAATCTGGCTTCGTGGAATTTGCCGCTGCCGCGGTCAAGCACGAGCAGGCGCGACTCGTCCCGTCGCGGGGCTGGATGCTGGGCGATTAAGCGCTCGGGCAGCGCATAGTCCAGTTCTGCAGTAAGCATTGACCGCGTAGCCTAGCATGGAAACCGTGGATTTGCCGCTAACTCCCGCCTGCGATTGACTTTGCCGGTGCCGAAACGAAATAATACTTTCAGACTAAGGATTGGGCCTTGAACGTCTCTTCCCGTTGCGATTACGCGGTGCGCGCGGTCATCGACCTCGCCCGTCAGGCCCCCGGAGGCCAGCCGCGTACCGCGACCGAAATCGCCGAGCGAGAGCGGATCCCGGAAAAGTACCTGGTCCATATTCTGCTCCACCTCAAGCGGGCGGGTATCGTCCAGAGCGTCCGCGGCGCGCAAGGCGGGCATATGCTGGCGCGATCCCCGGGGACGATCAGCGTGTTAGACGTGATTACCGCCGTGGACGGCCCGATTCTCGAGCCAATGCCGGGTGAGGAGTCGCCGTCGGAGGAAGTCCGGCTGGCGTGGCATAAAGTTGCAAAGCGGATGACCGATACGTTGGGAGAGATTACGATTCAGTCGCTGTTGGACGAAACCGCGAAGGCGGATATGTACTTTATCTAGGGCCGAAACGGCCTGGAGGGGGACTACCAGCTATAAACCGTTTAAACCACGGGGTTTATGACGGCTGTCCGAGGTTCCAGATGGGCGCGGGTTTCCGTGGCTCTCCCGTTCGCGCCTCGGTAGATTCGAACCCTTCGGCCATGTGTTCGAGATAGAAGACGTAATCGACCGGCTCGCGCAGAACGCGGGCCGTCTTCAATGCGATGTTAATGGAAGGGTTCAAGCGACCCTTCTCTATGGCTAGGATGGTTTGGCGTGTAACGCCGATTTCGCGCGCGAGGTCGGACTGCCTCATATCGAGGCGGGTCCGCAGCTCGCGCACCCGGTTTTTAAGAGTGGTTTCTTCTTTCATGTGGCCAAGATTACTACATTGCGCATCTTATGTCAAGTGTTTTCCAGACCGGACTTTTCGTCGAAGCAACGTCGAGGTTTCGTGGATTCCGGGTTCCAGATTTTATGTCGTAACGCATTGCATAACAACCAGTTACGAGTTTATCTGCCACGCGCTGTACGGTCCTCGCGGCCTTGAGCAAAGTTAGGGGTAGGTGGCCAGTGGCTGAGCACTACTGCGGTATCGACTTCGGCACCACGAACTCGAGCGTCGCGCTCGCCCTTGACGGCGAAGTGCGCGTGCTGCCCATCGACCCCGAAAACGATAGCCCGACCTCATTGCCGTCGCTGCTCTACATCTCCCGCGAGGGAGAGACGACGGTCGGCCGCGCCGCCGCGAACACGTTCATCGAGCGCAACGTGGACCGCGAAGTCATCGTGCGTGCCGTGTCGCTGGGGGTGAACATCGAAGGGTACGTCGGCGGTGAACTCGATAACGACTATGGCATGGCCGTGCGCAAGGAAGGCGACGAGAACACGGAAGTCGTCACGGCGCGCGCGATGGTCGAGGTGAACTCGCCGGGCCGCCTGTTCCAGTCGCTCAAGACGTCGCTTCGGCACGCGCAATTCCGCGGGACCGAGGTGTTTGGTACGCATTACCAGATCGAGGAACTTACGGCGGCCATACTGCGGCGAATCAAAGAGGCGGTGGACGCGGCCGCGGGCGAATCCGTCGAGACGGCGGTGTTCGGCCGGCCGGTGCGCTTTAGCTTCAACGCGGAAGAGGATCAGCTTGCGGAGCGGCGGCTCGAAACCGCGGCACGGCTCGCCGGCTTCAAACACGTCAAGTTGTACTACGAGCCGGTCGCCGCCTGCGTCGAGTTCGCGATTCGGTCGGACAAAAAACAGAAGCTAATGGTGGTGGACATCGGCGGGGGCACGTTCGATGTCTGCATCATGGAGTTCGGCGGATCGCAGGTGGCGGCGACGCGCCTGGCCGAAAGCCGGATCCTGAGCGTATCGGGCGTGCCGGTTGCCGGCGACGCGATCGACCATGAGATAATCCGGCGCAAGGTGTTCCCGAGCCTGGGTAGCCGCGCACGGTACGGACCCTCGAAATTGCGGCTGCCGCAATTCGTATTCAACACGGTCATTGACTGGCAAAACATGTACCGGCTCAACACCGAGGAAACGATCAACTGGCTGATCGCGGCCGAGGCGAGTTCCGATCAGCCCGAACGCATCCGCGCGCTCAGGATGCTCATTCAGCGCAACTGCGGCTACCCGCTTGCGCGCGAGGTGGAGGCGGCCAAGAAACGGCTGTCGGAAGTCGATGAGACGGCGATCGAATTCGTGCGCGCGGAAATCGAGTTGCGCGAACGCATCGAGCGGCAGGAGTTTGCGCACATTATCGAACACATGCTCGAACAAATGCTGGACTCGATGCGGGAGGCGGAACGGATCGCCGGCGTCGCTCCGGAGGACATTGACTGCGTGCTGACGACGGGCGGCACGAGCCTGATTCCCGCGGTGCGGCGCATGCTGGCCGATCGCTACGGCGAAGCGCGGCTCCACCATCGCGACACGTTCACCAGTGTGGCGACCGGCCTCGCCTTCGTGGCGCGCTACTCCTGACCCCGCGATGGCCGGCGCAATCCTGATCACGGTATCGGGCGAGGACAAGCCCGGCGTGAGCGCGACGCTATTGGGAATCCTCGCGGGGCGGAGCGCGCCGATCCTCGACATCGGCCAGGCGGTGATACACGAGACGCTGTCGCTGGGCATCCTCACACTCGCCGAAGACGGGGCCCGGTGGGACGCGACAGTCGCCGAGTTGCTGGAACAAGCCAAATCGCTCGATGTGAAACTTAAATTCACGGCGGTATCCGCCGCCGATTACACGCACTGGGTGGCGGCGCAGGGTAAGGACCGCCACATCATCACGCTGCTCGGGCGCATGCTGCACGCGGGTCATCTCGCGGGCGTGACGCGCGTCATCTACGAGCAGGGTCTCAACATCGACGTGATCACGCGGCTGTCGGGCCGCGTGCCGCTGGACGGATCGCCGCCGCCCGCGATGGCCTGCGTCGAGTTTTCGGTGCGCGGGACCCCCGCGGACTCCACCGCGATGCGTGCGTCGTTCCTCGATCTCGCGCATGAGTTCGACGTAGACATCGCCTTTCAGGTGGACGACGTGTATCGCCGAAACCGCCGGCTGGTCGTGTTCGACATGGACTCGACGTTGATTCAGGTCGAAGTCATCGACGAACTCGCGAAAGCCGCGGGGGTGGGCGACGAAGTCTGCGCCATTACCGAATCCGCAATGCGGGGCGAGATCGATTTCCGCGAGAGCCTCAAACGGCGGCTTGGACTGCTTGCGGGGTTGGAGGAGCGCCATCTTGCGGAACTGGCCGCGCGACTGCCGCTCGCGGAGGGCGCAGAGCGGTTGACGAGAACGCTCAAGCGCCTAGGGTTCAAAATCGCGATCGTTTCGGGCGGCTTCACGTATTTCGGCCGCCAACTCCAGCAGCGCCTGGGTATCGACTATCTTTTCGCCAACGAGCTCGAAATCACCGGAGGAGCACTGACGGGGCGCGTGACCGGTGATATCGTCGATGCCCAGCGCAAGGCGGCGCTGCTCGACGACCTTGCGTCGCGCGAGGGAATAAGCCTCGCGCAAATCGTCGCGGTGGGCGATGGGGCGAATGACCTGCCCATGTTGGCGGCGGCGGGGCTGGGAATCGCGTTCCGCGCGAAGCCCATCGTCCGTAACTCGGCACGGTCCGCCCTGTCCAATGTCGGGCTGGACGGCATCCTCTATCTGATCGGCGTTCGCGACCGTGACGCGGTCGCCCCGGCAAACCCCTAGTCGCCGGATCGCGTCCAAGCAGGAGAAGCTAGAATTCTGAGGCGGATTTGAGTCAAAATCATGCGGGTTGCGTTGCACAAGGTGGTTGGCAGGAATTGCCGGCGGAGGAGAGGCGGTATGAGGTCGAAGGGATTCACGCTGATTGAGTTGCTGGTAGTCATCGCGATTATCGGCATCCTAGCGGCGATACTGCTGCCGGCGCTGGCGCGCGCGCGGGAGGCGGCACGCCGCGCAAGTTGCGCGAATAACCTCAAGCAGCTCGGACTCTCGCTCAAGATGTACGCGAACGAGTCCCGGGGCGAGTTGTTTCCGCCGTTCAAGCGATCGAGCTCGATCGATTTCCCCGCGCCGGATTTCGATCCCGTGCACGTCGCGCCGTGTTCGGTGTCGAACCCTCCGTCACTCGGCTTTGCCGACGGCGTGACCGTGCATGCGGTAGCCGATCCGACGGCAACGTACCCTGAATACATCCCCGATTTGAACGTTTATATTTGCCCCTCCGATCCCTCCGCACGGACGGAGGTCTCCGGGGGCATTTGGAATCTCGACCTCGACAATGACGGTCAGGGCGACCCTGACGCCGGCATCGACGTGTGCGCGGTGACCGCCGCGTCCTACGTGTATATCCCCTGGGCGATTAACTCGAGCGACGTCGATCAAAACGGCGATCTGGCCTCGTTCAATGCGTTTGTCCTTGGGGCCGTTACTGTATTGACGGATTACGTGACCGATTGGCCGAATTCAGACGTGTATGACCGCGATATCAGCGCGGACGTCGGAAACGGTGAGGAGACATTCCCGCGGTTGCGAGAGGGCATCGAGCGGTTCTTCATTACCGACATCAACAATCCGGGCGCGTCCGCCCAGGCGCAGAGCGATATTACGATGATGTTCGATACCATCTCCGAGATTCCGTCCAATTTCAACCATGTTCCGGGCGGATCGAACGTATTGCATCTGGACGGCCACGTGGATTTTCACCGCTACCCGGGTCCGTTCCCGGTGAGCAAACAGTTCGCGGGGATTGCGCAGTTCTTCGGAAGTAACTAAGTTGTCGCGCCGCACGGGGGATGGCGTTCCGGCGGCGCGACGGACTCACAACGGGGCCGGAGCCGGGGGCCCGCGTTGAACGCGCGGTAGACATCTGGTGCCCTCGAAACGCGGTCCTATAGTCATCGCGCTCCTCTGCGGCGCGGCCCTGTTTTCCCTCCAATGGCTGGAAGTGGACAACAGCCGCGATCGCATGCTCCAGCAGCACAGTCCCGCGGCCCGCGCATACGACGAGTTCGTCCAGGAATTCGGGGACGAGACAATCGTCATCATTGCGCTTTCGGGCAAACCGCTGTTCGATTACGACTCTCTCGATGCGATGGTCTCCGCGGCGGAACGCATTGAACAGCTTCCGTACGTAAAGGCCGTCAACGGGCTGCCGATTCTCTTTCGCGACACGTTTGGGCTGGACGACGCCGAGGCGCTCGAAGAGGAGATGACGAGCACGCCGTTCTACCGGGGCATATTCCTCTCGGCGGACCACAATGCCACGGGAATCCTCGTGGAGACCGAGGGCGCGGAGGAGCCCGGCGCAACGCAGGAAATTACCGCGTCGATGAACGAGGCGGTGCAATCGCTGCGGGATTTCGGATTTCGCGTCGACCTCATTGGCGACCCCATCTTTCAATCGACGATCGACCGCCTGACGCAACGCGAAACGCTGCGCATGTTTCCCATCTCGGCGGTGTTGTCGCTGCTGGTGTTGATCTGGCTGCTGCGTTCGGTGCGCGCGACGGTGGTCGTTCTGCTGTGCAGCGCCGCGACCCTGTTGCTCACGCTCGGCACGATGATCGCCACCGGGCACACGCTCAACCTCGTTACTGCGTCTTCGCCCCTGATTCTGTGGGTGTTGTCGCTGTCCAACTGCATCCACATCGTCAGCCGCTACCAGCGGATTCTCGCGCGGAACGGTGAACCGGTCCCCGCGCTGCGGGCCACGATCGGCCAATTGACGTATTCGTGCGCGCTGTCTTCAATCACGACCGCTTTCGGGTTTGTCTCGCTCGCGATCGCCCGCGTAAGCGCCGTTCAGGAGCTGGGCATCTACATGGGCGTCGGGATGGTCCTCTCGCTCATCGTGAGCTTCTCGCTGGCGCCCTACTTGCTCGTGGCATGGAAGATCCCCCCGGCTCACCGGGAGGAGCACGACAGCCGTGCGCTCGAAGCGCTCGGCCGTCTGCTGACGCGCCACTACATTCCCGCGCTGGCCGCCTCGGGCGTGTTCACCGCTGTCGCCGCGTATTACGCGCTTCAAGTGAAGGCGAACCCCGATTCGCTCGACTTTCTCGACCACGATCATCCCGTCGCCAAGTCGTTCCGGTTCGTGGCCGACAACCTCACGGGCCTGCAGTCCCTGGACATCGTGGTGGATACGCCGGGCGGGTGGGTTCAGCCGGACTACTGGAAGGCGCTCGACGAACTGATCCGCAAGATTGAAGCGGAGCCTATTGTCGCGCGGGTCTTCTCGCCGTTGGACTTCGTCAAGAAAATCAACCAATGGGAACACGATATCGATCCCGCGTACTACATCATGCCCGAGGACGCGGACACCGCGGACGAATTGCTCGCGCTGATGGACTCGGGCACGAGTGACCGGATGGATCGGTTCGTCCGCGAAGATGGCGGACGCGTCCGGCTCTCGGTCCTGATGAATTCGACCAATTCGCGTGATTTCGAAGACGTCATCAACACTGCCGAGGCGGGGCTGGCCGCGCTGCCGGCGCCGCTTAGCGGCCACTTGACCGGGATGGCGGTGCGCATGCACGAATTCGAATATGGCCTCGTGACGACCCAGCTGACGAGCTTTGCGGCGTCGTTCGTGATGGTGTTCGGCTCGATTCTCATCGGCCTGCGCTCGCTGCGCCTGACGCTGCTCTCGATTCCGCCGAACATCCTCCCCATGCTCGCTGTGTTCACCACGATGGGCGCGGCCGGCATCTCGCTCAATGTCGCGACGGTCATGGTCGCCAGCATCTCGCTCGGGATCGCCGTGGACAACACGGTGCATCTGCTTGCGAATTACCGGCGGCAACGCCTCGAGGGCGCGCGTGGCTACGCCGCGATACGCGAATCGCTCGTTCACGTCGGTCCCGCGTGCATCGTCACCACGGTGACTGCCTGCATCGGGTTCTTCACACTCTCGGTCTCAGAATTCATACCGATCGCAAATTTCGGCATGTTGGCCGGCATCGCGATGGTGGTCGCGCTCATCGCCGACCTCGTGCTCGTCCCCTCCATCCTGGCGCTGGGCGGCGATTAGGCGTGAATAGCCCGCTCGTGGTCCGCGTCCATAATAATTGAAGGTATCGCTCAATTTGGGACACACTTTCCACATGGTGAGAGGGGCAATTGCATTGGCGGCGAAGCCGTTCGGCGCGACCGCGATCGCCGCGATTGCGGGGCTGGTATTCGCGATCGGCGCGGACGCGGCCATGCTGGAAAAGCTTCAGCAGGAAGTCGCCCAGGCCGAGCATAACTACGACCTCGACGAAGCGCTGCGGCTCGTGGGCGAATTGCAGGCCCTATCGGCCGAAGAGCCGGGCGTCCCGGTAAACCTGACGCTTGCGCGCGCGGCGCTGCTCGCCGCCGAGATGCGCCGCTTCGACTATGAACAGAGCGAAGGGAAGATGGATCCCAGGGAACGGCGCTTGTTGGGCCGCACGATCGACGATGTGGCCCGAATCGGGCTCGACGCGCTGGCCTCAGTGCCCGATACGCTCTCGGAGAAGTGGCGGATGAGCGCGGACTTCTACGGGACGATGATCCGAAGCAACTACAAAGGCAGCAAGTATGTTCAAGAGATGGAGCACGCCACCGAGCGCGCCGTCGAACTTGACCCATCCAATCCGCTCGCCCTGATGACGGCGGCCAAACGCCCGCTCTTCGCCGAGGAGAACCAGGGGGGCGACGTTCCGCTGGCGATGAAGTATCTCAATCAGGCCATCGAAATCGATCCCAAGCTTGACCGCGCGTACGCGTTTCGCGGCGAGGGTCACGAGAAGCTGGGAGAATCGGACCAAGCCCTCGCCGATTGGCGCAAGGCCATCGAACTGGCGCCCAATTCGCGGCTCGCCAAGGAGCGGCTCGCGAAACACGAGAAGAAGCCGAACTAGCCGATCATCGGCCGCCGGCCTGCTCCATGATCCAGTCCCACCGCGACCGCAACAACAGTTCCTCGTCGGGCCAGAACATCGGCGGCAATCCCTCGATGCCGAACCACGCAAGGCCATAGTTGTCGGGATCGGTGATAACGCCATCGAACTGGCCGGTCCGATACAGACCGTAGTGCGAGGTCTGCCAGTACGTCTTCTTGTAGTTCTGCCGTGCCAGCGTCCCCAGTTCCCCGAGGTGGATCAACTGTGTCAGCCCCGACTCCTCGGCAATCTCCCTCAACGCCGCCGCGGCGATTGGCTCTCCGGGCTCGACGCCGCCCTTGGGCAGGACGTAGTGATCGTCGCCCAATTCGACCTCCTTGACGAGCGCGATCAGCCACGTGCCTGCGGCCTCGCGCACGACGGCGCCGCCCGCGCCAATGCGATCGGGGAAACCGGCGGGCCGGCGATACCACGAAGCGTCCACGCGTGTCTTGGAAAAATCGAGCATCCGGCTGCGAAGCATCCCGCGTTAGGCGGGAATCATGACGAATTGCACCCGGCTCGTTGCAACGTCGTTGAATTGAATAGGCGACTCGGCCTGTGTCAGACTATCCGCGGTTGAACCGTCACGGGGTGATGGGGTTTGGCCGGCTTTTCTGGTCGCGCGACTCCGGTTTCCCTTCCGTGGAAACCACCGCCGCCGCGTAGTCATGCCGCGCTCGTTTTCCTCAGTGCTTTCGTGTAGGTGCATCCAGACGCGCCCGCCGAACCGGATTCGGCCGCGTTTTTGGGGGCGTACGACTCGTCCAGCATCGTCCGTCTCGGCGGGGCTTCGCCACCCGAGACCGCAAATCGCGTTTTACAGGAATTCCCGACAGCACATGCCGGTCCACAAAATTAAACGGGGACTCGACCTGCCCATCTCGGGTGCGCCCGCGCAATCGATTTCGCCGGGGCCCGCGGTGACGCGCGTTGCGCTGGTGGCCGCGGATTACATCGGCATGAAGCCGACGATGTTCGTCAAGCCGGGCGACGCTATAAAGCGCGGCCAACCTCTCTTTGAGGATAAAAAGACCCCCGGCGTCCTCTACACGTCTCCGGGCGCCGGCACGATCGCCGCCGTGAACCGCGGCGAGAAGCGGGCGCTCATTTCGGTCGTGATCGACCTCTCGCCTGGAGAAATCTCCGGACGGCCGGGCGACGACGAGCACCAGCGATTCGCGTCATTCACGGGCAAGCCGGTGCCGGCGCTCAGCCGGGACGACGTCCGCGCGTTGCTACTCGAATCGGGCCTGTGGACGGCGTTCCGCACGCGCCCGTACAGCCGGGTGCCCGATCCGCAATCCACGCCGGACGGCATCTTCATCAACGCGATGGACACCGAGCCGCTCGCGCCGCAACCCGAGGTGGTCGTCGCGGAAAACAAGGACGCGTTCGATGCGGGCCTCGCGATCATCGCCAAGCTGCGCGAGGGCAAGATGTTCCTCTGCGTCGCGAAGGGCTCGCCCATCAAGGCGGGGCCGTACAGCGGCATCGGGATCGAAGAGTTTTCGGGGCCGCATCCAGCCGGGACGGTCGGCGTACACATTCATACGCTGTTGCCCGCGCACCGCGAACGCAAGGTGTGGCACCTCGCCTATCACGACGTGATTCGGATCGGTAGACTTTTCCAGACCGGCCGGCTCGACGTGACACAGGTCGTCGCGCTCGCGGGGCCGGTGGTGTCGAATCCGCGCCTCGTGCGAACGCGACTCGGCGCGTCCACGGCGCAGCTTGTGCAGAGCGAGCTTTCCGCCTCGGACGCGCGCGTGATTTCGGGCTCGGTACTGGCCGGACGGACCGCGCAGGGCGATGAGCGGGGCTATCTGGGCCGCTACCACGTGCAGGTCGCCTGCCTTGCCGAAGGCCGCGAACGCGAGTTCCTCGGCTGGCTCACGCCGGGCAAGAACCGGTTTTCCGTCATCAATCTCTATCTGTCCAGCCTGCAGCGCGGCCGGAAGCGGTTCGCGTTCACGACGTCCACGAACGGTTCGGAGCGGGCGATGGTGCCGATCGGTATGTATGAAAAGGTGATGCCGATGGATCTGATGCCGACGTTTTTGTTGCGCGCGCTGATCATCGGCGACGTCGAGCGTGCGGAAAAGCTCGGTTGCCTCGAACTCGACGAGGAAGACCTCGCACTGTGCACGTTCGTGTGCCCCGGCAAATACGACTATGCGCCGTACCTGCGCCAAATCCTGACGACTATAGAAGAGGAAGGGTGACCCCGGGCGGACCGTCATGAAATTGTTGCGCGAATTACAGGACAAACAATACGAACTCTTCTTCAAGAAGGGCCGGCCGTTCGATTGGCTCTACCCGGTCTACGAAGCGAACGATACCTTCTTGTTCACCCCCGGCAAGGTTACTCACGGGCCCTCGCACGTGCGCGACGGCATCGATCTCAAACGGATGATGATTACAGTCGTCCTCGCGCTGGGGCCGTGCATGCTCTGGGCGATGTACAACACGGGGCACCAGGCCGCGCTCGCGGTTGAAGGCGGCGCGGCACCGATGGAGTCCTGGCAGACCTCGCTCTATCACTGGATGGGGTGGGGCTACAATCATACGAGTATCCTCGGGTGCCTCTTCTTCGGCGCCCTGTTTTACGTCCCGGTCTATGTTGTTACCCTCGCGGCGGGTGGGCTCGTCGAAAGTGTGTTCGCCGTCGTGCGCAAGCACGAAATCAACGAGGGGTTCCTGGTCACGAGTGCGCTGTTCCCGTTGACCTTGCCGCCGACGATTCCGCTGTGGCAGGTGGCTGTGGGGATCATCTTCGGGGTATTCGTCGGCAAGGAGATCTTCGGCGGCGTCGGCATGAACTTTCTCAATCCGGCGCTCACCGGGCGCGCGTTCCTCTTTTTCGCGTATCCGGCGCAGATGTCCGGTGACCAGGTCTGGTCCGCGGCCACGACCTCGGCGGACACGTACTCCGGCGCGACGCTGTTGGCGGTGGCGAAAGCCGGACTCGTCGATCCCGAGACCGGGATCAAGAGTGCGCTACACGCGGTGGAATCGACGCCGTTCACCTGGTGGGACAGTTTCGTCGGACTGATCCCCGGCTCGATGGGCGAGACGTCCACCTTGTTCTGTATTTTTGGCGCCGTCGTCCTGATTATCACCGGCGTGGGGTCGTGGCGAACGATGGCCGGGTGCGTCGCAGGCGTGATTCTCTGGTCGCTCTTGTTCAATGCCGTTGGTTCTAAGACCAATCCGATGTTCGATCTCCCGTTCTGGTGGCATTTCGTGATCGGCGGTTTTGCCTTCGGCGCGGTGTTCATGGCGACCGACCCCGTCTCCTCCGCCTTCACCAACACGGGCAAGCTCATCTACGGTTTCGGAATCGGGTCGATGGTCATGCTCATTCGCGTCGTCAATCCGGCGTATCCCGAAGGCATGATGCTTTCGATTCTTTTCATGAACATGTTCGCCCCGTTGATCGACTATTTCCTGATTCAAGCCAACTTCAAACGCAGACAGGCGAAGTATGCTTCAGCTTAATTCGACCCGCTATATCGTCACCTTTGCCATCATCACCTGCGTGATTTGTTCGGTGATGGTCTCGTCCGCGGCCGTCTTGCTCAAGTCGCGCCAGCGGGCAAACGCAATCCTGGACAAACAGCGCAACGTCCTGCAGGTTGCCGGTCTGATTCAGTCCGGTGAGACCGTGGACGGCGCCCGCGTGCAGCAGTTGTTTGACGAGCGCGTGGAAATCAAACTGATCGATACGGACTCGGACCAGCCCGCGACCGACGTGCAGGGGATCGATCCGCGGACCTACGATCAGCGGCGCGCCGCGGGCGACCCGTCGATGAGCCACGAAGCGGAGCCGAATCCTGCCGCCGTGGCGCGGGTGCCCAAGTACCTCACAGTTTATGAAATCTACGCTTCTACCGACCGGTCGCGGCCGGACTTGTACGTGTTGCCGATCGAAGGTCTGGGCCTGTGGGGAACGCTCTACGGATTTCTCGCGCTCGAACACGACGCGAAGACCGTCCGCGGCATCACGTACTACAGCCATAAAGAGACCCCGGGGTTGGGCGGCGAAGTCGACAATCCGCTGTGGAAAGCCAAGTGGACCGGCCGACAAGCCTTCGACGAGCAGGGACAACCGGCCATCCGCGTGATCAAGGGGCCCGCCGGGCCGGCGAGCGAGGACCCGCACCATGTCGATGGACTTTCCGGGGCGACGATCACGAGCAACGGCGTAACGAACATGCTGCAGTTTTGGCTGGGCGAGCAGGGTCTCGGGCCATACCTTGCTTCGCTCAGAGAAGAAGGGAGTGCCGCCTGATGATCACTGTGGGGAAAGAAGAGCGCAAGATCCTGTTCGATCCCTTGTTCAACAACAACCCGATTGCGCTGCAGGTGCTGGGCATCTGTTCGGCGCTCGCGGTGACCACCAAAATGGACAAGGCGCTGGTGATGTCGATCGGCCTTACTGCGGTGACTGCCGGTTCGAGCTGTGTCATCAGCCTCATCCGGAACTACACGCCCTCCAGCATCCGCATGATCGTGCAGATGTGCGTGATCGCTTCGTTCGTCATCGTGGTCGACCAGGTATTGCAGGCCTACGCGTACACGCTGAGCAAGGAATTGTCCGTGTTTGTCGGGCTCATCATCACGAATTGCATCGTCATGGGCCGGGCCGAAGGCTACGCCATGCAGCACGGTCCGTGGCAAAGCCTGCTGGACGGAGTCGGCAACGGACTGGGTTACAGCACGATCCTGATGTTCGCTGGGTTCACGCGCGAGCTCATCGGGTCGGGCAAGGTCTTCGGCATGACGGTGCTCAAGCCGGTCACCGAAGGCGGTTGGTATGTCCCCAACGGGATGATGCTGATGCCGCCGGCCGCGCTGTTCATCATCGGTTTCATCATCTGGGGCATCCGCACATGGAAACCCGAACAAGTCGAGAAGGAGGGCTGATCCGTGCAGGATTACCTCAATATCTTCATTAAGGCGGCGTTCATAGAGAACATGGCGCTCGCCTACTTCCTTGGCATGTGCAGCTTTCTGGCGTGCTCGAAAAAGGTCGAGACGGCGATGGGCCTGGGGCTCGCCGTCGTTCTGGTTCAAACCATCACGGTGCCGCTAAACGCGTTCCTGTACCGCGGCCTCCTGCGCGAAGGCGCGCTCCAATGGCTGCCGGTCGTTGGTGACCGTTTCGCATCCATCGATCTCTCCTTTCTGAGTTTCATCACGTTCATCGGATGCATCGCGGCGTCGGTCCAGGTAATCGAGATGTCCATGGACAAATTTGCGCCCGCCCTGTACACAGCCCTGGGCGTGTTCCTCCCGTTGATCACGGTGAACTGCATTATCCTCGCGGGCTCGCTTTTCATGCAGGAGCGCGACCTTAATGTCATGGAGAGTGTCGTGTTCGGTGCGGGTAGCGGGTTCGGCTGGGCGCTTGCCATCGTCGCGCTCGCAGCGGTCCGCGACAAACTTTCCTACAGCAACGTCCCGTCGGGACTGCGCGGCCTCGGAATGGCGTTTATCATCACGGGGCTGATGGCGTTGGGCTTTTTGTCGTTCGGCGGCATTCAGCTGTAGTTCCAGGAGTCTGTATTTATGGCAATGTTCGGCACGATCGGCCTTGGAATGGTGATGTTCACGGTCATCATTCTCCTGTTAGTCGCCGCGATTCTCTTTGCACGCGCCAAACTGGTCAGCGCGGGTGACGTATCCATCACCATCAACGGCGACCCGGCCAAGGCGATTCACACGCGCGCGGGCGGCACGCTTCTCGGCGCGCTCGCCGAGCAGAAGATCTTCATCCCGTCGGCCTGCGGCGGCAAGGGTAGCTGCGGCGTGTGCAAGGTGACGGTCAAGGACGGCGGTGGCGCAATGCTGCCGACCGAGCTCAGCCACGTCAGCCGCGGCGAGGCGCGCGAAGGCTGCCGGCTCTCTTGCCAGGTCAAGCTCAAGCAGGACATCGAGATCGAGGTCCCGGCGGAAATCTTCGAAGTGCGCCAGTGGAAGTGCAAGGTGCGCTCGAACCACAACGTCGCAACATTCATCAAGGAACTGGTGCTCGAGTTGCCCGAGGGCGACGAGGTACCGTTCCGCGCGGGCGGCTACATTCAGATCGAATGCCCGCCGCATACGGCGCGCTACAAGGATTTCGACGTCGAGCAGGAGTACCGCGAGGACTGGGACAAGTTCAATCTCTGGCAATACGAATCCGTGGTCGAGGAGAAGGTCTCGCGCGCGTACTCGATGGCGAATTACCCCGAAGAAAAGGGCATTATCATGCTCAACGTGCGCATCGCCACGCCGCCGCCGCGCGCGCCCAAGGGCACGCCGCCCGGCATCATGTCGTCCTACATTTTCAACCTCAAACCGGGCGACGACGTGACGATTTCGGGGCCGTTCGGCGAATTTTTTGCCCGCGACACGCAGAACGAGATGATCTTCATTGGCGGCGGCGCCGGCATGGCGCCGATGCGTTCGCACATCTTCGACCAGTTCCGGCGGCTGCACACCCGCCGCAAGGTGTCGTTCTGGTACGGCGCGCGCAGCTGGCGCGAGTGCTTCTACGTCGAGGACTTCAACTCGATCGCCGCGGAGAATCCAAATTTCAAGTGGCACATCGCGTTGTCCGAGCCGTTGCCAGGGGACAACTGGACGGGTCTGACCGGGTTCATTCACCAAGTGCTCTTCGACCAGTACCTCAAGAACCACCCCGCGCCGGAGGACTGCGAGTACTACATCTGCGGACCGCCGATGATGAACAGCGCGGTCATCAACATGCTGCACGACCTCGGCGTCGAGGACGAAAACATCCTGTTCGACGACTTCGGCGGCTGACGG
>CAYPNI010000067.1:0-17555 GCA_964411925.1 uncultured Nitrospirales bacterium
CCCCATCCGCGTCAGCCGATCGCACGTGTGCGTCAACGACTGCGGCGACATCGCCCGGTACTTGAGGATCTCCGCCGCCGGATACCGCGTGGACCATTCGCCGGTCGATTCACCCAGCTTGTACAGCGTGCGCAGCACGTTTTCCTCCGCGGTCTGACGCTGCTTGCGCCAGAGCCGCAGCGCGCGCGACACGACACCCTTGCGCGGCGCGAACAACAGCGACGCCGCGAACAGCGCCGACACCGCGACCACCATCCACGGCCCGGTCGGCATGCGCGGGCTCAAGTAACTCACGTACGCGCCCAGCATCCCGCTCACCGCGCCGAACACCGCCGACAGAATGATCATCACGTGCAGCCGGTCCGTCCAGTACCTCGCAGCCGCCGCCGGGGTGACCAGCAGCGCCGCCATCAGCACGACACCCACCGCCTGAAGGCCCACGGCCACGCCGAGCACCACCAGCGTCGCCATGCCCGCCTCGATGACGCCGCGCGGCAGCCCAATCGCGCGCGCGAAATCCGGATCGAAGGAAACGAGCTTCAACTCCTTGAAGCCGAACACCAGCGCGAACGCGATCACAGCCCCCACGCCCGAAATCACCGCAAGATCCCGCCCGATCAAGGATGCCGCCTGGCCGAACAGAAACTTGTCCAGTCCCGATTGCGCCGCGCTGCCCGATTGCTGGATGTGTGTCAGCATCAGGATGCCAATGCCGAAAAACACCGAGAGCACGATGCCGAGCGCGCTGTCTTCCTTGCATCGCGTGTTGCGCACGATCCAGTCCACGCTCAGCGCGCCCAGCCAGCACGACACCGATGCGCCGAGCAGGATGATCAGCGGATCCTTCGTGCCCGTCAGCAGGAACGCCATGCACACGCCCGGCAGCGCCGCGTGTGAAAGTGCATCGCCGATCAGCGATCGCTTGCGCAGGAACGTGAACGACCCCACCGCCGCGGAACTCGCCCCGAGCACGATGCATCCCGCCAGCACATAAAACACGTTGATGCTCGGGAACGTGAAGAATTCGAGCCACGGCGGCAGCGCCGTCTCGCTACGCATGCCTCCGGCTCCAGTCGGCCGCCCGCAGTTTCTCGCCCACTTCGGTGAGCACGCCGAGCTGACCGCCGTAGGTCCGTTGCAAGTTCTCGTTCGTGAACGCTTCCTCCACGGATCCGAACGCGATCGTCCGCAGGTTTAACAGCAACACGTTGTCGAAATACCTCGGCACGGTCTGCAAGTCGTGATGCACGACAACCAGCGTTCCGCCCTGCTCACGCAATTCGTGCAGCAACGCCACGATCGCGCGCTCGGTCGCCGCGTCCACCCCCGCAAATGGCTCGTCCATCAGGTACACGCGCGCCTGTTGCGCCAACGCACGAGCGATGAACACGCGCTGCTGTTGCCCGCCGGAAAGCTGGCTGATCTGCCGTTTCGCAAAATCCTGCATCCCGACTTTCTCGAGCGATTGCCGCGCGATTTCCTTGTCGCGTCGGCTCGGCCGCCGGAACATCGGCAGATGCCCGTAGCGGCCCATCAACACGACGTCGAGCGCGCTTGTCGGGAAATCCCAATCCACGGATCCTCGCTGCGGCACGTACGCCACGGACGTCCGTCCCTGTTCCGCCGGCTTGCCGTAAATCTTGACGTGGCCCGACGCGAGCGGCACCAGCCCCATGATCGCCTTGATGAGCGTGCTCTTGCCCGCGCCGTTGGGCCCCACGACAGCAATCAGCTTGCCCTCGGGGAACTCGAGGTCGATGTCCCACAGCACGGGCCGGTGGTGATACGCCACCGTGAGGTCGTGGACCTCGATCGGACAACGCGAATCGATCGGCGTCATTTGAGCGCCGCCACAACGGTGTCAACGTTGTGCCGCACCATGCCGAGGTACGTGCCCTCGGGTGTACCGGGCTGGCCCATCGCGTCGGAAAACAGCTCGCCGCCGACGACGAGTTTGTGTCCCCGCGAATTCGCTCCGGTCACCAGCGCCTCGATCGACTTCGGCGAGATGGACGACTCGACGAACACCGCGCGGATCTTCCGCGCCACGATCGCGTCCACCAGCCGGTCCACGTCCTGCAGCCCGTATTCGGCCGCTGTGCTGATCCCCTGGAGGCCCATCACCTCAATGTCATACGCGCGCCCGAAGTACCCAAACGCATCGTGTGCCGTCACCAGCACGCGCCGGTCCTTCGGAATCGTCGCGATCTGTTCCTTCGCATACGCGTGCAGCGCGTCCATCTCCTTCAGGTACGCCGCCGCGTGCGCATCAAACTCGGCCGCGTGCGCCGGATCCATCTCCTTGAACACGTCACGCGTCCGCTCCACCGTGTACTTCCACATGGATACGTCGAACCACACGTGCGGGTCGTACTGCCCCTGAAATTCCGGCGGTTCGCGCAACATCTCGTGCGGGATCGTCTCGGTCACCTGCAGGGTCTTGACGCGGCTCGCCATCTGCACCAGCACGTCCGCCATGCGCCCCTCGAGGTGCAGGCCGTTGTACAAAATCAGGTCTGCGCCGCTCAGCTTCGAGAGGTCCCCCTGCGTCGCCTTGTACAAGTGCGGGTCAACGCCCGGCCCCATCAGTCCCGTGACCACGACATGCTCGCCGCCGACGACCCGCGCGACGTCCGCAATCATCCCAATCGTCGCCGTCACCTTGATCGGCCCATCGCCGCGCGCGCCCGGTGTGCCGCTCGCCACGGGACTACCACACCCGGCCGCGGCAACGGCCGACGCGCACAACACCACAAATCCCACGACCCGCCACATCGAACGAAACTCCTCTGGCCGCCGGTCGGTCCCGGACCAGCCGGCGTAATTAATCTCGTATTCTTAAGTTAACATAGGGTAATTTGATAAATCAAGTTAAATCTCAAACCCGACTTGTCACGCCCGCGCCCGGCCTGCCACGATGCCTGCCTGAATCAGGAGCCCCCAACCATGGGTCGTCGCTGCGTCCTTCTTCCACTACTACTAATCGCGTTGCCCACCGCCGCCGAGCCGCTCTTCGGCCCCGGCCGGGACTACCTCGACGCGCCCCTGCGTCAGCAGGTCCAGGCCCTAAAGGCGGACATCGCCTCCGGCTCGCAGACGACCCTCCAGAACCTCGATGGCCGGCTCGACGTCCTCTGGCGCTGGGCCAACGCGCTGTCCACCCAGGGCGTCAACCTGCCCGTCGAGCTGCCGCGCATCGTTTCGCAAGCCCGGCAAATCAACTACCGCCGCCAGTACGCCATGGTCACGCTCCCCGCGATCCCAGGCCTCGTCCGCGAACTCCAGATCAAGGAGGAAATGCCCGGCGCCATCGGCACGGTCACCGCGAGCGAGACCGGCACGTGGCGCGTGCTCGACTTCGTCACGTTCGAGCAAACATACACCGTCGGCGAAATGCCGATGCAGCCCGGCGGCGGCGTGATGGTCGCCTCCGAGATTGTCGCCCGGCTCGAACCTTTCCAGCGCGAAAACCCAGCCGCGCTGAACTACATCACGATCCGATGCTCGAATCCCGACGCACAGTGGGAGAACACCTCGCAGTCCCTCCTCGGCATGCACGGCAACATCTTCAATGCGGTCGGCGTCCCGACGTACACGCTCAAGGGCACCGCGCTCAAACAAGGCGACACCATCACGATCACCTACGGCGACAAGTCTGGCGGCTCAGCCGGGTTACAACTGCAAACGACGCAGGTCCAAGGCGCGATGTTCCCGCTGTACGTGGACCTCGAAGCAAACGGCAACTTTCTCTCGCCGCGCTGGCCGAGCTTCAACGTCCTGGGGGCCGCCGCCGAGCGCGTCTCGGCCGTCGCGCCCAGCGTGCTCGCGCCAGGCGAAACGTTCGACCTGCGCGTGCGCACGGAGGATCTCTTTTTCAATCGCGCCACGCAGAACGTTCCCGCCTACACCGTGACGCTGAACGGCGCGAAAATCGCCACGTTGACCCCCGGAAAGGACGGCCTGGCCAGGCTCGACGGCCTCAAGCTGGATACGCCGGGCGTCTATCGCTACGAAGTCGCCTCCGGCACTGGCGCGATTCGCGCCCTGAGCAATCCCATCCTGGTGACCGAGAAACCCGCGCACCGCATCCTCTGGGGTGACACGCACGCGCACACCAATCTGGCAGAGGGCCAGGGCACCATCGAAGGCTTCTACCGCTACGCCCGCGAGGACGCGCGGCTCGACTTCGTCTGCCTTTCCGAGCACGACATCTGGATGGACGACGGCGAGTGGACCGCGCTTGCAGACGCCGTCCGCGCGCACAACCGCGAGGGCGAGTTCGTCACGTTCCTCGCGTACGAGTGGTCCGCCATCGTCGAGGCCGGCGGTCATCACAACGTCTATTTCCGCTCGCCGGACAACCGCACGCGCGTACCGATCCAGGATACGCCCGGCCTGTGGGACCTCTTCGACGGCCTCGACCGTCTCTACGAGGACGGTGAAGTTTTCGTCATCCCGCACGCCCACATCCCCGGCGACTGGCGCCTCGCGCACCCGACCAAGGAACCGCTGCTCGAGATGTCGTCCATGCACGGCACGTTTGAGTGGTTCGCGGACTACTACCTGCGAAACGGTCATACCATCGGGTTCGTCGGCGCCAGCGACGACCACTCCGGCCGGCCGGGGTACAGCGGCGGATTTCGCGAAGGCCCGCTGCAGCACTTCGGCGGGTTGGCCGCCGTCCTCTCCCCGGAGAAAACGAGCGCCGCCATCTTCGACGCCATGAACAATCGCCTGGCCTATGCCACCACCGGCCAGCGCACAATCCTCGACCTGCGCCTGAACGGCAAGCTCATGGGCACCCGTCTGGACTACGCGCCCAACCGCACCATCGAGGGCCGCGTCCTCGGAACCGCGCCCATCGACACCGTGGACGTCGTCAAGAACGGTGACATCGTCTTGACCACGCATTTCCTTTCCGCGACGCGCACGCAGGACGCGTACCTCGACGTCGCATTCTTTTCACCGTCGGACGACCTCATCCGCGACGCGCCGCGCGGCAACCGCACCTGGCTCGGCACACTCGATGTGGACGGCGCGGAACTCGTCTCCGCGGAGGCGCTCGGCCTCGGCAATTACGAAGGCGAGTGGGTCCGCCGCGACCCGGCGTACCCTCAGCGCGTCGAGTTCCAGCTCGCCAGCCGCGGACGCGAGGAACGCATGCTGCTCCGTCTCAAAGGCGCGACGGACGCGACCCGCATCCACGTCCGCACCGAGGCCACGCCCGAGACCGGTGTCACGTTTCCACGCACATATGTCCCCGAGCGCGCGTTCGACCCGGTCGAGGTCGCGTTCGACTTTACCGGGTTTGAAGGCGGCGAGTTTGCCCAGGAGATCCCCGCCGGCCGCTATACCGACCGAATCGTCCTGCGTTGGGTCAACCCGAACGGCGCACTCGACCAGCCCATCGCCTACACCGACCCCGATCCGCCCGCCGACGGCGACTACTATTACGTCCGCGTCACCCAGCTCGACGGACGAATGGCCTGGTCCAGCCCCTGGTGGGTCGGCGGCGTGCCGGTGCGATAATTACGCGGGCACCGCTTCGCAGTGGGGCCCGCGTCTGACTATGCGCTACACGAACCGGCGAATATGGGTGACAGGCTTAAGCGGGGTCCCGCTTAAGCCTGTTGGCCTCACGGGTTCGGGTGGTGCTCGGAGTGGTCGTCCGGCGTGGGTTCGGACGGAGCTGGACGTTTCGGGGCGTCGCCCGGGGGCGGGGCGGGCGTGCTGTGCTCGCCGTGTTCGCCGCCAGTGGCATCGCCGTGGCCCTGCATCATCGGGCACATCTGCATTTCCTTCGGCCCGCCTTGCGCCATGTGCTCGGACATATGCTCCATCATTGCGCGCATCATGTCCGATTCCATGCGATGCATCTCGTCGCAATTCGAACCAATCGCATTGATCGCCGCGGCCATCGCTTCTGTCTTGGCAGAGCCTGTAGCTGTGTTCATTTCCTGCAGCAACGCCCGGATCTTCTGCTGTTCGGATTTCATCCGGTCGTGCATCGAATCCATTTTCTGCTCCATCATCGCGCACTTCTGGCCCATCATCGACTTGGCAGGACCGCCAGGGCCCGGTTCAGGATGACGCTCGTCATGCCGGGGCTGCTGCGCGAACACGCCCCCGCACATGAGTCCGACTACCGCCACCGCCGCCGCTAAACCGATTTGTTTCATGACCGGATCCTCCGCACGTTCCGTCAGTACCGTTAGCGCGGGAGCATATCGCGTGCCGTGCCACTCGAACGCCAATCGGACGCACAAACCGCACGCTCTGCCGGCACATGGTGCAACTGTGTTCAGCCCGAATGCGCATCAGTGCCCACGTCGACCTTCCGGACTGAACACTGGGACACGAACGCCTTGTTAAATCGGCGCCCACTACGGTCGATGGACGCGAAACGGCGCGTACAACGACGAGTCTGGACCAGCCGCACCAGAAACTGCGAACGCACCCGGCTGATTCACCCAGGACTCCAGCTGTATCCAACTGCGGCCCATTCTGAACTCTCCACGGGCCGCCTTGACATCTGGCGCGGATTCTCGCAGCATTGAATTCTGTCGGGGCGGATTTCCGATCAATTCAACCTGGAGTCGTGTGAAATGCCTTTAGATTGTTTGCGCCATCGCTCTGTCACCTTCCTCATAGCTGCCGGTCTGCTCGCGTCCGGGCTCGCCGGCGCCGCGTCCAAGCCCGAGCCGCGCTCGGATGCCGGGCTCGCCCGCACTCCGCTCGACGAGTACGTCGCCGCGCCTGACCCGAACTACGCGTGGGAGGTGGTGAACACGATCCCCGGCGAGACGTATGACTCCTATGTCGTAAAAATGACTTCGCAGCAGTGGTTGACCGAAGCCGAAGTGGACAGGCCCATCTGGTGGCACTGGCTCACCATCGTCGTGCCGAAGGAGCTGCAGAGCCCGACTGGATTTCTCTATATCGGCGGCGGCAACAACGACAAGATCGAGCCGCCGTCGCGCCCCAATCCCATGCTCGTAGGCATTGCCACGCAAACCGGCACGGCCGCAGCCGAACTCAGCATGATCCCGAACCAGCCGCTCGTGTTCGCGAATGACGACGGCAAGAAGCGCTCGGAAGACTCCGCCATCGCCTACACCTGGCAGAAGTATCTCGACACCGGCGACCCGAAGTGGCCCATGCGCCTGCCGATGACCAAGGCCGCCGTCCGCGCGATGGACACAATCACAGCGCTGACGTCGTCCGAAGCGGGAGGCGGCACGGCCGTGACGCAGTTCGTCGTCTCCGGCGGATCGAAACGCGGCTGGACCACGTGGACGACGGCCGCAGTGGACGGCCGCGTCGTCGCCATCGCGCCCATTGTCATCGACATGCTGAACGTTCGCCCGTCGTTCGAGCACCATTACAACGTCTACGGCCGCTATGCGAACGCCGTGCAGGACTACGTCGCACAGGGACTGATGGAGCGGCAGGACGAGCCGCGTTACGCCGAGCTCATGAAGATCGTCGAGCCATACGAATACCGCGACCGGCTCCAGCTCCCGAAATTCATCATGAACGCCACAGGCGATCAGTTCTTCCTGCCCGATTCGTGGCAGTTCTATTGGAACGATCTGCAGGGCGAGAAGTACCTGCGCTACGTGCCCAACGCCGACCACGGAATGGGCGGCACGGACGCGATCCAGAGCGTCATCGCGTGGTATCACGCCATCGTGCACAACGTCCCGCGTCCGCGGTTCTCGTGGAACGTCGAGCCCGATGGCGAAATACGCGTGCTCGCGCTCGACAAGCCCCGCGAAGTTCTGCTCTGGCAGGCGACCAGTCCCGACGCGCGCGACTTCCGAAAGGAGCGCATCAAGGACGCCTACACGAGTTCGCCGCTCGCCGACCAGGGCGGCGGCGTGTATACGGCGCGCGTGGACGCCCCGGCCAAGGGCTGGACGGCCTACTTCATCGAACTCACGTACGACAGCGGTACGGATGCGCCCTTCAAGTTCACGACGGGCACCAAGGTCGTCCCCGACGAGTACCCGAAGCACAAGAAACCGTAGCGCGCGGTTCAAACCCCGCGCCGGCCTCTGCCGTCGAATCCGCGGTCGATGTCGGAGGGCGCACATGAAGTTTCGCTTCGCGGTCGCTTTCGCGCTGCTCGTCTCGCCTGTATTCGCGTCCGCGGATGAACCGCCGCGGTTCGTGATCACGACTATCGCCGGTACGGGCAAAGCCGGCTTCTCCGGCGACGGCGGGCCCGCGGCCAGCGCGATGATCAACGGTCCGTCGTGCGTGGACGTCGACAGCGCGGGCCAAATCTATTTCGTTGACGCGCGCAACAATCGTGTGCGGCGTGTGCGGACGGACGGCACGATCGAGACCTTCGCCGGAACCGGCGAGACTGCGCCGCAGACCGGGGTACACCTCGCGTCGCGGACAAACCTGCTCGAACCGTACGGCCTCCATGTCGATCGAGACGACAGACTCTACGTGTTCAGCCGTGGGCATTCGAAGCTTTTTAGAGTGGACTCGGACGGCGTCGCGCGCGTGATCGCCGGCACCGGCGAGCGTGGATACTCCGGAGACGGCGGGCCTGCAACCGGCGCACAGCTCGCGTGGGCCAACCACATGCTGATGAACTCGCTCGGCGAAGTACTCATCGGCGATTCCGGCAATGGGCGCATCCGAAAGATTGACCTGAACGGCGTGATCACGACGATCGCGGGGACCGGTGAAGACGGGTTCGGCGGCGACGGCGGCCCGGCGGTGCAGGCCGCGTTCAACGGCATCTCGGCGATGTGTTTCGACGCGAACGAAAATCTCTACGTCGCCGACTTCGCGAACCATCGTATCCGCAGAATCGGCGCGGATGGCGTCGTCACGACGATCGCCGGCACCGGAAACCCGAAGTACAACGGTGACAATCTACCTGCCCTGCAAGCGAACATCGGCGAACCCTGCGGCGTGCTCGTGGACAGCGCCGGCGTGGTCTACATCGGCGACCAGGTCAACCGCCGCGTGCGTGCCGTGACGCCGGACGGCATCATCCACACCGTCGCGGGCACCGGAAAGGTAGGCCTGCAGGGCGATGGCGGCCCGGCAACGGAGGCGCGCGTATTCTCGCCGGACATCATGTGTTTCGACGCGGACGAGAACATTTACATCCCTGACTTCGCGAACCACGCGGTGCGCAAATTGACGCGCGTGAAGTAATCTGCGCTACGCGAGCAGCGCCGGCACCACGCGTCCGTGAACGTCGGTCAACCGGTAGTCGCGGCCTTCGAAGCGGTACGTGAACTTTTCGTGGTCGATGCCCATGCAGTGCAGGATGGTCGCCTGCAGATCGTGGATGTGGATCGGCGTGTCGACGACCTTGTAACTGAAATCGTCCGTCGCGCCCACCACCGCCCCGCGCTTGATGCCGCCGCCCGCGAGCCAGATCGTGAACGCGTGGGGATGGTGATCGCGCCCGAGAAACTTCGATCCGTCCCGTTCCTCGTTCATCGCCGTGCGCCCGAATTCCCCGCTCCAGACGACAAGCGTCTCGTCGAGCAGTCCGCGTTGTTTCAGGTCCTTGATCAGCGCCGCCACGGGTCTGTCCATCGTCTTGCACTTCTCGGGCAGGTAATCGAGGATGTCGTTGCCCTCGCTCGCGCCGTGGACGTCCCAGCCCCAGTCAAAAATCTGCACGAAGCGGACGCCCTTTTCGGACAGTCGCCGCGCGAGCAGGCAGTTGTTCGCGAGGCTCGGCGTCGCCGGGTCCGCGCCGTACATCTCGCGAACGTGCTCGGGCTCGTCCGCGATATTCATCACTTCGGGCACGGAGATCTGCATGCGGTAGGCGAGTTCGTACTGTTCGATGCGCGTGAGCGTCTCGGGGTCGCCGTCGCGTGCATGCTGCATTTCGTTCAGGTCGCGCATGGCGTCCAGCGTACGGCGCCGACGCTCGCGGTCCATGCCGGCCGGATCGCTGAGGTACAACACCGGATCGCCCGAGTTACGGCATTGCACGCCCTGGTGAACGCTCGGCAAAAATCCGCTGCCCCACACGCTCTTTCCCGCGTCCGGCGTCTTCCCCGAGACGAGCACGACGAACCCGGGCAGGTCCTCGTTCTCGCTGCCCAGCCCATAGGTCAGCCACGAGCCCATCGACGGCCGGCCGGGGCGCGGCGCGCCGGTGTAGAGAAACAACTGCGCCGGTGCATGATTGAACTGATCCGTGAACATCGACCGAACGACGGTCACATCGTCCACGATCTCGGTAAAGTGCGGCAATATGTTCGACACCCAGCAGCCGGCCTGGCCGTATTGCTTGAACGTGTGCGGCGTACCGAGAAGTTTCGGGTGGCCCTTGATGAATGCGAATCGCTCGTTCTGGTAGATCTCGTCCGGGCAGGGTTCGCCGTTGTGCTTGTTCAGCATCGGCTTGTAGTCGAACAGGTCTTGTTGTGGCGGCGATCCCGCGAGGTGGATGTAAATGACGCGTTTCGCCTTCGGCGCGAAATGCGGCATGCCGGACAGCGTCGAGGCGGCGGCCGGGTTCGCGCCCAGGAGCGCGTTGAGCGCGACCGCGCCCAGGCCCGCGCTGCACGAGCCCAAAAAGTGCCGCCGCGTGATGTCGAGGTAAGGACAAAGTTCAGGGTTCACGTCACGCATCCTATCGCCTCGTCACAAACTCGTCCAAATTGAGCAGCATATTCGCCACCGTGCTCCACGCGGCCAGCTCCGCAACCTCGGCGCCCTCCGGCGCGGGCCCGATAGGATCCGTCGCCATCTTGAGCGCCGCCTCCGGCGTCGACGCGAACTGCGCCGATTCCTGCGCGTACAACGCCACTACGCGGTCGAGTTCAGCGCTCGTCGGCGGGCGCGCCAGCGCCGATTCGAATGCAAGCCGCGCTTTGCGCTTGTCGGATGTACCGCCTTCGGCGACGACCACGCGCGCCAGGGCCTGCGCTGCTTCGATGTACACCGGATCGTTCAGTGTCACCAGCGCCTGCAACGGGGTATTCGTTCGCACGCGGCGAATGGTGCACACCTCGCGCGACGTCCCGTCAAAGGCAATCATCGACGGATACGGCGTCGTGCGGCGGATGAACGTGTAGAGGCCCCGGCGGCGCGCATCCTCGCCGGCGCTCGTCTCGTAGGTCCGTTCGCCGTTGTACACAACATTCCACACGCCTTCGGGTTGTGGCGGGAAGACCGACGGGCCGTACATCTTTTCGCTGAGCAGTCCAGCCGTTGCCAGCGCCGCGTCGCGAACGGTCTCTGCCTCCAGCCGAAACCGCGGCCCGCGCGCGAGCAGGCGGTTGTTGACGTCGCGTTCCAGCGACTCGGGAGAAACCGCCGAGGTCTGGCGGTAGGTCGCCGACATCACGATCAATTTGCACAGCTTCTTGAAACTCCAGCCGGATTCGCGGAACTCGACCGCGAGCCAGTCAAGCAGTTCGGGGTGGGACGGCAACTCGCCCTGCGTGCCCCATTCCTCGGGCGTGGCGACCAGGCCCGTGCCGAAGAACCGTTCCCAGTAGCGGTTCACCGCGACGCGGGCCGTCAACGGGTTCTCCGGCGCCATCAGCCACTGCGCGAACCCCAGCCGATCGCGCGGAAACTCCGCGGGGAACGGCGGGAACGTGTCCGGCGTGTCCGGTGAGACCTCGTCGCCCGGGTTCAGAAAGCTGCCGCGTGAGAAAACGCGCGTCTCGCGTCTCTCCTCCAGCGAGAGCTCGCGCAATATCGGTATGACGGGGATTTCCTTGTCGAGTCCCTCTTTTTCCTTCTTGATCGGGCTGAATCGGGCCTCCAGCTCCGTCTTTTCCGCTTCGAGCCTCGCGCGGTCCGCGTCGGACAGGCCTTCGGCCTCGAGATCTTTCCGCACGCGGTCGATTTCCTTCTTGAGGTCCGCGTACTGCGGCTTAAGTTCCTCCCATCGCGCGACCTTCTCACGACTCGCCACAGCGAGCGTCGGCTGCTCGTCCTGCTTGTCCGAGTCCTGCGTCTGATTGAAAAATGCGTAGGACTCGTAAAACTCGGTCTGCTCGATCGGGTCGTACTTGTGGGTGTGGCATTGCGCGCACATCATCGTCGTACCCATCCACACCTGGTACGTCGTGTTGACGCGGTCGATCACGGCCGCGACGCGGAACTCCTCGTCGTCCGTGCCACCTTCGTCGTTGTTCATTGTGTTGCGATGGAACGCGGTCGCGACGAGCTGGTCCTGCGTCGGATTGGGCAACAGATCGCCCGCGAGCTGTTCGATCGTGAACTGGTCATACGGCATGTCGGCGTTGAACGCGCGAATCACCCAGTCGCGATACGGCCAGATCGTCCTGAAGTCGTCCTTCTCGTAGCCACGCGAGTCGGCGTAGCGCGCCAGATCGAGCCACATCTGCGCCCACCGCTCGCCGTACCGCGGCGATGCGAGCAATTCGTCCACGAGCCGTTCGTAGGTCCGGTCGTTCCAGCGGCGCGTCCAGTGTTTCATCTCATCCGGCGTGGGCGGCAGCCCGATCAGGTCGAGATAGACCCGCCGCACGAGCGTGTACTTGTCCGCTTCCGCCGATGGCCCCAGGCCTTCGCGATCCAGCCGCGCCAGCACAAAACGATCGATATCGTTTCGCGGCCAGCGACCTTCGCTCACCTCGGGCAGTTGGGGGCGTTCGGGCGCGATGTACGACCAGTGCTTCTCGTATTCCGCGCCTTCCGCGATCCATTGCCGCAGCGTCGCGATCTCATCGGGAGCGAGGGCGTCGCCCTCTTCGGCCGGCGGCATTCGGTAATTCGCGATGTCCGAGGTGACCCGGCGAATCATCTCGCTCGCGCCCGGGTCGCCCGGAACGATGGGCGCCTTGCCGCTGCGCCATGCCTGTGTGGCGGTGCCGAAGGTGTCGAGCTGCGGCCGGCCCTTGCGCGCCCGTGCATCGGGCCCGTGGCACTTGAAGCAATTGTTCGAGAGTATCTGGCGGACGTCGCGGTTGTAGCTGACGGAATCTTGAGCCTGCACCGTAATCGACGGCAGGAACGCGCATACCAATGCCGCAACTACGAGTTTGATCTGTCTGGTCCGGCGCACGGGTCGTTCCTCGACGGCTGATCTATCTTAGCAGCCGATGGAACGACCCTCAACGAACGGCGCCCAGCGCGCTTAAAGGCGCCTCGCGTCCATCGCGCAGCGGAACCCGACGTCGTTGCACGTGCTGCCGACCGCCTCGAAACCGTTGTAAGACGCGCGGGCCTCGTTTGCACTGTACGCGTACGCCCCACCTTTGATGATTTCGCGCCGCTGCCCGCGCCGGCCGAAGAGGGACGATTCGCTGTGCGTGTCGTCCACCCACTCCCACGCGTTGCCGGCCATGTCTTGCGCACCGTAGGGACTTGCGCCTTCCGGATGCGTGCCGACGCGGCAAAGACCATCCGAGCCGCCGAGGTTCGCGATTTCTCCGCGGAAGTCGTTCCCCCAGGGATACGCTCGACCGTCGGTCCCGCGCGCCGCCTTCTCCCACTCCGCGCGCGTCGGGAGCCGTTTGCCGACCCGCGCCGCGTATTCTCTCGCCGCGGCCCGCGTAATTCCTGTAGCGGGGTAGTCTTCACGCCCGGGCGCGAATTCGAACGCCGGATTAATCTTCCGATACTCGGCATTCGTCACTTCGTGCACGTCGATGTAAAACGCCGGGATGAATTCCGAGTGCAGATCGCCCTCGTCCGCACCCGCCAGAGGATCGGCGCTGCCGAGAATCGTGAACCCCGGAGGCACTAAAACCATCCCCGCCGGAGCCGGCGCATACGTCGCACGCATCAAGCCCGCACGGTGCACACCCGTCGCCATGTACGCACTGCTGAGCGCCAAATAGCCGAGCACGGCATACGCAGCCAGCGGGATTCGCGCGGTCCATTTTCGATTCATATTGCCATCCCCAGGTTCGACGCCAACAAGAAATGGATTCGCGGGAGTGCCGCTTCCATGTCGGCCGAATTCGCCGGAGTTTTAATGCTAATCGGTGGCCCCGGAAGCTACCCGCCGCCGCAGGACCAGCCGCCGTATGACTTCGTCTGCAACGACGCCGGCGAGAATGACAATTCCGATGATGGCGAACTCCAGATGAGTCGGGATGTGCAGGATGTTGATCGCGTTGTAGAGCACGCGCATCACCGCCGCGCCGATGACCACGCCCAGCACCGTGCCCTCGCCGCCGCGCAGGCTGCATCCGCCCAACACGGCGGCCGCGATCGCGTACAGCTCGTAGAACTCTCCGAGGCCCGACGGCTGAATCGAGTTCACGTCCAGTGCGAACAGCACGCCGCCGAGCGCGGCTAGCACGGAGCAGAAGACGTACGACGCGATCACCACACGGTCGGTGTTGATCCCGCTGTAGCGGGCGGCTTCCTCATTGTTACCGAGCGCGAGCAAATAGCGCCCGAAGACGGTGAGCCGGAGTAGCACCGCCGCCACGATGGCTATGACCGTCAACAGAACGACCGGCAACGGAATCGAGAAATCCGGCGTGATCGGGATGCTTCCCGTCGCGAGCGTCCGGAGGCCCTCGAAGTTTGATCCGAACCCCAGGCTTTGGTCATCCGTGATCAGTCGCGCCATGCCGCGATAGAACAAGAGGCCGCACAGCGTCACGACAAAGGGCTGCAACTTCAGCTTCGTGATCAACAGGCCGTGGGCGAACCCGATCGCGAGACCCAACGCGAGGCACAGGAGCAACGCGATGGGCACGGGCACGCCGCGTACGGTCAGCATCCATGCAAGGAGGGAGCCCGTCAGCCCCACGACGGACCCGATGGACAGATCGATGCCGCCGCTGATGATCACAAACGCGACGCCGATACTGATGATTCCGTACAGCGCGGTCCACCGCAGCGTGTTTTGGAGGTTGTAAGCGCTCAGGAAATTCGGGTTCATAATCGCCGTGAACGCGCAGATCACGACCAGCAGCCCGAAAATCCCAAGTATTTTCTTGATCGATCCCAACTCCGACCTCGCGCTAAATCGATTCCGTCCCCATCAGGCCGTACCGCTAGTCAATTTCGCGTGCCGCCCGTCGCGAGTCGCATGATCGCCTCCTCGCTCAACGCGTCACGGCCGAGTTCGCCCGCGATGCGCCCTTCGTGCATCACGAGCACACGATCGGCCACGTCGAGAATCTCTTCCAGTTCGCTCGACACGAACAACACCGCCGCGCCGTCCCGCGCGAGCCCGCGCATAATCTCGTGAATCTCGCCCTTCGCGCCGACGTCGATCCCGCGGGTCGGCTCGTCGAGCAACAGCACGCGCGGCCGCGCGGCGAGCCATTTGCCGAACACGACCTTTTGTTGGTTTCCGCCGGACAACAATTGCACGACGTGTTCCGGATTCCGCGCGCGGATCTTCAGCCGATCGACCGTCTCGCGCCCGAGCCGCCGCTCGCCCGCGCGGTCGTAAAAACCCGCGCGCGCGGTGTCCTTTAACGTGACCAGGTTCACGTTTTCCCGCACGCACATCGGCAGCACCAGTCCGCAACGTTTGCGATCTTCAGGCACGAGCGACATCCCGGCGCGAATCGCGGCCGCGGGAGACGCCAACTCCAGCGCGGTGCCCGACACGCGCACTTCGCCGCCAAGCCGCCTGCGCACGCCGAACACCGTCTCGAGAAACTCGGTACGCCCCGCGCCGACCAACCCCGCTAACCCGACGATTTCGCCCGCGCGCACCGACAAATCGTTCGCCGCCGCCGGGTACGCGTCCGTCACCAGACCGCGCACGTCGAGCAGGACATCGCCGGCCGGCACCGATCCGGACCCCCGTCGCTTCGGCAGATCGCGGCCGACCATCATGCGGATGATCCGGTCGTGATCGATTTCATCGCGCCTGAGTTCACCCGCGTTTTCGCCGTCTCGGAGCACGATGACCCGATCGGCCAGCAACTTCACCTCGGCGGGGCGGTGGGAAATGTAGATGATGCTCACGCCCGCCGCCTTCAGTTCCCGGATCGCGCGGAACAGGTGGTCGGTTTCGCGCTGCGACAAGCTCGAAGTCGGCTCGTCCATAATGAGAATGCGCGCGTCGACGGACAACGCCTTCGCGATCTCCACCATCTGCCGGAGTCCGATGGCCAGTTTCGCGACGGCGGTCTCCGCGGCGATCGACTCGCCCAGCCGGCCGATCACGTCGCGTGCCTGCGCGTGCAATGCGCGCCGATCGACGAACCCCCAGCGCCGCGGTTCGCGACCGAGAAAGATGTTCGATGCGACGTCGAGGTTGTCCGCGAGGTTCAATTCCTGATGAATGAGCGCGATCCCGCGCCCGAGCGCGTCGCGCACGCCCGCCAGCCGGACCGCCGCCCCATCGATCCGAATTTCTCCCGCGTCCGGCGACTGAATTCCCGCGAGGATCTTCATCAGCGTGGATTTGCCCGCGCCGTTCTCACCCACCACGGCCAGCAGTTCGCCGCGCCCCAGCGTCAAATCGACGTGATGCAGCGCGCGAACGCCGGGAAAGGATTTGCACAGGCCGCGGACCTCGAGCAGGGGCGGGGGCGCGTTTGCCGTCACGCTCAGCCTTCGCCCTTGAGCTTCCGCAGGTTTGCCCAGAACTCGGTAACGTTGTCCTTGCGCACGATGACGGAAGGCACTTCGATGAATCCGCCCTCCGGCAGAACCGTTCGGTCGCCGCGCGCGAGCGCCGCCAAAACCCGCACAGACTCGTAGCCGTATTGATAGGGTTGCTGGCTCACCGTTCCGTGCACGTGGCCGTCCGTGATGCCCTGCAGCGTGCCGTCCTGCTCGTCGAAACTCACGAGCTTGATCTGGCCAAGCTTGTTCGCTTCCCTCACGGCGGACAAACAGTTCGGAATGTTGTATGCGAACAACCCGACCATCCCATCCAGCCCCGCGTACGCCGCAATGGTGTCTTCCGCGTTCGACTTCGCCTTCGCGTAGTCGAAATTGTCCGTGCGCGTGCCGAGGATCGTAAACCCGTTGCCCTCGAGTTTCGCATCGGACGCGTCGAATGTCATGTCCGGCCCGCTCTTCTGCACCGGGCGGCCCAACAACTCGTCGATGACGCCCTGCCGGCGTTGTTGGGAATTGAGTTGTTCGAGCCGGCCCACGAATATCATCAGCTCGCCCCCGTCTGGCAACGCCTCTTTGACGAGCTTGCCCGCCTGGCGGCCAGCCGTGTAGTTGTCCATACCGATGAAGCACAGCCGGTTCGATCCGGGCGCATCGGAATCGTGCGTGATGACGTTGGTCACCATTGCGGCTTCGTTGATCATCTGGACCTGGTTCGCCGCGTCGATCGGGCTAATCGCGATGCCGTCGCTGCCGTTCGACAGCAGCGTCTCGACCATCCGCTTCTGGTCCACCAGCCCCTTCGGCGGCATCAACACCTCAACCGACACACCGAAATCTTTCGCGCCGGCTTCCGCGCCCGCCTGCGCGATCGTCCAGAACGGGTCGATCCCGTTCGTGACATACGCGACGCGAATGTCACGATCGCCACCGCCTGATGCGGAGTCGCCCTCTGGAGTGCCGCCGCACCCGGCAGCGATAGTCGCCGCTACCAAACAAAGGAGTAGTCGCTTCATCGCTTTACCTCTCCGCCC